>JANJVG010000174.1 GCA_024710165.1 Burkholderiaceae bacterium
GATGTGGTCGGTGGTGATGGAGTCACCAAACAAGGCCATGGTGCGTGCACCCTGCACGGCCACAGGATTTGAATGATTTTGGCCTGTAGCGCCCGCTGAATAAGCGCCATAAGCTATTGAATTGATAGCAAAATCAGCAAAGAAGGGGGGCTCTGCAATGTAGGTGCTCTGCGGCCAGGTGTAGGCCGTGCCGCTGACACCCTTGATCTTTTTCCACAGCTTGCCGGGATCGGTGGCGACCTTGGCGTAGTTCTCGCGGAAGGCCTTGCCCTTCATGGCGAACTTCAGGAGCTGGTGGATTTCCTCGCTGGTGGGCCAGATGTCGCCCAGGTACACGTCGCGCCCGCCCTTGCCCTGGCCCACGGGTTCGGTCATCAGGTCCTTGAGCACGGTGCCCGCAATCGCATAGGCCACCACCAGCGGCGGGCTGGCCAGGAAGTTGGCCTTGAGGTTCGGGTGGATGCGCGCCTCGAAGTTGCGGTTGCCCGAGAGCACGGCGGCGCACACCAGGTCGTTCTGCGTGATGGCCTCGTTGAGTTCGGGTGTCAGGTCGCCCGCATTGCCGATGCAGGTGGTGCAGCCATAGCCCGCCAGCGCAAAGCCCAGCTTTTCCAGGTACGGCAGCAGACCGGTTTCGCGGAGGTATTCGGTCACGATGCGCGAGCCGGGCGCCAGCGAGGTCTTGATGTGCGGCGCGACCCGCACCCCTGCCTGCACGGCTTTTTTGGCCAGCAGGCCTGCCGCCAACAGCACGCTGGGGTTGCTGGTGTTGGTGCAGCTGGTGATGGCGGCAATCAGCACATCGCCGTTGCCCACGGTCACCTCGCTGGAACGCACCGGGTAGCGCGTGTGCAGCACCTGCGCCGGGCGGTTGAAGCCGTTTTGCGCGTTGGGCTTGCTGAACAGGTCGGCAAACTGGTGGCTGACCTGGCCCAGCTCGATGCGGTCCTGCGGACGCTTGGGGCCTGCCAGGCTGGGCGTGACACTGCCCAGATCCAACCGCACCACCTGCGAATAGTCCACCTCACCCGCCAGCGGTACGCCGAACAGGCCCTGGGCCTTGAAGTAGGCCTCGAAGGCTTCGATCTCGGCCTTGGTGCGGCCCGTGCCCTTGAAGTAGTCGATGGTTTTTTCATCAACCGGGAAGAAGCCCATGGTGGCGCCATATTCGGGCGCCATGTTGCCGATGGTGGCGCGGTCGGGCAGCGCCAGGGTGCGCGTGCCTTCGCCGAAAAATTCCACAAATTTGCCCACCACTTTGTGCTGGCGTAGCAGCTCTGTGACGGTGAGCACCAGGTCGGTGGCGGTGACGCCCTCGCGCAACTGGCCTGTCAGCTCCAGGCCCACCACGTCGGGCGTAAGGAGATAGACCGGCTGACCCAGCATGGCGGCCTCTGCCTCGATGCCGCCCACGCCCCAGCCCACCACGCCAATGCCGTTGATCATGGTGGTGTGGCTGTCGGTTCCCACCAGGGTGTCGGGGTAGTAGATGCCCTCTTTGGTCTTGTGCACGCCGCGCGCCAGGTATTCAAGGTTGACCTGGTGCACGATGCCAAAGCCCGGGGGCACCACGCCAAAGGTGTCGAAGGCCTGCATGCCCCATTTCATGAATTCGTAGCGCTCGCGGTTGCGCTGGAATTCGAGCTTCATGTTCAGGTCCAGCGCCTTCTTGCTGCCGTAGTGGTCCACCATGATGGAGTGGTCCACCACCAGATCCACGGGTACCAGCGGCTCGATCTTGCAGGGGTTCTTGCCCAGGCGCTGCGCCGCGCTGCGCATGGCGGCCAGGTCGGCCAGCAAGGGCACACCGGTGAAGTCCTGCAGCACCACGCGCGAGACGACGAACGGGATTTCGTCCTTGCGTTCGGCCTGGGGCTGCCACTGCGCGAGCTGCTGCACATGCTCGGCCGTAACCTTGCGGCCATCGCAATTGCGCAGCACCGATTCGAGCACGATGCGTATCGACACCGGCAATCGGCTGATCTGCGGAAACTGTCTGGCCAGCGCTGGCAGCGAATACAACTGCCCCGACTTGCCCGAGGCCGTGCAGAATTGCTGGAGCGTGGACGCAAAGGCGTGACGAACCGGGTGCGGCTTTCGGGATGCCATGGCAAGTCTCCTGAAGTGGGGCAAGAGAGCCATTCTGGCAGCCCTGCGCCCGCTTGCAATGGCCCACACTATGGTAGGGGATGCTCCGCCCCATCCCGGCAGCATGGGGCGGACCGCCCGAGGCCACTCGATCACCGGCGGCAGGTCGTGATGCGGTCCATTCCAAGGAAGGGGGCGAAGTCCCCGGGGCACAAACAACGCGCCGACCCTTGCCACATCAATCGGCGAATAACAGGGCAATATGCGCCGAGTGAAATCAGTGCACTGACAGTAACCATGCCCTTTTCAGACGGTCGGCAGGGTTTTAGGGCAAATCTGCCTGACCCTCGCGGGTGCTGATGGTGCGGATCAGGAGGGGGCAAAGCGTCTTTTTACGGCCCATGGCCCTGCTGTTGGCAAGAACCGTATGCAGTGGGCAGAGGCCGGGCAATCACAGACCGCGGTTTTATGCAGGTCATCCTTCACCCCTGGAAATCAATACCGTGACACCAGAAGCATGCCTGTCCGGCATTCAGGCAAACACCGGTTTTGTTCGCAGGATGAAAAAATCCGCCGAAGCGGATTTTTTTCAAATGGCAAATTGAGCGCGGTCCTTGTCTTGAATCCACTTGGGAGCCTTGCCTCGACCGGTCCAGGTCTGGCCCGTGGCGGGATCGCGGTATTTGGGCGCCACTTTCGTGCCCATGGAGGCGCTGCGGACGCGGCCAGCGGGAAAGACATCATCTTGGGTGAGCTGATATTCAGCAATCAGGGCGCGCACCTGGGCGATGGCACCTGCCAGTTCCTGACGCCGGGCTTCATTGATTTGCTGTTCAAGTGCTTCGCGCTGTTTCAGGAGTTCTTTGTAACTGGTCATGGTGCAGAGGAAGGAGAGTGGTTGGTGCGTTCGATTATAGGGTCAGATTATTCATAATGCGCCCCATCGCGTGACAAACAGAAATCTCCCCGATCTCCAGAAGATATTGGGTACGCAGCATCGGTCAACGCATGCTCGCTTGCAGCGCGGTTCATCGTCGTGCGTTCGCATATATCCAGCCCGGCGGTGATAAGCAGGCGCCCGGGAGCCTGACTGGCCTGGAAACCGTCGCCAGCAAATCCGGCAACCACCGTTCTCGCCGGGTCTGCTTTTTCTGATCGATGCCCCCAATCCGGCTGGCTACCGGCTGTGCGGTGCAAATCGTTTCGATTGAGCCCCCCATAATCAAACGGACACCTTTTTCAAGAAAAAGCTGGGCGGTCTCAAATCTGAAGTGCAACACCCTCACCGAGGGTAATGTACGCAAATGAGAACGAGATACGAACACTTGCAGCCAGAAGACAGAGTGACGTTGGCATCGCTGCGCCAGCAGGGCTGGAGCATCAGGGCCATAGC
>JANJVG010000178.1 GCA_024710165.1 Burkholderiaceae bacterium
ACGGACGGATGGTGCGTGCCAGCCAGTAAGAGCGGCTAACAAAACTCAGCGAAGCGGCCCTGGCTAGGCGTTTCGCCGCAGGCAGTACAAGTAGTACGACAAGGCGAGACAACGACGCCAGGGGAGTTTTGTTAGCCGCTCAGGGGATGTACCTAGTTCACCATGCGCCCACGCCCCTCCCAGTACGGGGCCTGGACGGCACGGCGCATCACCTTTCCGTTGGGGTTCTTGGGCAGAGTGGGCACAAACTCGATGCGCCGGGGCCGCTTGAAGCCGCCCAGGTGCTGGGCGCAGAACGCGTCGATGGCGGCGGTGGTGTCGGCGCCGGCCGCACAGCCGGGCTTGAGCACCACGTGCGCGGCCACGGCCTCACCCCACTTGTCATCGGGCACGGCAAACACGCAGGCGTCGGCAATGGCGTCGTGCTGGTACAGCACGGCTTCCACCTCCGACGGGTACACGTTGAAGCCGCCGCTGATCACCATGTCCTTCTTGCGGTCCACGATGTAGACGTAGCCCTCGTCATCCATGCGGGCCAGGTCGCCCGTGTGGTAAGCGCCGTCCTTGAGCACCTCGGCCGTGAGCTCGGGGGCGCGCCAGTAGCCCGCAAAGATGTCATCGCCGCGCACCACGATCTCGCCGATATCGCCGGTCGCCACAGGCAGGCCGTCGTCGCCCAGGATCTGCACATCGCATTCCAGAAACGGGCGCCCGCACGATGCCAGCCGCTGCGGCCGCGCTGCGCGGGCAAACAGATGGTCTTCCACCGACAGGCCGCACACGCCCGATGTGGTCTCGCCAGCGCCATAGCCTTGCTGCAGGATGGGGCCGAACACGTCCATGGCTTTCAGGATGCGCGCAGGCGCCATGGGGGCGGCGCCGTAGCCCAGGCGCAGCAGATCGGGCAGGGGGCGGTAATGGCCCTCCAGCTCGGTCAGCAGCATGTTGATCATGGTGGGCACCATGAAGGTGTGGGTGACGCGGTCGGCCCGCATGTCCGCAATGAAACGCGGTGGCTCGAAACTGTTGAACAGCCGTATGGTGACGCCCTGGCACAGCGCAGGCACCATCTGCATGCCCGAGGCGTGGGTAATGGGCCCCACCAGCCCCAGAATATGGCCGGGCTGCTGCCCGTCCGAGCGCGTGAGGAACTTGCGCAGTTGCGCAAGGCGGTTGCCAAAGGTCTGCATGGCCGCCTTGAGCACACCCGACGAGCCCGAGGTGTAGTGCAGCACGGCGACTTCGTCCTCGTGCACGGCCACCGGGGTGAAGGTGTCGCTGGCCCGGGCCAGTGCCGCCTCGTAGCCTGCGGGGCCCGCATCGTCGGTCAGCAGCAGCCGGGGCATGGCGCCGGGCATGCTTTGCGCCACATGCGGGCGGATGGTCTCGGCGCGCTCGGCGGTGGTCACGATCAGTGCCGCGCCGCTGTTGGCAGCAATGGCGCCAACCTCGGTGGGCGAAAGCCGGGCGTTGAATGGCGCCTTGATCAGCCCGGCTTTGTAGCAGGCGATTTCGATCTCGACGACCTCGACACAGTTGGGCAGGTAGATGCCCACACGGTCGCCGCGCTGCAGGCCCAGGCCCCGCAGGGCGTTGGCCAGACGGTTGGAGCGTTGCTCCAGATCGGCGTAGGTGATGCTGCGTGCGGGGCTCTTGACCGCAATGCGGTGGGCATGGGCGCGCGCACTGCGCGCCACGAGCGCGCCCACGTTGGCGACGGGGCGGGGGGGAAGGTGGGGCGAGGTGGTAATGGCTGTCTCCTGAAACACCAGCCCCGTCGTGTGCGGGGCATGGGGGGCACTGTTCCAGAAGATGGGGTATCAGGGAAATACGGATTGTTGATCGAGACCCATCAATCAAATTGATGGCCGTGGCACGGAGGGCCGGACACAAAGGCACGCCGGCCCGGCCGAGCCGAGCCCGTTCAGTCCATGCCGATGCGGGTCACTGCGGCAGGCCGGTATCGGCCATCTCCGCGTCCCAACGGCCTGTGGACGCGAGGCGCTGCGCCACCTCGACCAACGCATGCACTACCGCGTGCATGACAGCGTCCACGCCGGGGTCACGGTCCCGCCCGGGGGTCGTGACCAAGGTGTAGGTGCGCGACATTTGAGGGTTGACCACGCGTGCGACCAGCCAGTCAGCCCCCATGGCGGGCGTGTCGCCCAACGCACATGCGGGCGTGAAGGTGAAGCCAGCGCCGCAGGCGTAGAGGGAGCGAATCACGCGGGCCGAGTCGTGTTCATGCACGATGTTCAACGGGGTGCCGCGCTGTGCTGCAACGTCTTCCACCTGCTTGCGGATGGCATAGCGGCGGGACTGAAGCACCAGCGGCTGCGCTGCGGCCGCAGCGAAGTCGATATCCGGGCGCGCAGTTGGGGCAGACGCCAGTGGGCGCTGCAGCAGGGCACGCACGCGGCCGTTCGGGTCATGCCCGCAGAGATACATGGACTCCCGGGCGAGAGGCCTGCCCACCAGGCCCTCGACCTGCGGGGTATCGACCAGAATCCCGATATCTGCCCGCCGGTCGAGCATCGCCTTCCTGACCATCAGACTGAGGTCATCGAGCACGAACACCCGGATGCGCGGATACGTTTCCTTGAGGTGTGCCAGCAGCGGCCCCATGAGCAGCGACGCCAACAAAAACGGCACCGCGACAGTGACCGAGCCTTCCGGCCCCTGGGGCAGGCGCTGAATGCGCTCGCGCATGGCGGCTGCATCGCTCAGCAGGCGTTGCGCGTCCTGGTACAGCTGCACGCCGGCTTGCGTGGGGGTCACGCCCGCATGCGACCGCTCCAGCAACTGCGCCCCCAGCTCCGACTCCAGCTTCTTGATCTGGGCCGTGAGCGCTGGCTGCGCGATGTACAGACTGCCTGCCGCCCGCGAGAGACTGCCCGCTTCAACCACGGCGATGAAGTAGCGCAGGCTCCGCAAATCCATGGGCACAACTTTAGCGGGTGTGCTCTCGTGCAAACGCCGCGAAGGCCTCCGGCTCCAGGGGCCGGCTGTACCAGTAGCCCTGCATTTCATCGCAACCCAGGGCCTGCAGCAGGCGAGCCTGTTCGGCAGTCTCCACGCCTTCGGCGATGGTGGCCATGTGCAGGCTTTGCGCCATGCGCACGATGGCGGTCACGATGGCCTGGTCGCTGCTCTGGTCGGCCAGCTCGCGCACGAACGACTGGTCGATCTTGAGCTTGTCGATGGCGTAGCGCCGCAGGTAGCTCATCGACGAGTAGCCGGTGCCAAAGTCGTCCAGCGCCACACGGAAACCCGCCTCGTGCAGGCGCCGGATGGTGGTTTCGGCCTGCTCGGGATATTTCAGGGCCACGGCCTCGGTCAGCTCCACCTCCATGCGCCGGGGCGATACGCCCACACGCTGCAGCACCTGCAGCAACTCGTCCACAAACCGGGGCCGCGCAAACTGGGCGGCCGACACGTTGACGGCCACCACGATCGGGGGCAGGCCTGCCGCGTCCCAGGCGCGCAGTTGCTGCGCCACCTGCTCGACCACCCAGAAATCGATGGCGACGATGGAGCCGCTCTGCTCGGCAATCGGGATGAATTCGGCCGGCGACACCGGCCCCCATTTGGGGTGGCGCCAGCGCAGCAGCGCCTCGGCCCCCACCAGGGCGCCATCGCCCAGCGCGCGCTGGGGCTGGTACACCAGGTGCAGCTCACCGCGGTGCGCGGCTTCCTTGAGACCGGAGGCGAGCTCCAGCGAGCGCTGGGTGTGCGCCTGCATCTCGGGGGCAAAAAAGCGCAGCCCGTTGCGTCCGTCCTGCTTGACGCGGTACATGGCCACCTCGGCCGCCGAGGCCAGGGTGCCGGTGGTCTTGGCATCGTCGGGATACACGGCGATGCCTGCCGAGGCGCTCACCGACACCGTGTGGCCCTGCACCTGCACCGTGGTTTGCAGGTGCGTCAGCGCGTCCTGCACCATCAGCGCCACGGCAGCCTGGTCGGCCCGGGGGACGATGGCGACAAAGGCATCGCCCGAATAGCGGGCCAGTGCAATTTGTGGCTCCAGGCTGGCGCGCAAGCGGTTGGCCATGGCCACCAGCAGCTCGTCGCCGGCGGCGTGGCCCAGGGTTTCGTTGACCATCTTGAAGTTGTCCAGATCGAACCACAGCACCGACACCCGGTCGTGGCTGGTGTCCGCACGGCCAATGGCCTGGGTGAGCTGTTCGTCAAACGCCTTTTTGTTGAGCAGACCGGTCAGCCCGTCGTTGTTCGACAGCGCCTGGATACGCTCCTGGGCCTCGCGCCGCAGCGTGATGTCTTCCTTGTGCGCCACAAAGTGCGTGAGCTCGCCCATGGCGTCGCGGATGGGGTAGAGCGATGCGCTTTCGGTGTAAACCTGCCCGTTCTTGCGGCGGTTGATGAATTCGCCCTGCCAGGGCTGGCCGTTGCGGAGCCGTCTCCACATGCCTTCGTAGGTGGCGCGCGGCGTCAGGCCCGACTGCAGCATGCGCGGGTCGTGGCCCAGCACCTCGGGCGCGCTGTAGCCGCTGACCGTGCTGAAGGCCTGGTTCACGTAGATGATGCAGGCCTTGGTGTCGGTGATCACTACCGGGTGCGGGCTCTGGCCCAGCGCTTCGGAGAGGCGGTGGATGACGGCCTCCTGGCGGCGCTGGAGCGTGTGCTTCCAGAGGGCCTCGGCCAGGATCTGCAGGGCCTGCGCGTCCTGGGCGCTGTAGTCGGCCTCTTTGTCGGCCACCCCCAGCAGCATGCACACCTTGCCGCCCTCGATCACCGGCAGGCTGATAAGCCGGCGCAGCAGGCCCTGCTCTGGCCCGTAGCCCGCCTGCGGGTTGGGGGCGTTGAGCACCACAGCGCGCCGTTCGTGCAGTGCGCAGGCCCACACGCCGGCCTGGCCAGCCGCGCTGGCGGGCGTCTGCGCAGCTCCTGTGCGCACGGCCTCGGTGCTGGCAAGCTGGTCGTCGTGCACAAAATGGATGACCGCCAGAGCGCTGGCAGTCAGGCTGCGTGCATGCTCCACGCCCCGGCGCAGGAACACGCTTTCGTCTTCCAGCGCGTCGTGCTGCTGCAGGTCCAGCAGGGCGGTATTCAGGTGCGCCTCGAAGCGGATGCGCTGCTCCTTCTCGACCGTGGCAGTGATGTCGCGCGAGAGCACCAGGTAGGTGTCGGCCCGCCCCCGGGTGGCGGACTTGCGCGCCACGGCCAGTTCAAAATGGTAGGGGCCACCGGGCAGGTCCAAGGTCATGCGCTGTCCGCGGCTGGTGCCTTGGCGCTCGGCCTCGGCCAGCGCTTCCATGCACCGGGCGGCGGCCTGCGGCGGCAGCACGGCATCGATGCGCCGGCCCAGCAGTTCAGGGGTGGGGGCCGCCAGTCCGCTGGCATCGGGGGTATGAACGGCCAGGTACACGCCCTGGCGGTCCAGCTCGAACAGCATGTCGGGCAGGGTGTTGAGCGTGGCGCGCTGGCGCATCTCGGAGGCCTGCAGGTCCTGGTAGGGCAGTTGCACCGTCTCGACGAACAGGGCACGGAACAGGAAGCCGTAGGCCAGAATCTTGTAGATGTGGCCCGCCACGTTGTACCCATCGGTCACGTTGGCATAGAGCGTGAAGAAGTACTCGCTCATGGCCATGGTGAACGAGGCCAGCGCCAGCCGGGCCATGCCAAACTCGCGCTCCTGGCCCAGGTGCATCAGAAAACCCGCGCCGGCCAGAGCGTACAGGGCAATCAGCACGTATTCGAAGTGCACCTTGAAGGGCGTCAGCCCGGTGCCGGGCACAAAGGTGCGCGGCACCGACTGCGGATGCCCCAGCAGCACGTAATGCACCAGCCCCACCGCCAGCAGCACCGCCATCAGGCTGGCGTAGCGTGAACGTGTGCCCACCACCGTATCCCAGCGGTGGGGCCAGAAGGCGGCGCCCAGCAGGGCCAGCGCTGCCAGCGAGCGCGCTGCCAGCCAGAAATTGATGGCCTTTTCCGGATCGCTGGGCGTCACAAAATCCGGCATGCCGGCGTACGACAGGGTGTGGCTCAGATCGAGCACGCCCACGCCCAGCAGGCCCAGGCCCAGCACCAGGGCGCGGCCGTTGGTGCGGTACTTCTGCGTGATCCAGGAGATGCCGAACACCATGGCCGCCACAGAGATCGACATCACCTCCATGGCGGTATGCAGCGGCCCATAGCCGGCCAGGCCTTGCGCGGCATCGGGCGCCGGCAGCACCTTCAGCATGCCCAGGCCGCACAGCAGCAGGACCAGCCAGGTGAGCGACTGGCGGAACTCGGCGCGGTGGACGGGGTGCATCATCGTGGGGGCTCTGAGAACGTTCTTACGATCTCGCAGGCGCGCGCGATCGTCAACACGCGCTGAACGGGGGGGCAAAAACCCGCCAGTCCACCGATTTCTCCGATTCGCTGGACTGGGGGCGTGCGAGGGAAGCAGGGCATGGGGACGGTCAGGCAGGGTTGCGGCCCATTATAGAAATGGGCACTGGCGGGGCCGCGGAGTCCCAGGAAGGCCCTGCACAACACCCTGCGGCCTCGGGGGGCGCTGCGGCTTTCAGGTGCCGTGGGCTGCCAGCGCCACTTCCGACTCGATGCGCGGATAGAAGTCGCGGTTTTCGCGCTGCATGCGCTCATGCACCATGCGCAGCACGCGGTTGGCGTCGTCGCGGAAGCCCTGCTCGTCTCGGCGCACGCTCTCGGGCAGGTTCCAGCGCCGGGCAAAGGCCTCGTAAGCCTGGGCAATCGGCCCCATGTCACGCTGGTACTGCTGGCCCATGCGCGCCAGCTCGGGGTGGTGGCCGCGCTGCAGCGCCGGGTACAGCGCCTGGTCTTCCACGGCCAGGTGCAGCTTGATGGTGGAGCTCATGCGGACGATGAGCCGCGCGATGTCGCCCGCGTTGTGCGCCACCCCGGCCTGCGCCAGACGCCGCAAGGCTGCGATGCTGTCCAGGATATCTGCGTGCTGGTGTTTGAATTTGTCGATGTTCATGGAAGGCTCCGTGGAAAAAAGCGCGCTGCGCTGCTTCAAAGTGAATCGCACCAACCTGTTTGCACAGACCGGGCCAGCCTGCAGCGCACGACCAATCAAGGGGTTACGACCGCAAAGGGTCATTTCGACCCCATCCAAAAAGGGTGTTTGATACCATGAACGGGTAATGAATACCCTCGAAGAAGCCCCTTGGCTGGCGGACCTGACCACCGAGCTGCCCTCCAACCTGCGCCTGCAGCGCCTGATTGGCGGCCTGCGTGCGCATTTCTGCTGCGGCGCCGTGGCGCTGCTGCGGCTGGAGGCAGGCCACCTGCGGCCCGTGGTGGTGGACGGGCTGGTGAGCGAATCGCTGGGGCGGCGTTTTGCCGTGCACCAGCACCCCCGGCTGGCGGCCCTTCTGGCGCGCGACGAGGTCACCGTGTTTGACCACGACAGCCAGCTCCCCGACCCCTACGATGGCCTGCTCGACACCCTGGTGGGCGAGCCGCTGCCGGTGCACGACTGCATGGGCGTGGCACTGCGTGTGGACGGGCGGCCCTGGGGCGTGCTCACGCTGGACGCGCTGCAGACCGGCACCTTCGACGCCGCCGCCCGCGCCACGCTGGCCCGCTGCGCCGTGCATGTGGAGGCGGCCGTGCGCGTCACCCGGCTGGAGCAGCAGGTGCACGCGCTGAGCCGCGCCTCCAGCCAGCACCTAGGCGAACCCGCCGACGAGCAGCACCTGCGCGCCGCGCTGGACGACAGCGAAATCCTGGGCCAGAGCGAAGCCCTGCTGCGCCTGCAGGAGGAGGTGAAGGTGGTGGCCGGCTCCGACCTGCCCGTGCTGCTGCTGGGCGAAACCGGCGTGGGCAAGGAGTTGTTTGCGCGCTTCCTGCACCGCCACTCGCCGCGCCAGGGCAAGCCGCTGGTGCATGTGAACTGCGCGGCGCTGCCCGAATCGCTGGCCGAGAGCGAGCTCTTCGGCCACCGCCGGGGCGCGTTCTCGGGCGCGGTGACCGACCGGCCCGGCCGCTTCGAGGCCGCCGAGGGCGGCACGCTGTTCCTGGACGAAGTGGGCGAGCTGCCCCTGAGCGTGCAGGCCAAGCTGCTGCGCACGCTGCAGAACGGCGAAATCCAGCGCCTGGGCGCCGACGAGCCCCGGCGCGTGAACGTGCGCGTGGTGGCTGCCACCAACCGCAGCCTGCGCGACCATGTGCGCGACGGCAGCTTTCGCGCCGACCTGTACCACCGCCTGTCGGTCTATCCGGTGCCGATTCCGCCGCTGCGCGAGCGCGGCGACGACGTGCTGCTGCTGGCCGGGCGTTTTCTGGAGCTCAACCGCGCCCGCCTGGGCCTGCGCAGCCTGCGCCTGTCGGCCGACGCGCAAAGCGCGCTGCGCCACTACCACTGGCCCGGCAACATCCGCGAGCTGGAGCATGTGATCAGCCGCGCCGCCCTCAAGGCCCTGAGCCGGGGCGCCAGCCGCAACGACATCGTCACGCTGGAAGCCGCCCTGCTGGACCTGGACGCACTGCAGTCCCCCCCCACCGCGCCCCCCACGGACGCAGCGCCCGCACCGGCAGCGCCTTTCATGCCCTTCCCGCCCACCCGGCCCATGCCCCTGCGCGAAGCGCTGGACACCTGCCAGCGCCAGGCCATCGAAGCCGCCCTGGCACGCCACCGCGGCCAATGGGCCCGCGCCGCACGCGAGCTGGAAATCGACCCCAGCAACCTGCACAAGCTGGCCAAGCGGCTGGGGATGAAGGCATGATGCTATTATTTTGATAGCTATTCGCGCTTATCCGATAAGCGACAGAGGCCAAAAACACTTAAAAACCACCCCATGATCGACCACCTCCACCTGCGCCACATCAAGGCCTGGCACGACAGCGGGCCGGTGCGGCTGGCGCCCGTCACCATGCTGCTGGGCAGCAACTCGTCGGGCAAGTCCACGCTGCTGCAAAGCCTGCTGCTGCTCAAGCAGACCGTGGCCGCGCCCGACCGCACCGTGCACCTGCACCTGGGCCACAGCGACGCGGGCGACCCGGTGCAGCTCGGCAGCTTTGCCGACCTGCTCTCGCAGGGCGTGGCCGCGCCGCGCCACTGCAGCATGGCGCTGGGCTTTGCGCGGCCCGAGGGCGAGCGCGTGCGCCAGGGCTACTTTGCCTGCACCTACGGCCAGACCGCCCAGGGCGCCGTGGCCGTGCAGGCGCTGGAGCTGGCCACCGTGGCGCGTCGCTTTCGGGCACTGCGGCGCGCGCGCGGCGCCTACGCGCTGTATGTGGACGACGAGGCCCGCCCCCGTGGCACCAGCCCGCTGTACGCGCCCGAGCGCTCCATCGCCCTGCCCGCCCCCGCGCTGGCGCTGCTGGGGGCCGACGCGCAGCACGCGCAGCACGCGCAGGACCTGAGCCTGGCACTGCGCTGCGCGCTGGAATCCATCGTCCACCTCGGCCCGCTGCGCCGCCTGCCCGCGCGCGACCACGCCTGGACCGGCGCCCCGCCCGGCGACCTGGGCAGCGACGGCCAGCAGGCCATCAACGCACTGCTGGCGAGCGCCCTGCTGCGCACCGACACCCAGGGCCAGGTGCTGCACAAGGTGGCGCACTGGCTGGCGCGCATGGGCATGGCCGAACAGCTCAGCGTGCGCCCCGTGGGCCGCACCGGCCGCTACGAACTGCTGGTGCACCATGACGGCGTGGCCGCCAACCTGCGCGATGTGGGCGTGGGTGTGGCCCAGGTGCTGCCGGTGCTGGCCGTCGCCTACTGCGCCCCGCCGGGCAGCACCATCCTGGTGGAAGAACCCGAAATCCACCTGCACCCCCAGGCCCAGGCCGTGCTGGCCGAGGTGTTTGCCGAGGCCAGCCAGCAACGCCAGGTGCAGTTTCTCGTCGAGACACATTCCGAACACCTGTTCCGCCGCATGCAGACCCTGATCGCCCGGCGCCAGACCAGCCCCAGCCACTGCCGCATGCTGTTTGTGCAACGCCAGGGCGCACAGGCCGTGCTCGTGCCGCTGGAGGTGGACGAGTTTGGCGCCGTGCGCAACTGGCCGCCCCAGTTCTTTGGCGACGCGATGGGCGAAGCGCGCGAACAGGCCCGCGCCCGCGCCCAGCGGCTGCGAGAAGATCAGTGACAACCCCCTGTGGCGCTTCGCGCCTTCCCCCTTCTCTTGCAGCGCTACGCGCTGCGGAAGGGGGACGCCACCAGCGCGGCGGGGCGGCCCTTGCGCGGTGGCCGCTGGCCTGGCCGCGCCCATTGCATACATCACAAACACTCTGCGCGGAAAGGAACCATTGAGATGCAGGCCCGCCTGGTGGACACCAATGTGCTCATCGTGGCCAGCGCGGCCGACGAGGGCTCGCCCTTCCGCGCCGAATCCACCCCCGTGGAAGAGGCCGTTCTGCGCCAGCAGGTGCTGGACTGGCTCGAAGCTTTCGAGAGCGACCCCAGGCGCCATGCCGTGCTCGATGTGGACTGGCATGTCTGCGGCGAGTACCGCCACAAGCTCACCGAGCAGGACTACGGCTGGCTGGCCATGATGCACAAGATGGACCGCGGCGAGGTCGTGTGGGTCGATGTGCTGCTGGACAAGAACGGCAACGCCGTGCTGCCCCCCGAACTGGCCGAGGCCGTGACCGACCTGGCCGACCGCAAGATGGTGGCCGCCGCGCTCGCGGCCCTGGACGCAGGCCACGCCTGCCAGATCACCAACGCCAGCGACACCGACTGGATCGACTGCCAGCAGGCCCTGCACACCGTGGGGCTGGAGGTGGAAAACCTGCTTCCCGAGTGGCTGCAAGGCCGCTGGCACCAGAAACACCCGCCCCAGCGGCGCGCAAAATAGGGTTCTTATGTCTGAAGATTTTTTCCGCTTCCCCCACACCCCGCACATCGCCTGGCTGGCCACGGGCGAGCCGCGCGACGACAAGGTGTTCTCCCGCGCCGAGGCTGAAGAGCTGCTCAGCGGCCCCGTGGTGCTGGAAGAAAAGCTCGACGGCGCCAACCTGGGCTTCTCGGTCTCGCCCGACGGCGTGCTGCGCGCCCAGAACCGGGGCCAGTACCTGCCCCAGCCCTTCCACGGACAGTTCGCCCGCCTGGGCCCGTGGCTGGCCGCGCACGAGGACAAACTCTTCGACGCCCTGGGCACGCACCTGGTCGCCTTTGGCGAATGGTGCGCCGCGCGCCACTCGCTCGACTACGCCACGCTGCCCGACTGGTGGATGCTGTTCGACGTGTACGACCGCCAGGAGCAGCGCTTCTGGAGCACCACGCGCCGCAACGCCTGGGCGGCCGAAATGGGCTTCAATACCGTGCCGCGCCTGTATGCCGGCGAAGTCACGCTGGACCAACTGCGCGACTGGGTGCACGCCCACGACAGCCAGTTCCGCCAGGGCCACCTGGAAGGCATCGTGATCCGGCGCGAGAACGCCGACTGGCTGGAGAACCGGGCCAAATTGGTGCGCGCGGACTTCACGCAGACCATCGAGGCGCACTGGAAGAGCCGGGCACTGGAGTGGAACCGGGTGGTTTGAGGGGTGGGTGGGCAATACTGCGAAAAATGCGGCGCAAGCGGCTGCCGTATTCAACCGAGCGCTGGATGCAGACTTGATTCGTGTGACCTACTCCGAACACTCCCGGGCAGGCTACGTTGAGCACTGGGCTTGCGGTTTCTTGATCGGGTTTTGATTCCCGGCCAGCCCTGCAGAATTTTTGGCCGCATTCCAGGAATACGGTCCAAAGCGGTTCAGTCCGACCTTCCGCATCGTCCCGTCGCCTTCGATGGTGTTGCGACTCCTGTGCGCCGCCCGCACAAACACAACGCACACGCGGGGCCCGTGAGGTACGCGTACGATGAATGTCTCTACGCCCCAAAGACAGATCCATGCCCACCAAAACAAGCACCGCCACCCCCGCCGCCGCCAAGAGCAAGCCAAAGACAGCCGCCAAACCGGCTGCCAAGCCTTTCCTGCGGTTTCACCACTCGGCCCCTTTGCGGGCCAAGACGCTGAAAGTGCTGGAGACGGTGGAGAACGCCGACAAGCCGACCGAGCATTCCGGACCCCTCACGGACCTGATTCTGGAGTTGACGGATGCCGGCATGGATCAGTTTTTTCTGCAGTCGCTCAAGGCCACCAAGGCGAATTTTGTGGTGCAGCAGTCGGCGTCGCTGGGCTTGTCGGGGGTGCAGAAGGTGATGGGCACGGTGATCCGCAACATCATCGGCCGCATGGACGACAAGCAGTTGCTGTCGGTCTGCGGGTCGATTCGCCAGTTCATGGTGTAATTTTTAGTCAAATTCGGCCCTGGCGCTTATCCATCAAGCGTTAGCAGCTATCATTTTTAAACAACCCACTCCGGGCGAAGCATGGCTACGCCGCGGGCGACTCAGCCCGGCCCGGATGAACCGGGCGCGAACCGGATGTGGTTGCGGCCATCTTCCTTGGCCTGGTACATGGCCGCATCGGCCCGGTCGATCAGGCGGTCCTGGCTCTCGTCGCGGCCGTGGAAGACCACCACGCCAATGCTGGCGGTGCACTGGTGACCGATGGCCGGGGCGTTAGGCGCCGCACGAAGCACATAGGGCTCGGCCAGGTGCAGGCGGATTTTCTCTGCGACAACGGCAGCTTGGGCGACAGCCTCGTGCTGCTTGGTGTCCAGCTCGCACAGCAGCACGACGAACTCGTCCCCGCCAAAGCGCGCCACGGTATCGGCTGCGCGCACGCAGGCTTTCAGGCGCGCGGCCACCTCGATGAGCAGCAGGTCGCCCACGCCGTGGCCATGCTGGTCGTTGAGGGGCTTGAAGTTGTCGAGGTCGAGAAACAGCAGCGCCCCATGGTGGTGGCTGCGCTTGCTGGCCGACATGGCCTGGTCCAGGTGCTCCAGCATCAGGCGGCGGTTGGCCAGGTGGGTGAGCGGGTCGTGGAAGGCGAGCTGGCGCACCTGCTCTTGCAGCCGCTTGCGCTCGGTGATCTCGCGCGTGATGCCGTGGTAGCCGATGATTTCGCCCTGCGCGTTGCGGTCGGGCTTGGAGAGCACCTCGCCCCAGACCAGGCGGCCATCCTTGCAGCGGTGCTGCACCTCGAAGTTCAGAAACCCGACCGGCGTGCCGGCCGCCTCTTCGAGTGCCCTCCGCGCGATCATGGCTTTCACCACGGCGACGCCTTCGTCGTTGAACATGTCAAACACATGGCGGCCCACCACCTCGTCGGCCCGAAAGCCGCGCAGGCGTTCGTCCGCCGGGCTGATGTAGGTGACGATGAGCCGGGCGTCGGTGCGCCACAGCACATCTTGCGCGTCTTCGGTGAGCAGGCGGTACAGGGCCTGGCTGTCGTGCAGCGCCTGGGTGCGTTCGGCCACCTGGGCCTGCAGGGCGCTGTTCTGCTCCTGCAGGCTGTGGAGCGGGAAAACCTCGCCATCCTGCGTGCTTTGGTAGGGAACGGAATAGCTGCAGTGCACGATCATCCACTCGGCCCCTTCCAGACGGAAGATCAGCACCAGCCTTGCCACCTCCCTCGACAACTGGTGCCCGCCAGTGGGCAGGTGGATATGAAAGAAGGCGGTGACCACCACCACGTCGTCGCATAGGTCCTGCAGGGCGATATCGAGCAGCTCCATGCGGATGCAGCCGGGCACCTGGGCAAAGTCCTGCCGGGTGATGCGGACCCACTCCTCGCGGTCGCGGATCAGTTGGCTTCCGCTGCCGGGGTAGCCGCTGAAGTTCTGGCTGAAGCGCGCGGTCAGGCGGTCATCCCGCCCGGCGTACATCGCGATGTACTCGTCGAACAGCTCGCGAATCTTGCGCTGGCGATCTGGGTGCATGGTGCTGATGGTCCGGTGATCGGGAATTTCGGGCAAAGCCCATGGCCGCCCGGAGCGCGGGCAGCGATGCGCGCAATGACTCTACACCGGCCCCGGCCGAAGGGTGCATGAATCCCTATTTTCCCTGAGGCGCATCTGACAAAAATCCATCCCGCCATACGGCATTCGCCGCCACAATGCTGTGCATGATCACCCTTCAAGACATCCAGGACGCAGCATCCCGCCTACAAGGCCAGGTGCTGGAGACGCCGTGTGTGGAATCCCGAACGCTCTCGCAGATTGTGGGCGCGCAGGTGTTCCTCAAGTTTGAAAACCTGCAGTTCACCGCCTCCTTCAAGGAACGCGGGGCCTGCAACAAGCTCACGCTGCTGACGCCCGAGGAGCGCGCGCACGGCGTGGTGGCCATGAGTGCGGGCAACCATGCGCAGGGCGTGGCCTACCACGCGCAGCGGCTGGGACTTCGGGCGGTGATCGTGATGCCGCGCTTCACGCCTGGCGTGAAGGTGGAGCGCACGCGCGGCTTTGGCGCCGAAGTGGTGCTGCATGGCGACACGCTGGAGGAGGCACGTGCGCACGCCTACCGCCTGGCCGACACCGAGGGGCTGGTGTTCGTCCACCCCTACGATGATGAAGCGGTGGCTGCCGGGCAAGGCACGCTGGGGCTGGAGCTGCTGCGCGCCGTGCCCGACCTGGACACACTGGTGATTGCGGTGGGCGGCGGCGGGCTGATTGCGGGCGTGGCCACGGCGGCCAAGGCACTGCGGCCCGCCATCGAGGTCATTGGCGTGCAGACGTCACGCTTCCCGGCCATGGTGAATGCCGTGAAGGGCACGCACCACCCGCAGGGCACGTCGACCATTGCCGAGGGCATTGCCGTGGGTTCGCCGGGCAAGATCACTCAGGAAGTGGTGAAGCGGCTGGTGGACGACCTGGTGCTGGTGGACGAAGGCGACATCGAGCAGGCGGTGCTGATGCTGCTGGAGATTGAAAAGACACTGGTGGAGGGCGCGGGCGCTGCGGGGCTGGCGGCGCTTTTGCGCTACCCCGAGCGCTTTAAGGGCAAGCGGGTGGGGCTGGTGCTGTGCGGCGGCAACATCGACCCACTGCTGCTGGCGGCCATCATCGAGCGCGGCATGGTCCGCTCGGGGCGGCTGGCGCGCATCCGCGTGAGTGCGCGCGATGTGCCAGGCGCCCTGGCCCGCATTACCGCGGCTCTGGCCGAAGTGGGCGCCAACATTGAAGAGGTGCACCACCAGCGTGCCTTCACCATGCTGGCGGCGCAGAACGTGGACATTGAACTGGTGCTGCAAACCCGCGGCCATGCGCATGTGGACGAGGTGCTCAGGCACCTGCAGGCCACGGGCATGACGGCAAACAAGGTGTAGCCGGCACAGCCCTTGGGGACACCGTCAGCACGATGGCGCGCCAGCCGCTAGAATTTTTGCCACACACCCACTCCGGAGACCTGAACCATGTCGCAACCCAGCCACCACCCCACCCCTGCCACGCCCTCCGACGACCCAGTGGAAGCCGTGGTGCACTACATGCCCGTGGTGCTGCCGGTGGTGGGCGGCATCATGATCTTCCTGCTGGCCATGATTGCCGTGACCATGGCCTGAGCCAGCACCTGGCTCCATCGCCAGCCAACCCCGGGCAGCCCTGCTCCCGGGGTTTTGTTTTTGCCCGCGCTGCGTGTGCCGCACCCCGGCAAAGGCCTCCGGACGGGAGTGGCGAGAATCCGAAAAACGCATAAACCAATGTTTTTTTTGCATACATCTTGCCACTGTCTGACAGACAAACGGTCGGCAGATTCATAAAATCGTCATCCCAGCCGACCCGCGGATTCCGTGGCCTAGCCTCCACCCCGTGGTGGCGCACCCATGGCCCCGCCCGCCGAGGGAGCACCCAAGCCGTTTTTTCAAAGGCAGCGCTCAGCACCCGCACCAGCGCAGGCCCCGCAGTGACACCGCCCGTCCGCTTCCTTTGAAAAAACGTTTTTCAACTTAAGGAAGCTCCCGATGAACGCACCCTCGATGCAGGGCCTGAACCTCAGTGCCCCCGCTTACGTCAAGAACGCCCGCCTGCTGGCCTGGGTGGCCGACATGGTCGCCCTGTGCAAGCCCGACAGCATCGTCTGGTGCGATGGCTCGCAGGAAGAATACGATCGCCTGTGCCAGCAACTGGTGGACGCCGGCACCTTCCAGAAGCTCAACCCCGCCAAGCGCCCCGGCAGCTTTCTGGCCTGGTCCGACCCCTCGGACGTGGCCCGCGTGGAAGACCGCACCTACATCTGCTCTGCCAAAAAAGAGGACGCCGGCCCGACCAACAACTGGATGGACCCGGCCCAGATGCGCGCCACGCTGCAGCCGCTGTTTGACGGCTGCATGAAAGGCCGCACCATGTACGTGGTGCCCTTCAGCATGGGCCCGCTGGGAAGCCACATTGCCCACATTGGCGTGGAACTGACCGACAGCGCCTACGTGGCCGTGAACCAGCGCCTGATGACCCGCATGGGCAAGGCTGTGTACGACGTGCTCGGCGTGGACGGCGAGTTCGTGCCCTGCATGCACACCGTGGGTGCCCCGCTGCAGGCCGGCGAAAAAGACCAGACCAGCTGGCCTTGCAACCCCAAGGTCAAGTACATCGTGCATTACCCCGAAACGCGCGAGATCTGGTCGTACGGCTCGGGCTACGGCGGCAACGCCCTGCTGGGCAAGAAGTGCCTGGCCCTGCGCATCGCCTCCACCCTGGGCCGCGACCAGGGCTGGCTGGCCGAGCACATGCTGATCCTGGGCGTGACCAACCCCCAGGGCAAGAAGTACCACGTCGCCGCTGCCTTCCCCAGCGCCTGCGGCAAGACCAACTTCTCGATGCTCGTGCCTCCGGAGGGTTTCGAGGGCTGGAAGGTCACGACCATCGGCGACGACATCGCCTGGATCAAGCCCCATGCCGACGGCAAGATGTACGCCATCAACCCTGAGGCCGGTTATTTCGGCGTGGCCCCCGGTACGAACACGCTGACCAACCCCAACTGCATGGCCAGCCTGAACAAGGACGTGATCTTCACCAACGTGGCCCTGACGGACGACGGCGACGTGTGGTGGGAAGGCATGGAGAAGGACCAGGGCAAGCTGCCCGACCACCTGATCGACTGGCAGGGCAAGGACTGGACGCCCCAGATCGCCAAGGAAACCGGTGCCAAGGCCGCCCACCCCAACGCCCGCTTCACCGTGGCTGCAACCAACAACCCGGCGCTGGACGCGCAGTGGGACGACGCCAACGGCGTGGCGATCGACGCCTTCATCTTCGGTGGCCGCCGCTCCACCACGGTGCCGCTGGTGACCGAAGCCCGCACCTGGATGGAAGGCGTGTACATGGCCGCCACCATGGGCAGCGAGACCACCGCCGCCGCCTTCGGCGCGCAGGGCGTGGTGCGCCGCGACCCGTTCGCCATGCTGCCGTTCTGCGGCTACAACATGAGCGACTACTTCCAGCACTGGCTCGACATGGAGCACAAGCTCGAAGAATCCGGCCATACCCTGCCCAAGATCTTCTGCGTCAACTGGTTCCGCAAGGGCGAGGATGGCAAGTTCGTCTGGCCCGGCTACGGCGACAACATGCGCGTGCTCAAGTGGATGATCGACCGCATCGAAGGCCAGGCGACGGGCCAGGACACGATGTTCGGAGTGGCACCGCAGTACGCCGAAATCAACTGGACCGGGCTGGACTTCAGCGCCCAGCAGTTCGCCACCGTGTCGAACATCGACAAGGCCGCATGGGCTGAGGAGTTCAAGTTGCACGACGCCCACTTCGAGCAGCTGGCCTACCACCTGCCCAAAGAGCTGATCGAGACCAAGGCCGCGCTGGAGCAGCGCCTGGCCGCACTCTGATCACCGCCGGGAGGCCGCCTGGCGGCGCGCCTCCGACCCCGAAAGCCGCCCGGCCTGCGCCCGGCGGCTTTTTTGTCGGACCGGGTTCATCTCCAGGGGCAGCAAGCCGCAGGGCCCGCGCTGGCGACAGCACACCTGCGCAGCCCCGTTTTCCCCGTAGACTGGCACGCCCATGAAGATCCAGTTGCTGTCCGACTTGCACCTTGAGGTGCATCCCCATTTCGTTCCCGAGCCTGCGCCCGATGCAGACCTGCTGGTGCTGGCGGGTGACATCGGCTCGTACCAGGACGAATCGCAAGTCACGGGCGAGCACTTCGGGCTGGAGCGCTTCTCGCCCCTGCCGCAGTGGGGCGGCTGGCCCACCCCGGTCGTGTTTGTGCCCGGCAACCACGAGTACGACATGCAGGACTTCGACACCGCCGACGAGCGCCTGCGGCGCACCTGCGACCGGCTCGGGCTTCTCTGGCTGGAGCGCGAGACGCTGGTGATGGACGGGGTGCGCTTGGTGGGCTGCACGTTATGGAGCGACTTTGACGCGCTGGCCGATCACGAACAGTGCACCGACCTCACGCGCCGCCTGCGCCTGCGCCAGAAGGCCTTTCGCGCCGCCAATTTCTACCTTGCCAAAACGGGCACCACCCGCGCTGGCGCTGCGTGGCTGGCCGAGCCCATGCGCGATCAGGCACTGGAGTGCCAGGCCTGGCTGCAGCACGCACTGGCCCAGCCTTTCGATGGCCCCACGGTGGCTGTCACGCACTTTGCTCCCAGCCTGCGCAGTGCCGACCCGCGCTACGGCCTGGTGCCCGGCACGGCGGGCTTTTGCAACGCACTGGATCACCTGCTGCCCCATGCCACCCTGTGGCTGCACGGGCACCTGCACGCGCCGAGCGACTACACCGTGCGCGGCCAGCAGACCGACGGCAGCACCTGGCAGTGCCGCGTGGTGGCCAATCCGCTGGGCTATGCCCGAAAAAACGAACAGGCGTTTTTTCAGCCCCAGTGCTGCCTCACCGTATGATGCGGGCAGGTCTGGCGGGTTCTCCCGACCGGTTGTTAATGTTCTCACCCGGAGAATTGCATGAATATCCTGCTAGCTGTCGATGGCAGCGCCTACACCAAAAAAATGCTGGCTTACCTGGCCACCCACGAAGAACTGCTCGGCAGCACCCACGAATACAGTGTGATCACCGTGCAGGCCGCACTGCCACCCCGTGCCCGTGCAGCACTGGGCAAAGAGGCGGTGAACCAGTATTACGCCGAAGAGGCCGACAAGGTGCTCAATCCGGTGGTCAAGTTCCTGGATCGCCACGGCGTCAAGGCCAAGCGCATCGTCAAGGTGGGCTCGGCCGGTGAAAACATTGGCAAGGTGGCCGACGAAGGCGGTTTTCAGCTGCTGGTGATGGGCTCCCACGGCCACGGCGCGCTGGCCACGCTGGTCATGGGCTCGGTCACGACCCAGGTGCTGGCGCACAGCAAGGTGCCGGTACTCATCGTGCGCTGACACGTTCCCCTGCGCCCAAGCCCGTCCCCGCCCCGCCCCGCCCTGCCCTGCAGGGCTTTTCTTCGCCGGGAAGTAACCGATTGGTTATGTAATAACCACACAGTCATATTTGATACTGTTAGGTTATACCATTCACCCACGCCCATCCTGGCGTGTCACTTTCAACCCCACCGAGAGGAACGACCCATGAAAACGACCCTGATTGCACTCGCCCTGACCGCAGGCGCCACGTTCACCGCCATGGCCCAGGACATCGTCGACACTGCCGTCAAAGCCGGCAACTTCAAGACCCTGGTGACCGCAGTGCAGGCGGCAGGCCTGGTTGACACCCTCAAGGGCCCGGGGCCGTTCACGGTATTTGCCCCGACCGATGAAGCCTTTGCCAAGATTCCCAAGGCCACCCTCGATGGCCTGCTGGCCGACAAGGCCGCGCTGACCAAGGTGCTGACCTACCACGTGGTGCCGGGCAAGGTCATGGCCAAGGATGTGAAGGGCGGCAAGGTCAAGACCGTACAGGGCCAGGAGCTCTCGGTGAGCACCAGCATGGGCGTGATGGTGGACCAGTCCAAGGTCATCGCCACCGACGTGGCCGCCAGCAATGGCGTGATCCATGCCATCGACACCGTGCTGATGCCCAAGTAGTCCGGACGAGGTTGAACGCATCGCACCAGCGAGCCTGTCGGACTTGGAGCGCTGAAAGCGAAAATCGGCCCGGCGAGGAAAGTTTTTTCCGGCTTTGCAGACCCATAGCTGGGCTATGGACAAAAAAACGGTGTTCTCGAAGAGCGGCGAAGCCAAAAATGGACCGCTGCAGTCAACTTGCAGCCGGCGATTTCCAAGTCCGACAGGCTCCTGGATCCCGGCATGCCGGGCTTTTTTGGGTTGGGAACCGCACCAACGCAGGATGCGGGCAAACCGCTTTCAGCGTGCTGACAGCCCGTCGAAACAGGTGCGCAGCACCAGCTCGACGATCTCGGCATCGGAATACTGCCCACCTTCCTTGAGGAAGCTGACCACCGGGTCGCAGGCCCTGGCATACAAGGTGTAGAGCACCACCAGCGGCGGCAGCGTGGGCGCGATGCGGCCCTGCGCCTGGGCTTCGGTGATCCATTGCCCGATCTGGTCGCTCACGGTGATCAAACCATCAAGGTAGGGCTTGTTGCCCATGAGCACGGCGCGCAGCGACGAGTTGCGGCTGGGCAGCAGCGGCATTTCATCGCTGATGAGGCGCTCGAGCGACCATTGCACCAGGGCGCGCAGCTTGTCGTAAGGCTCCATCGTCTCGGGCAGGCTGCGCAGATAGGCCTGCACGCGCTCCAGTATCTGCACCATGGCGGTGCAGCACAGTTCTTCCTTGCTGGCAAAGTGCTTGTACAGGCTGGCCTTGGCGATACCGACATTGTTGGCCACGTCATCCATGGTCATGGCGTCGAAGGCTTTTTCGCCCAGGAGGCGGCAGGTGGTCTGAAGAATCGCGTCTTCGCGCGCCTGGTGCATCTGCTCCTTGAAGGAGATTTTGGGTTGCTGCGTCTGCATACCCTCCATCTTATGCACTATGGTTGAAAAATAAATGACCCAGTTGCTTTGTAACCACGCCGTTCATTTTTCTGCTGACCTACGCCCGGGCCGTGAGTGACCGCTCGGCCGCCTCGGTCAGGGCCTGCGTGAGCTGGTCGAGCACTTCGGATTCGAGGTTCCAGCAGTGCCAGCAGAGCTGGATCGGCAAGGACTGGCCTGGCGCGATGTCCACCAGCGAGCCATCGGCCAGGCCGGAACGCACCAGCAACTCGGGCATCACACCCACCGCCCAGCTGGCCCGTACCGCGTGCAGCTGGCCCTCGGAGCTGGGCACAAAAAGATGGTTGAGCCCCACGCGCTTGAGCCCGAAGGCCCGCGCCACGAACTCAGCCGCCATGTCGTCCTTGCGGTTGAACGACAGGTAGGACACCTCGCGAAAGTTGTGCGCCGTCAGCCCGCCGGGCAGATGCTTTTCGGCATAGGCCGCCGAGGCCACGGCCACATAGTGCATGGCCCCCAGCGGCACCATCTTGCAGCCACGCAGCGCCTGTTTGAGGGTGGTGACGCAGCCCAGCACCTGACCCGAACGCAGCCACTCCTGGGTGAAATCCTGGTCGTCGACAATGATTTCCAGCGGCAGGCGCTGGCGCACGAGATCGTGCAGCGCGTCAAGCGCCCAGGTGGCAATGCTGTCGGCGTTGATGGCAATCGAGATGCGCTCCTCCTCGCGTCCGCCGCCCCGCGGGCTGGGCGCCAGCTCCTGCAAATCGCGCTCGAGGTCGGCGCGCAGCAGGCGCATCTGCTTGGTGTGCTTGAGCAGCAACTGCCCCGCCGAGGTGGGCCGCAGCGGGCGGCTGCGCACGATGAGCACCGACCCCACCTGGGCTTCCAGCGCTCGCAGGCGCTGCGACACCGCCGATTGCGTGACATTGAGCCGCTGGGCAGCGCGCTCGAAGCCGCCTTCTTCGACGATGGCGGCAAGGCATTCCAGGGCGGCAGGATCGTAGGTGCTCATGGTGACAACCGGCGTCGAACCGGTCCGAAAATATTAGCGGCGCTGATGTTTTTGGATGAAGTTTAATTTCGCTTTTAGTTGCTGGCAATGTCGCGCACACTGCGCAGCCATGAAAACCATTGTTCTCGGAGCCGGCATCATCGGCATCAGCACGGCGTGGCACCTGCACGAGCGCGGCCACGAGGTTATTGTGGTCGAGCGCCAGCCCGGCGCGGCGCTGGAGACGAGCTTCGCCAACGCAGGGCAGATCTCGGTCAGCTACTGCGAGCCCTGGGCCAACCGCGAGGCGCCGCTCAAGGCGCTCAAGTGGATGCTCGACAAGGAGGCGCCCCTGCTGTTCCGCCCGCAGCTGGACTGGCAGCAATGGCGCTGGGGCCTGAAGTTCCTGGCGCAGTGCCATGATGCCGCGTTCGAGCGCAACGTGCAGCAACTGGTGGCGCTGGGCGCCTACAGCCACCGCGCACTGAAAGAGCTGGTGCGCAGCACCGGCATCGAGTACCACCGGCTGGAGCGCGGCATCGCCCACTTCTACGCCGACCAGAAGTCGTTCGACGACGCCGGCCTGGCAGTGGAGCTGATGCGCAAGCACGGCGTGCAGCGCCGCCTGGTGACGCGCGACGAGCTGCTGCAGATCGAGCCGGCGTTCCGCGCCTACGGCGACCGCATCGTCGGCGGCACCTACACCCGCACCGACGAGAGCGGCGATGCACGCGCCTTCACCGAGCAACTCGCCGAGCGCTGCGCCGCGCGTGGTGTGCAGTTCCTCTACGGCCACGACGTGCTGCGCCTGAACAAGGTGGGCGGCGCTATCGAATCCGTAGCTATCTGCGCAAACCAGCCGGGCGCGGCAGGCCAAAAAGACCAAATACTCCAGGGTGACGCCATCGTGGTCGCCTGCGGCGCTTACAGCGCGCCGCTCCTGCGCAGCGTGGGCGTGGACCTGCCGATCTACCCCGGCAAGGGCTACAGCGCCACCTTCCCCATACTGCGCCCCGAGGCCGCGCCCACGGTCTCGCTGCTCGACGACGGCCGCAAGATCGCCATCAGCCGCCTGGGCAACCAGCTGCGAGTGGCCGGCACCATCGAGCTGGGCGGTTTCGACATGGCGCTCGACACCCCGGTGGCCAAGGCGCGCTGCCACATGCTCTCGCGCCGCATCGAAGAGGTGTTCCCCGGCGTCTGCGACACGCGCACGCCCGAGCAGGGCGGCAACCCGCAGTACTGGACCGGCCTGCGCCCGGCCACGCCGACCAACATCCCGTTCATCGGCCGCACCCGCCTGGGCAAGCTGTGGGTGAACGCCGGCCACGGCACGCTGGGCTGGACGCACGGCGCGGGCTCGGGCCTGGCACTGGCCGAACTCATCGACGGCCGGCGCCCGGGCATGGATTTCGGTTTCTACGGCGTTGCACCGTCGGCACCGCACATGGCCGCCCGACCGGCATGACGTGGCCGCCCCCTCGCGCCGCGCGAGGAGCGACACAAGGGGGCGCTTCAGGCCGTCAGACCTTCAAAGTGACGCAGCACCATGGCCTCCATCAAGGCCCGGGCGGCCTCTTCGTCCTGGCCGTCGAGTTGCTGACGCAGTCCTGCGGCCATCTGGAGGAACACATCCAGGACCGCCGGGTCGAAATGGCTGCCGCGCCCTTCGTGCAGGATGCGCAGCACTTCGCCGGGCGGTAGCGGCTCCTTGTAGGGGCGGCGCGAGCTGAGGGCGTCGAACACGTCGGCCACGGCAAAGATGCGCGCCGCCAGCGGAATGGCCTCGCCCACCAGCGCGCGCGGGTATCCCGAGCCGTCCCATTTCTCGTGGTGGCAGGCCACCACGTCGCGTGCGCCATCCAGCCAGCCCGCACCGGTGACGATCTCCTCGCCCTGGCGCACATGGGTGCGCATGGTGCGCATTTCCTCGTCGTCCAGCCGGCCCGGCTTGAGCAGGATGGCGTCCGGAATACCGATCTTGCCCGCGTCGTGCAGAAAGCTGCCCAGGATCAGCGACTGCATCGCCGCACCCTGCAGGCCCAGCGCCTCGCCCAGCCGGGCCGACACCCAGGCCACGCGGTAGTTGTGTGCCCCGGTGTCGGAATCGCGCTTGGCAATGGCCCGGCCCAGCGCCTCCATCATGGCGATGTGCGACTCCAGCACCTCGCGCGCCTTGTGCTCGTTCTCGCTGGCCAGGTGCACCACCACCGGGTACATGGCGGCGCCGCACACCAGCGATGCCAGGCACACCATGAGCCCGACGATCAGGGCGTCGGAGAAGATCTGGTCGGTCTGCCACTGGGGCAGCACGCGCACCCCCTCGAAATAACCAGTGACGGGCCCACCCTGCGCCGCTTCGCGCAGCGGCACGAACACGCGCAAGACCTGCACCCCGCCATCGAGCACCAGGCGCTCGTAGAAGGCCTTCTGGTAACCGGGGGCGCCGTGCTTGGGCAGTCGTGCCTCGGTCTGCTCGCCCTGCGGCGTGACAGCCTCGGCCAGCTTGCGCCCTTCGGGTCCGTAGATTTCGGCAATGTCGAACAGCCCCCCGGCCAGTTGGCGGGCCGCCAGCTCGGCGTGCGTGCGCGCCTCGGGGCCGTCCAGGCGCAGGGCCTGCTCACGCTGCAGCACGCGACGCACCTCTTCCTGGGCAAACGCCACCACCTCTTCTTCGGCGTTCTCGCGCGAGACGTACCAGGCCAGTGGACTGGCCAGCGCCGCCATGGTCAGGGTCACCATGGCAATGCGCAGCGCCGCCTTGCGTTTCATCGTGTTCATGCCGGATCTTTCATCGGTGCGCATCCCTCCATGAATGCTCTTGTTTTGGTAGCTACTGGCGCTTATTCATCAATGGTCAAACCCGTTTTTTTTCCTGTCCGAGCGGAAGCCGCAGCGCATGGTCGAGCTCGGTGGTCACCACCGGCATGCCCTGCTGCACGCCGCCGTAGGGGCCGAACGAGACGGGGAAGACACCCACCCGGTCCAGGCGCTGGGTCGGGTCGTGCGGGCCGTCGAAGTCGAGCACGCCGTAGGGCGCGTGGATGCTGACCACCCGCTGCGGGAGGAATGCTTCCATCTGCGCATGCAGGAACTGCGACTCCGACCCGGACAGCGGCGCCGGGCCGGGCCAGCAGCGCGGGTCCCTGCGCGTGGGCCTCGCCGCCAGCAGGCCATCGGGTTTGAGCACCGGGATGAAACGCCAGTGCACGGGCTGGCCCGCCTTCTGGGCCAGCGCAATCCAGTGCAGCGCCAGCGAGGCCGACGCGAGCTCGTCGCCATGCATGCCCGCCACCACCAGCACACGCCGCGCCGCCCCGGGGGCGGCCGGGTACTGCGGCACCGCCACGCCGGGCAGGCGGTGCAGGAACAGCTCGCAGACGACCGCCCCGGACCGGACGCCAGACGCCGGGCGGCAACGCCACTGGCGCGGGGCGGGCTCCGGCGGGCTGCAGGGCAGCCAGGGCGCACAGCGCGGCGGCCTGCAGCGTGCGCGGCCACCGCATGGCGGTGCGTGCGGTCGGTAGCAAATCGGTGGTCAATGCAGCACCCGTGTGGTGGCAAGAAAATCCAGCAATACGCCGTCAAACCCGTCCGGGTCTTCCAGCTGGGGCCAGTGCCCGACATGGGGCAGGCTCACATGGCGCGCATCGGTCAGCACCCGGGCCAGGGCCTGCAGGGCAGCGGGCGGCATGCAGCGGTCCAGGGCGCCGCTGACCAGCAGGGTGGGCATGTGCAGCTGCGACAGGGCGTCCGTCCCGCGGTCGAAGCGGGCCAGGGCGTCGAGTGCCCGGCGGTAGGTGCCCGCATAAACCTGCGCCATGGCATGTTCTGCCAGACGCACGCCCTCGGGAAGGGCGCCGCTGCCAATGCAGCGCGGCACCAGCTGCTGCGCCACCTGCTCCATCGTCTGCCCGCGGGCCAGCGCCTCCAGACGGGGCTGCAGCCAGTCCTGGCGGGCCTGGGCGTCCAGCACGGGGCCGCCAGCGCACAGCACCAGGCGCTGCACCCGGGCCGGCTGGCGGACCGCCACTTCCAGCGCCAGCATGGCCCCCATCCCATGCCCCACCAGGGTGACGGGGCCGCACTGCAGCGCTTCCACCAGTGCCAGGCAGCGCTGGGCCAGGCCCTTGAAGGCATAGGGGTCGATGGGAGCGCTGTAGCCATAGCCCGGCATGTCCCAGGCCACGGCGCGGTAACCGGAACTGGCCAGCACCTCGACCTGGGACGCAAAGGTGAGGTGGCCGCCATCGGCGTCGTGCAGCATCAGCACAGTGGGGCCCGCGCCCAGGGAGGCAAAGACAGGAATCAGCGACATGGGGCATTCACAAGGCACAAAACCACAGCGCAGCACGAGTTGACGACCCGGACGATAATATCCCGTCGTTCTGCCCGTTCCTGTGTTGCGCCCTCTCCAGCCCCGCCCCCCCTGTTTCTCCGCCCGTGATCTCCGCTCCGCCCTGGGCATGTTTGCCACGGGCGTGACGGTGGTCACAGCCTGTGGCGCCGACGGGCTGCGGGTGGGGCTTACCGCCAACTCCTTCAACTCGGTCTCCATGGATCCGCCGCTGGTGCTGTGGAGCCTGGCGCGGGTTTCGAATTCGATGCCGGTGTTCGAGAAGGGCGCGCACTACGCCATCAACGTGCTGGCCGCCGACCAGATGGCGCTGGCCGAGCAGTTTGCCGCACGCGGCGTGGACCGCTGGGCTGGCGTGGAGTACCACAGCGGCATCAGCGGCGCACCGCTGCTGGCGGGCGCGGCGGCCACGTTCGAGTGCTTCAACCGCAGCCGCTACGAGGAAGGCGACCACGTCATCTTTGTGGGCGAGGTCGAGCGCTGCAGCCACCGCGAAGACGCCTCACCGCTGCTATACCACGGCGGGCGCTTCTACACCGAGCACCCGCTGTGACCCCGGCCCTGCACGTGCGCAGCCTGAACCTGGGCGCCGCCCGGCGCCTGCGCATCGGCGAGCGCAACATCCTCACCGCCATCGGGAAAGCCCCCGTCGCCGGCGCGGTGGCCGTGGGCCGGCTGGGGCTGGAGGGCGACGAACAGGCCGACCTGAGCGTGCACGGTGGCCTGGACAAGGCGGTGTATGCCTACCCGGCTGCACACTACGCCTTCTGGCAGGCGCAACGGCGCGAGCGCGGCATCAGCCCGCTGGACGACACCCTGCCACCGGGCTTTTTGGGCGAAAACCTCACGGTCGATGGCCTGCTGGAGCACGAGGTGTTCGTAGGCGATCGCCTGCACTTTCCCGACTGCGTGCTGCGCGTGACCGCGCCACGTGAGCCCTGCTACAAGTTCAGTGCAGTGATGGGGTTCTCGCAGGCCGGCCGCGCCATGGCCATCGCGGGCTGCTGCGGCTACTACCTGGCGGTAGAGCAGACCGGCACGCTGGCAGCGGGCCAGCAGGCGGAGCTGGAGCCCGGGCAGCGCGGCCTGAGCATCGCCCAGGCCTTTGCCGGCAAGTTTGCCAAGCACAGCCGCTGAGTCCTGGCGCAATCTTTTTGATAGCTGTTTGTGCTCTACTGGCAAGGGCCGGAGGCCTTTTGGATCTTCAACGCCCGGCTTCTGGAAGCTCGATCTTCACTTCGAGCACCTCCAGGTTGTCCTGGCGTTCCAGATGCACCTTGAGGTCGTCGGGGTTGATCTTGACGTATTTGGAGATCACCGCCACCAACTCGCGCTGCAGCGCGGGCAGGTAGTCAGGCTCGCCGGCGTTGCGTCCGCTGCGCTCGTGCGCCAGGATGATCTGCAGGCGCTCCTTGGCGACGCTGGCGGTCTTCTTCTTTTCGCCCAGCAGAAAGGAGAGGAAGGATGCCATGGCTTATTTGCTCCCGAACAGGCGTTTGAAGAAGCCCGGCTTTTCCGCCTCGATGAAGCGCAGGGGCTTGTCCTGCCCCAGAAATCGGTCGATCACGTCCTGGTAGGCCTCGGCCACGTCGGTGCCCTTAGCGTGGATGGCCGGAATGCCCTGGTTGGACGACTGCAGCACGGTCTCGGACTCGGGGATCACGCCGATGAGCTTGATGCGCAGGATGTCCTGGATGTCCTCCAGGCTCAGCATCTGGCCGTCCTGCACGCGGCTGGGGTTGTAGCGCGTGATGAGCAGGTGCTCCTTGATGGGCTCGGCACCGTCGATGGCGCGCTTGGTCTTGCTGCCCAGCATGCCCAGGATGCGGTCGGAGTCGCGCACCGAGGACACCTCGGGGTTGGTCACCAGCAACGCCTCGTCGGCGAAGTGCATGGCCATGAGCGCGCCGCTTTCGATACCGGCGGGCGAATCGCAGACGATGTACTCGAAGCCCATCTCGGCCAGGTCCTTGAGCACCTTCTCCACACCTTCGAGGCGCAAGGCATCCTTGTCGCGCGTCTGGCTGGCGGCCAGCACGAACAGGTTGTCGCACTGCTTGTCCTTGATGAGGGCCTGGTTCAGGTTGGCCTCGCCGTGGATCACGTTGATGAGGTCGTACACCACGCGGCGCTCGCAGCCCATGATGAGGTCGAGGTTGCGCAGCCCGACGTCGAAGTCGATCACGGCGGTCTTGTGGCCGCGCAGGGCGAGGCCGGAGGCAAAGCTGGCACTGGTGGTGGTCTTGCCCACGCCACCCTTGCCGGAGGTCACGACGACGATTTTGGCCATGTGATGCTGTTTCTAAGTGGGTTGATAGGGAGAGGGTCAGGCGAGAGGTTCGATGAGGAGCTTCTCGCCGTCGAGCCGCACCTGGGCCGGCTTGCCGCGCACGTTGTCGGGCAGTTCGGTCTCGGTGGTGCGGTAAATGCCTGCGATGGAGACGAGCTGCGGCTCCATGCAGGTGCAGAAAATACGGGCATCGGTGTTGCCGCGCGCGCCGGCAATGGCGCGGCCGCGCAGCGGCGCATAGACGTGGATGTTGCCGTCGGCAATGACCTCGGCGCCAAAGCTGACCATGGCCATGACGATCAGGTCGGCACCCCGCGCATAGACCTGCTGGCCCGAACGCAGTGGCTTGTCCACCACCACGGCGGGCAGCGCGGCCACGGGCACTTCGCGCACCACCTCGACCTCACGCACCACCTCGCGCGCCCCGGGCTCAGCACGTGGGTGCGCTGCCTCGGGTGCAGCCACCAGCCCCAGGGCATGCGCAGCCTCCATCTGCTCCGGACGGCCGCCGCGCACCGCCACGGGCCGGGTGCGGTGCTGGCGCAACAACGCAATCACCGCAGCGAAGTCGATGGGCGCCTGGGCATCGCGCACCGGCGCCAGGTCGATCAGCACGGGGTCGTTGTCGAAGAAATCGGCATTGCCGGCCAGGTGATCGGCCAGGTCGACCGCCAGCACGGCGGCGTCGGTGCTCTTGAGCACCACCGCCACGACGGGCAGCGAAGCGCTTTTGAGGTCAAAACTGGTGCGGGCGTGGCCCGCCGTGTCAACGGCCATGAAAGGGGGATGAAAAAGACGATCGGAACGCAGTCCGGAAGCCGCGAAGTGTACCGTGCCGCCCCGCTTTCCCCGGGGCAAGCGGGTCAGCAGGCGTCCGGCACCGGACAGACGTGCACGCCGCACGCCCCGGATAATGCGCCATGTCCTTTTCCCGCAAGAATCACCTTGATGGTCTCGCTGTCTCCATTCTGCTGGCCTGCTGCATGCTCTGGGGCGTTCAGCAGGTCCTGGCCAAGGCCACGATGGCTGAAGTGGCGCCGGTATTCCAGGCCTTTGTACGCTTTGCCATTGCCCTGGTGGCCATCGTCGCCTGGTGCCGGTGGCGCGGCGTGCGCCTGGGCAGCGCCAGCGAACCCGTGGGCGCGACACGCGCCGGTCTGCTGGCAGGCGGGCTGTTTGCAGCCGAATTTGCCTGCATTTACAGCGGCCTGCAGTTCACCACGGCTTCGCGCCTGACGGTGTTCCTATATTGCTCGCCCTTCTGGGTGGCGCTGCTGCTGCCCCGCTTTGTGCCTGGCGAGCGCCTGCGCGGCTGGCAGTGGCTGGGCCTGGCGGGTGCCTTCGTGGGTGTGGGCCTGGCCTTCAGCGACGGGCTGTTCGGCCCGGCCAACGCCGCCCTGCCCCGGGCCTGGCTGGGCGACCTGCTAGGCCTGCTGGCGGGCCTGCTGTGGGCGCTGACCACACTGGTCATCCGTGCCACACCGCTGGGTCACGTGGCACCGGCCAAGCAATTGTTCTACCAGGTGGCCGTGAGCACGGCGGTGCTGCCCCTGATCTCGCTGGCACTGGGCGAGCGCTGGAGCTTCGACTTCAGCGCCTTCGCCACCGCCTCGCTGCTGGTGCAGGCGCTGGTGGGCGCTTTCGCCAGCTACCTGGCCTGGATGTGGATGCTGGCGCACTACCCGGCCACCAAGATATCGGTGTTTGTGTTCCTCACCCCCGTCTTCGCCCTGCTGGCCGGCGCCTGGTGGCTGGGCGAACCCGTCACGCCCGGCCTGCTGGCCGCGCTGGCGCTGGTGGCGGCGGGGATTGTGCTGGTGAACCGCAAGCCCGCAGCCGTTTGATTTTTCAAACCAGATTAACCCCAAACGCTTGCTGGAAAAGCGCAAATAGCTATTAAATAAATAGCAATTCTATACCTTGGGCGTGATGTTGGCCAGCGGCCACCGCGCAAGGGCCGCCAGCACATCACGGTTCGGGCGCCGGTGGCGTCCCCCTTCCGCAGCGCGCAGCGCTGCAAGAGAAGGGGGAAGCGGCGCAGCCGCTCAGGGGGATGTCACAACCGGCAAACCAGAGAGCGCCATGGCCAGTTCCTTCTCGTCGTACGACTCTTCCTTGAGCTCGCCCGCAAAGTACTTCTGGTACGCCGCCATGTCGAAGTGGCCGTGGCCGCACAGGCCGAAGAGGATGGTTTCGCTCTTGCCCTCGCGCTTGCAGCGCAGGGCTTCCTCGATGGCGCCCTTGACGGCGTGGTTGGCTTCCGGGGCGGGCACGATGCCCTCGTTGCGGGCGAACAGCACGCCGGCCTCAAAGCACTGGTTCTGCGTGTAGGCCACGGCTTCCATCAGGCCCAGTTCCTTGGCGTGCGAGACCATGGGCGCCATGCCGTGGTAGCGCAGGCCCCCGGCATGGAAGCCCGGCGGCGTGAAGGTGCTGCCCAGGGTGTGCATCTTGGTCAGCGGCGTCATGTGGGCGGTATCACCGTAGTCGTAGGCGTACTTGCCGCGCGTGAGCGAGGGGCAGGCTGCGGGCTCCACCGCCACGATGCGTGGCTTGGGGCCGCCGCGCAGGCCGTGGCCAATGAAGGGGAAGGCGATGCCGGCAAAGTTGGAGCCCCCGCCGGTGCAGCCGACCACCACATCGGGCCAGGCGTCGGCCATCTGCATCTGCTCCATGGCCTCGATGCCGATGATGGTCTGGTGCAGCAGCACATGGTTGAGCACCGAGCCCAGCGCGTACTTGGTGTCGTCACGCTGCACGGCCAGCTCCACGGCTTCGGAGATGGCGATGCCCAGGCTGCCCGGGTGGTCGGGGCGCTCGGCGAGCACGCTGCGGCCGTACTGCGTCTCCTGCGACGGCGAGGCCAGGCAGCGCGCGCCGTAGGTTTCCATCACGGCACGGCGGTAGGGCTTCTGGTCGTACGACACACGCACCTGGAACACCAGCACTTCCAGATCGAACAGCGAGCCCGCGAACGACAGCGAGGTGCCCCACTGGCCCGCGCCGGTCTCGGTGGTCAGGCGCTTGATGCCGGCCTGCTGGTTGTAGAAGGCCTGCGGAATCGCGGTGTTGGGCTTGTGGCTGCCGGCGGGGCTGCCGCCCTCGTACTTGTAGAAGATCTTGGCGGGCGTGCCCAGGGCCTTTTCCAGCCGGTGCGCGCGGAACAGCGGCGCGGGGCGCCAGAGCTTGTAGATCTCGCGCACGGGCTCGGGGATCTCGATCTCGCGCTCGGTGCTGACCTCCTGCAGGATCAGTTCCATGGGGAACAGCGGCGCCAGATCGTCCGGGCCCACGGGCTGGTGCGTGCCGGGGTGCAGCACGGCCGGCAGGGGCTTGGGCAGGTCGGCCTGGAGGTTGTACCAGGCCTTGGGCATCTGGCTTTCTTGCAGCAGGAACTTGGTCTGACCACTCATCGCTTCTTCTCCTCGTTGGGTAATGACAACCGGGCCAGCGGGAATGCCCCGCTGCACAACCGGGTCATCCTACCAGCGGCACCCCGCATGCAACTGACACGCTCCCGGCCAGCGGCGCGCAGCGCCCCAGGGGCTTGTTCAGAATTTGGGAATCTTGATGCGGCTGATCATGAGCGAGCCGGACACGGCGAACAGCAGCACCAGCGGGTGCAGCGTGAAACCAGCCAGCCGCACACTGCCGCCCCACAGGTGCGGGCCCACGGCGCCCTGCGAGGCCGCCAGCGCCAGCAGGCCCACAAGGAAGATGGAAGTAGGAATCGGGGTGCCCTCGAAATACTTCACCTTGTCGCCGCCTTCCGACAGCGCCTCGGCCGTGACGTTGAAGCGCGCCAGGCGCGAGACGCCGCAGGCCACGAAGTAGACCAGCACGATGCGGTCGTACAGGCCCTGCATGCCGCAGCCGTAGGCGATGACGGCCGGCGCCACGCCGAACGAGATGATGTCGGCCAGCGAATCGAGTTCACGCCCGAGGGCCGAGCTCTTGTGCTGCCAGCGCGCCACGCGGCCATCGAGCACGTCGAACACCAGCGCCGCCAGCACCAGGGCGCAGGCGAAGTAGACATGCCGCACGGCGCCGTTCTGCAGGTACGACAGCACGGAAAACAGCGCGCCGGTGCCGCACACCGCATTGCCCAGCGTGACCCAGTCGGCCAGCTGGAACTCGCGGATCATGGAGAAGCGTTTGGGCGGGGTGGGGGTGGGCATGGGCGGAACTCCTGCGGCAGACCCATTATGGCCATGCCATGCCCGCGCCGGGGCGAGGCATGGCAGGGTGCTTCAGGTGGCCGCCGCGGCGCGCTTGGCCGCAAAATCCACGTACCAGTCCAGGCAGCCCGGGTTGGCCATGGCGTCCTGGTTCACCACCTTCTCGATGGGCTGGCCCAGCAGCAGCTTCTTGATGGGCAGCTCCTGCTTCTTGCCGCTGAGGGTGCGCGGCACCTCGGCCACGGCGAAGATGTCGTCGGGCACGAAGCGCGGCGAGAGCGCTGCGCGGATGGCGGCATTGATGCGCGCGCGCAGTGCGTCGTCGAGCACATGGCCGGGGCGCAGCACCACGAACAGCGGCATGTAGCTCTCGCGGCCCAGGTATTCGAGATCCACCACCAGGCTGTCGAGCACCTCGGGCAGCGACTCCACGGCGCTGTAGACCTCGCTCGTGCCCATGCGCAGGCCGTGGCGGTTGATGGTGGCGTCCGAGCGGCCGTAGATGACGCAGCCTGCCGCCGCGCCCGTGCCGATCTGGATCCAGTCGCCGTGGCGCCACACGGCGCCCATGGCGGCCGGGCCGTCGCCGCCGCCGGGCTTGCGGCCGTGGCCCGCCGGGTACATGTCGAAGTAGCTCGCCAGGTAGCGCGTGCCGCTGTCGTCGCCCCAGAGGTACAGCGGCATGGACGGAATCGGCTGGGTGCACACCAGCTCGCCCACGGCGTCCAGCACCGGGCGGCCCTGCTCGTCCCAGGCCTCGACGGCGGCGCCGAGCATGCGGCACTGCATCTTGCCGGGCGCTTGCGGCAGCTCGCGGTGGCCTCCAATGAAGGCGCCGGCAAAATCTGTTCCACCCGAGATGTTGCTCCACCAGATGTCGGGCACCCCCGCCTGCGCCATGAAGTCCGTTCCCCACTGCTGCACCTCGGCGCTGAGCGGCGATCCGGTGGAGCCGAGCACGCGGATGTACGACAGGTCGCCGCACTGCGCGGGCTTGATGCCGGCCTTCATGCAGTTGGCATAGAAGGCCGCGCCCGCGCCGAAGAAGGTCACGCCGGTCTCGGAGGCAAAGCGCCACAGCAGGGCCCAGTCCGGGCGCTCCTTGCTGCCGCCGGGGTTGCCGTCAAAAATCACGCAGGTGGTGCCCGCGAGCAGGCCGCCCACCTGGGCGTTCCACATCACCCAACCCGTGGAGCTGTACCAGTGGTAGCGCTCGCCCCGGCTGTTGGGGGCGTAGCTGCAGCCGATGTCGTTGTGCAGCGCACCCAGCTGCATCTGCACCAGCACCATGCCGCCGTGGCCGTGCACGATGGGCTTGGGCAAGCCGGTGGTGCCGCTCGAATAGACGATCCACAGCGGGTGGTCGAACGGCAGCCAGAGCGGCTCGAACGCATCCGTTTCATAGTCATTTTGGCCCGTAGCGCTTATCCAGCTTGCGCAGTCAGCTACTGAAACCGTAGCATTCAAATTGCCCAGCAGCAGGGTGTGCTGCACGCTGGGGAGCTGCGCGCGCAGCTCGCCGAGCACGCCCAGGCGGTCGTGGTCGCGCCCGGCGTAGGTCACCCCGTCCACGGCAATCAGCACCTTGGGTTCGATCTGGCGAAAGCGGTCGAGCACGGCGTTCGTACCCATGTCGGGCGCGCACAGGCTCCAGACGCCGCCGATGCTCACCGTGGCCAGAAAGGCCACCATGGTCTCGGGCACGTTGGGCAGGTAGGCGGCAACGCGGTCGCCCGGCTGCACGCCCCGGGCCTGCAGGTGCAGCGCCAGCGACGCCACCTGGCGGCGCAACTCGGGCCACGACATCTCGCGGTGCTCACGCTTTTCGTTGCTGCTGACGATGGCCGGCACGCCCGCCGCATGCGCGGCGTCCACATGGCGCAGCACCTGGCGCGCGTAGTTGACCTGGGCACCCGGAAACCACTGCGCGCCGGGCATGGTGTTGTGTGCCAGCACGGCGCTGTGCGGCGTGGGCGACTGCAGGTCGAAATAGTCCCAGATGCTCTGCCAGAAGGCATCGAGATCGGTGGTGGACCAGCGCCAGAGCGCGTCGTAGTCATCGAACACCAGGCCGCGCTGCGTGCGCAGCCAGTCCTGGTACAGGCAGATTTGGGGAAGGTAAGGCGCGGACATGGGTGACAAGCGTAGCGCCCCCGGCGGGGTGGGGCACTCCGGTCTTGCCCGTTTCTGTGTCGCTGCGGCGACAGCACGGCCTGGCGTGCGCGCCGCAGGCCTGTTTCGCGTAGCATCGCCGCCACCAATTCATCGAGGGAATCACCATGGGAATGTTCGACTGGCAGGAAAAGAGCGCCGACGTGCTGGCGCAGGGCGGGGTGATAGGCCCGCACGAGCGGCTGCCCTGGCCGCAGACGGCCGTGATGGGTGTGCAGCACGTGATTGCCATGTTCGGCGCCACGGTGCTGGCACCCATCCTCATGGGCTTTGACCCCAACCTGGCCATCCTGATGAGCGGCATCGGCACGCTGATCTTCTTCCTCATCACCGGCGGCAAGGTGCCCAGCTACCTGGGTTCGAGCTTCGCCTTCATCGGCGTGGTGATTGCCGCCACGGCCTACGCAGGCAAGGGGCCGAATGCCAACATCGGCGTGGCACTGGGCGGCATCATCGCCTGCGGGGCGGTGTACACGCTGATCGGCGCCATCGTGCAGATGGTGGGCACGGGCTGGATCGAGCGCTTCATGCCGCCCGTGGTCACGGGCTCGGTGGTGGCCGTGATCGGCCTGAACCTGGCTGGCATCCCCATCAAGAACATGGCCGCGAGCAACTTTGACAGCTGGATGCAGGCCGTGACCTTTGTCTGCGTGGGCCTGGTGGCCGTGCTGACACGCGGCATGGTGCAGCGCCTGCTCATTCTGGTGGGATTGATCGTCGCCAGCATCATCTACGCCGTGCTGACCAACGGCCTGGGCCTGGGCAAACCCATGGACCTGACCGCCCTGGCCAATGCGCCCTGGTTCGGCATGCCCGGTTTTGCCGCACCCGTGTTCAGCGGCCCGGCCATGCTGCTGATTGCCCCGGTGGCCATCATTCTGGTGGCCGAGAACCTGGGGCACATCAAGGCGGTGACGGCCATGACCGGCCGCAACCTGGACCAGTACATGGGCCGCGCGTTCATCGGCGACGGCATTGCCACCATGGTCAGCGGCGGCGCCGGCGGCACGGGCGTAACGACGTACGCCGAGAACATCGGCGTGATGGCCGCCACCAAGATCTACTCCACCGCCGTGTTCCTGACGGCGGCGCTGATCGCGGTGCTGCTGGGCTTTTCGCCCAAGTTCGGCGCCGTGATCCAGACCATTCCGCTGCCGGTGATGGGTGGCGTGTCCATCGTGGTGTTCGGCCTGATCGCCGTGGCCGGGGCGAAGATCTGGGTGGACAACAAGGTGGATTTTTCGCAGAACAAGAACCTCATCGTGGCCGCCATCACGCTCATCCTGGGCACGGGCGATTTCACGCTGAAGTTCGGCGACTTTGCGCTGGGCGGCATCGGCACCGCCACGTTTGGCGCCATCGTGCTGTACGCGCTGCTCAACCGCGACAAGCAAGCCTAAAACACCGGGACTGGGGCGCGCCGCACTTCAGGGCCGGGCAGCGCTCCAGTGCTCCGCCGGTGCGGGCCACCCGAAGTAATAGCCCTGGCCGTACACACAGCCCATGCCGATGAGCACCTGGCGCTGTGCCTCGGTTTCCACACCTTCGGCAACCACGTCCAGATCCAGGGCGCGGCCCAGGCTGAGCACGGCGTCCACAATGGCCACGCTGCGAGACGGCTGTGCCTTGTCCAGCTCCCCGATGAATGACTGGTCGATCTTGACCATGCACAGCGGGAAACGGTGCACATGGCAGAGCGAAGAATAGCCGGTGCCAAAATCATCGAGCACAGTGCCCACACCGGCATCCTTCAGGCGCTGCACAAGGGCAGCCACCGCGGCGGGGTCCGCCAGCAAGGTGCCTTCGGTCACCTCGATGTGCAACTTGGCAGGGTCAAACCCCGTGCGACCCAGCAGTGCCATGAGCGACCGATCGAAATCGCTGCGCGCAAAGTGGCGAGGAGAAACGTTCAGGGTCAGAAAGCCCCCCTCGCGGACCAACGGCGCACCGGCCTCGCAGGCCAGGCCATACAGATGCCAGTCGACCGACTCGATGAGCCCGGTCTGCTCGGCAATCGGCAGGAAGTCGCCCGGGGCCAGCAGGCCCCGCACGGGATGCTGCCACCGGATCAGCGCCTCATAACCCACCACCTGAGCGTCAGCCAGGCGCACGATGGGCTGAAAGTACGGCACCAGCTGGCCCTCCTGCAGCGCATCACGCAACTCCAGCTCCAGCTGCAGCACATCCATGGCGGCGCGTTGCTCGCGGTCATCGAACAGCTCGAAGCGCTGGCGCCCGCCCTCCTTGGCGCGGTACAGCGCCACATCGGCGTCATGCAGCAATGCGTCAATGGTCTGGTGATGCGCCTGGCCCACGGCAATGCCGATGCTGACAGACAGGCGCAGCTCGCGCTCGCCCACCTGCACCAGGTCCTGCATGCGCGTCTGGATGCGCTGTGCGATCTTGCAGGCCGTGGCCGGTTGCGGGCCGTCTTCCAGAAGAATGGCGAATTCGTCTCCCGACAAGCGCGCCGCCACATCGGGTGTGCGCACACAGTCCAGCAGCCGGTGCGCCACCTCGCGCAAGACGATGTCGCCGGCCTGGTGACCCAGGCTGTCGTTGAACAGCTTGAACCGGTCCACGTCGAGGTAGAGCAGCGCAAAGCTGCGTTGCGGGTCGCGCCGGTGGGTCGCCAAAGCGCGTTCAAGCCGGTCGCGCAGATACACCCGGTTGGGCAGGCCGGTCAGGGGGTCGTGCATCACCTCGTGCTGCAGGCGCGCCTCCACCTGCTCGCGCATCGCAATTTCCTGGCGCAGCTCCTGGGTGCGAAGCTGCACGCGCTGCTCCAGTTCGTTGTTGAGCAGGTGCAGGGCCTCGGCCTGCTGGCGGCGCTGCACGCTGTTGGCGATCTGGTGTGATACGAAGGTCAACAAGGCGGCGTCCTGCTCGTCATAGAGCAGATCTGGCCGATAGCTCTGCACGGTGACCACGCCCATCACACCCTGCGCACCCAACAAGGGGGCGCCCAGCCAGCACACCGTGGCGGTAGTGCCCGTTTGCGACTGGATCGCAACTTCACGACTCTCGCGCAGCTGCTGCAGCCGTGCGGCATCCACCAGCTGGGTCTGGCCCGCACGGATCACGAATTCGCTCAGGCCCCGGGCCATCGGCCGGGTCTTGCCACCCTCGCCCTCCGCGTCCACGCAGTAGGGAAATTGCAGGGTGCGCCCATCCTCGGACACCAGGGCGATGTAGAAATTTTCGGCATTGATCAGTTCGCCCACCGCAGCGTGCAGGCTGCGGTAGAACTGGTCATCACTCTCCTGGCCGTTGGCCAGTGCGGCGATGCGGTACAGCGTGGCCTGCAGGTGGGCGGCGCGCTCGCGCTCGGCTACCTGTGCCTGCAGCTGCTGGTTGGCAAGCGCCAGCTCGCGCGTGCGTTCCAGCACGCGCCGCTCCAGGGCCTGGCGCCCATGCTTGCGCTCCAGCGCGGTCAGCACATGCTCGGCCACAAAACCCAGCACGGCGCCGTCCGATTCGGTATAGCCCAGGCCTTCGCGGTAGCTTTGCACTGCAATGGCACCCAGCACCTCGGCGCCCCGGCGCATGGGCACGCCCATAAAGTCCACCGACGGTGTGCCGACCACAGGGCCCCGCACGATGCCAAGCTGGCGTGCCACCTCCCACGCCGGGCCGCGCACCGCGCGTGCCTGCCGGATGATGGCGAGCGTGAAGCTCTCCTTCAGCTGGGCCGCCGGGATTTCGGTTTCGGGGTCGTACATGCCGTCATCCACCTCGTCGGCGAAATAGATGAAGCGCAGGCTGTCGCGCTGGGGCTCATACAGCGCGATGAAGAAATTGCGGGCATACATCAGCCGCCCGATGATCTCGTGCAGGCCGCGCAGCATGCTGTCCATGTCCTGATCGGACGATGCCAGGTCCGCGATGGCAAACAGTGCCTGCTGCAACTGGCGGGACTGCTCCAGGTGCCGCACCGAAGCTTGCAGCTGCTGCAGCGTCAGCCACTCCGTCAACCGCTGCCCGGCCAATTCAAGAAAGCGCGCGGGAGCGGGGTGCAGCCGCGTGAACGCTTCCGGTACGCCCAGCACGGCGGCTTGCGGCCCGGCTGGCCCGGCTGGCAACGGGTACGCGGCAGATCCCAGCGTGGCCCGCAGATCGGGCAGGGGCGGAGCTCCTGCTCTGGTGACAAGGCCCCTGCGGGTTCGCAGGCCACATGGTCCTGCGCCTGCCAGACCACGGCATTGGCGGACACGCCGCAAGCGGCCAGGCCACGCAGCAGGGCGGCGGCCACCGCACGCGCGTCTGTGGCCTCCAATAAGGACAGCGCACCTTCAGCCAGGGGGGACGGCACATCAACCCACCCGCTCGCTGTCAACTCCATCTGCCGCTTGTCGGCCATGTCACGCTCCAGCACTCGCTCTCCTGCCAGGCCCGCATGCACCGCGCACGAGTGATCGGGGATTGTAGGCACTGGCCTGCCTGCGCTTTGCCCGTCTCTCTGTTGCGGAGATCAGCAAGCGCCGTACCGACGCCGTTCTGTCGCACACCCGGCTGAAAAGGTGTGCGCTCAACGTCGCCAGGGGGACGATGCGCCCCTGCCGGGCCACCGGATAATGCGGTGCTACCGCCACCCCCACTCCCACCCGGTGGCAAGGACACTGCATGACGATCTGGAAAAAACCCATCTCCCTGGAACTGCTCCACCACACCAACGAGGGCACCGCCGCCTCCCACCTGGGCATCGAAATCACCGAAGTCGGCAACGACTTCCTGCGCGGACGCGTGCCCGTGGACGAGCGCACGCGCCAGCCCTTCGGCATCCTGCATGGCGGTGTGAGCGTGGTGCTGGCCGAAACACTGGGGTCCATCGGTGCGTTCTATGCCTGCCCGGAGGGCCACCGGGGCGTGGGGCTGGACATCAATGCCAACCATATCCGGGCCACCTCCAGCGGCTGGGTGACGGGCACAGCGCGCGCCGTGCACATCGGCCGCACCACGCAGGTGTGGCAGATCGACATGGTGAACGATGCGGGCGAGACGACCTGCGTTTCGCGCATCACCATGGCCATTCTGGCGCCACGGTAAAGAGCAACCCCCTGTGCGGCGTCGCCGCTTCCCCCTTCTCTTGCAGCGCTGTGCGCTGCGGAAGGGGGACACCGCCAGCGCGGCGGGGCGGCCCTTGCGCGGCGGTCGCTGGCCTGGGGCCGTGTCCCCAGCAGGGGTAGCGGCTGGAATCAGTTCAGGCGCGGGGCCGGGGGGTGCGCGCGGCTTCGCGCTCGCGCTTGCGCAGGAAGACGGCGATGTCCTTGTCGTAGCGGCGGATGTGCAGCGAGAGCCAGTCGCGCAGCAGCATCGACAGCCGGGGCGCCACCGTGATGCTGCCAGCCTGGTACTGCGTCTGCAGGCTGCGCAGCTCGTCCACAAAGTGATCGTGCCCTTGCTTGTGCTTGGGCAGCTGGGTGTAGCCCATGCTGTGCATCAGCTGTTCTTCACGCCGGATGTGTTCGACGGTGTCGCGCACCAGCTCTTCCAGCAGCCGGGCCACGACTTCCTGGCCCCGGCCCTCGCTGGTGGCCGTGTGCAGTTCGTTGACCTGGCGCACCAGCGTCTGGTGGTCCTGATCGATCGGACCGCCGCGGTCGATCGCCATGTCATCCGCCCATTCAAAGTAAGCCACTATCTGTTCTCCGTGTGCCGGGCTTTCAGCCCTGGTAGGTCAGGGCCGGTTCGCTGCGCTGGCCGAGCTTGAACACGCCGATGGAGCGCACCAGGCCCTGCGCCTGGTGTTCCAGCGACTGCGCAGCAGCAGCAGCCTCTTCCACCAGCGCCGCATTGGACTGCGTGACCTGGTCCATCTGGCCCATGGCCTGGTTGATCTGGTCGATGCCGGAGGTCTGGTCCTGGCTGGCCAGGGTGATCTCACCCATGATGTCGGTCACCCGGCGCACGCTGACCACAATCTCGTCCATGGTGCTGCCGGCGCGCTCGACCTGCTGGCAGCCTTCGGTGACGTTGCTGACCGAGGCCTCGATCAGGCCCTTGATTTCCTTGGCCGCTTCGGCCGAGCGGCTGGCCAGGCTGCGCACCTCGCTGGCCACCACGGCAAAGCCCCGGCCTTGCTCGCCCGCGCGGGCGGCCTCCACGGCCGCGTTGAGCGCCAGGATGTTGGTCTGGAAGGCAATCGAGCCGATCACGCCAATGATGTCGGCAATCTTGCGCGAGGAGGTGTTGATCTGCTCCATGGTCTGCACCACCTGCGCCACCACCGCGCCGCCCTTGACGGCCACCTGCGAGGCCGACTCGGCAATCTGGTTGGCATGCTTTCCATGCTCGAAGTTCTGCTTGACGGTGTCGGCCAGCTCTTCCATCGAGGCGGCGGTCTGTTCCAGCGCGCTGGCCTGCTCCTCGGTACGCGAGGACAGGTCGGTATTGCCTGCGGCAATCTGGCTGGTGGCGGTGGCGATGGCTTCGGAGCCGCGGCGCACATCGGCCACGATCGTGACCAGGCTTTCGTTCATGGCGCGCAGGGCCTGCAGCAGCTCGGCGGTTTCGTCCCGGCCGCTCACTTCGATCTGGCTGCTCAGGTCGCCTGCGGCCACGCTTTGCGCCACGGACACGGCGCGGCGCAGCGGTCGGGTGATGGAAAGGGTGATGGCCCAGGCCAGCACGGCTCCCACCACCAGGCCCGCCAGGCCCAGCGCCAGCAAAATCAGGCGGGCGCTGCGAATGTCGGCCTGCATGGCCTGCGCGTCGGACTCGGCCAGTTGCTTCTGCAGAGACACCAGGCCATTGATGGGTTCTTGCAGGGCATCGAGTGCCGGCAGGGTTTCGGCCTTGAGCAGTTGCACGGCACCCTCCCGGTCGCCGGCATCCACCCGCTGCGCCACCTGCGTGAACGACTGCACATACTGGCCACGCAGCTGCGCCAGCCGCGCCAGCAGGGCCTTGCCTTCGGGCAGCTTCACCTTCTGATCAAGGATGGCCAGGGCGTCGTCGATGGTTTTCTTGTTGACGGCAATGTCGGCCTTGATGGCCTGGAGCTGCGCGGCGTCGGTGGCAATCACCAGCTCCATGGTGCGGCGGGCATTGGCGCGCGTGGTGGCATTGATGACATTGGCAGCCTCGGCCTTGACCCAGTCTTCCTCGACGATGCGGGTGGTTGAATCAGCCACCGAACCAAAGCGCAACAGGCCCACCACCACCATGGCCAGCATCATCACGATCAGCAGCCCGAAGGTCAGCCCCAGGCGCGTGCCAATTTTCAGATCGCCCATTTTCATAAAGCCCCCTTCTGTTACCAATGCTTGCAATGGGGGCATTCTGGCGGGTTTTGCCCGCGCCTGCCACAGCCGCGTGCATGCCCGACGAACGCGCAGGGCACCACCGGGCAAAACCAAGGCGAAAAATGCCTCCAGCCCAATCCAGAAAAACGCTAACAGCTATTTTTTATATAGCATCGAAGCACCCTGTCACTCCTGCACCGCCTGCGCCAGCCGCTCGCTCTTCCAGTACACGTCGTCGCCGCCGTTCATGCGGTTGAGCACGCGCGAGAGCACGAACATCAGGTCGGAGAGGCGGTTGAGGTAGTGGCGCGGGGCCTCGCGAACGGCCTCCTGGGCACCCAGCGCCACCACGGCACGCTCGGCGCGGCGGGCCACGGTGCGGCACACATGGGCCTGTGCTGCGGCACGGGTGCCGGCGGGCAGGATGAACTCCTGCAGGCGCGGCAGCGTGGCATTGTGCTGCTCCAGCGCCTCGTCCAGCTGCAGCACGGCCGAATCCTGCAGCAGCTCGAAGCCGGGGATGGACAGCTCGCCCCCCAGGTTGAACAGCTGGTGCTGCACATCGATGAGCAGCTCGCGCACCGCCTGCGGCAGCGGCTCGCACAGCAGCAGGCCGATGTGCGAGTTGAGTTCGTCCACATCGCCCAGGGCAGCAATGCGCGGGTGGTGCTTGGGCACGCGGGTGTTGTCACCCAGGCCGGTGCTGCCGTCGTCGCCGGTGCGCGTGGCGATCTGTGTGAGTCGTTTGCCCATGGGAATTCTCCTTGCAATGTGGCCCGCATTGTGCGCGCGTGGCAATGCCCCTACCGGCCTTGCGCGCCAGCCGCCCCCTCGCGCCCATGGCCGCCTGACGGGCACATGACGACCGCACGGCGGGGCACGGAGGGCAGTGGTATTCTTTTTTTGTTGCCCCCCCTGGAGACCCCCATGAACGCCCCCGCCGCCGTTTCGCACCTTCTGCCCGCCATTGCCCTGCGGCCCGTGCCGCAGGCCCTGCTCGATGCCCTGGCGCAGCGCTTTGGTGCGCAATGCTCCACGGCCCAGGCCGTGCGCGAACAGCACGGGCGCGATGAAGGCTCGCTGCAGGCTCCGCCGCCCTCGGCCGTGGTGTTTGCCCAGAGCACGCAAGATGTGCAGGACGCAATCCGCCTGGCGGCGCAGCACGACGTGCCGGTGATTCCGTACGCCGCCGGCTCCTCGCTCGAAGGCCACCTGCTCGCCGTGCAGGGCGGCATCAGCCTCGACCTCAACCGCATGAACCGGGTGCTGCGCATCAACGCCGAAGACCTGACGGTGACCGTGCAGCCCGGCATCACGCGCAAGCAGCTCAACGAGGCCATCAAGGACACCGGCCTGTTCTTCCCGATCGACCCCGGCGCCGACGCCAGCATCGGCGGCATGGCCGCCACGCGCGCCAGCGGCACCAACGCCGTGCGCTACGGCACCATGCGCGAGAACGTGCTGGCGCTGGAGGTGGTCATGGCCAGCGGCGACGCCATCCGCACCGGCACGCGTGCCAAAAAGAGCAGCGCGGGCTACGACCTCACGCGCCTGATGGTGGGCAGCGAGGGCACGCTGGGCGTGATGACCGAAATCACCGTCCGGTTGTACCCGCTGCCCGAGGCGGTGAGCGCAGCGATTTGTTCGTTCCCCAGCATCGAGGCCGCGGTGCGCACCGTGATCCAGACCATCCAGCTGGGGGTGCCGATTGCACGCTGCGAACTCATCGACGCCCACTCGGTGCGCATGGTCAACCAGCACAGCAAGCTGGGGCTGCGCGAAGAACCGCTGCTGCTGATGGAATTCCACGGCTCGCCCGCCAGCGTGCAGGAGCAGGCCGAGACGGTACAGGCCATCGCGCACGAATTCGGCGGCAATGCCTTTGAATGGGCCACCACGCCCGAGGAGCGCACCCGCCTGTGGACGGCACGGCACAACGCCTACTTTGCCGCCATCCAGAGCCGCCCCGGCTGCCAGGCCATCAGCACCGACACCTGTGTACCGATCTCGCGCCTGGCCGACTGCCTGCTCGAGTCCATCCAGGAGGCCGACGCCAGCGGGGTGCCCTACTTCCTGGTCGGCCATGTGGGCGATGGCAACTTCCACTTCGGCTACCTGATCGACCCGGCCGTGCCTGAAGAGCGCGTGCGCGCCGAGCGGCTCAACCACCAGCTGGTGGCCCGCGCGCTCGGCATGGGCGGCACCTGCACCGGCGAGCACGGTGTGGGCATCCACAAGATGGGCTTTTTGCTCGACGAAGCCGGCGCGGGGGCCGTGGGCGTGATGCGCGCCATCAAGCAGGCCCTGGACCCGAAGAACATCCTGAACCCGGGCAAGATTTTTGCCGTGTGATGGGCATCCGAATGCTATTGCATTGATAGCTGCAAGCGCTTTCAGATGTTGGGCTGCAAGCCTATTTCACTCAAAATCAGGTTGCCAGGCCCTTCAGGCGTCCAGCCCTTTGCGGGCCGTCTCGGCCACCCGCCCATCGCCGCCGGGGGGTTCGGTGTGCCGCCTCTTTTGCTGCACCATGGCCGAGAGCTCGCGCACATGGCCGTCCTCGATGCCCAGCACCTCCAGCTGCTCGGTCAGCTGCTGGAGATAGGCCCGGTTGCTGCCGATGCTGCCACAGGCGCTGGCGATGATGGCCGCCGTCTCGTGCAGCGAGAGGTCGTGGCGGTACTGCGGGTGGTCGGTCTTGGCCGTGAGCACCAGCGCCCGGATGCGGCCCTGCGGGGTGTCCAGCGGCAGCAGAACCGGGCAGTAACCGCCGCGGATCATCTCGCGCCGCCACAGCAGGCGCGATTCGGTCTCGACCAGCGCGCGGTGGATGCGAAAGGCCAGGCCGTGGCAGGCGCCGCTGGCAGCCTGCAGCGTGAGCACCAGGCCCGGGCATTCGGGCGTGCCCCGGCCGATGGTAGTGGCCAGGGCAAAGCGGCGTGCAAAGCCGTCAACCCGCGCCCGGCGCACCTCCTGGAAATGGATGCCGGGGTTCCACATCAAGGAGCCGTAGGCAAACACCCAGAGGTCGTCATCGGTCTCGCGCCCGGCCAGCACGTCCCGGCGCGAGCGCTCGAGTTCCTCCTCGGGCAGGCGCCAGTCGGGCGGCAGGCCCTGGGCGCGCGCCTGGGCATCCCACTCGGCCAGCACCTCGTCGGTAAGGCGCAGGCCGGAGGCCGCGGCCGGCGTGAGCCGGCCCGCCAGTTCGGGCAGGTGCAGGAAGGCCTTCGGGGTCATGGTGTGTACCAGGGGTGGTGAGAAAAAACAGGGTTGATCACGGTGGGGAAGGCGCTGAGTGGTGCCTTGGGCACGGTCCAATGCACTCTAAATTGATCCGATTGATTGATCAATGGGCTTCAAACCAACTCACCGTCCTGAAATTGAGCTCCATGGCTGTTGCCCGGCACGCTGCGGGGCAGGTGGCGGCCCCGTGTCCGGGCGCAGGCGTGCAGAATGCCAGGTGAACGACGGCACACCACAAAGGCTCCCCATGGCTCTCACACTCGATCCAGGCGCCCCTCCCGCCTGCCGCTGCCGGGGCGCCGGCCGCCCTTGCGGCGGGACTCCCCGCACCTGCGGCAACCTCCGGCAGGGGGGGCCGGCATGCTGACCATCATCTACATGATCGCCATCGTTGCCGAGGCCATGTCGGGCGCGCTGGCGGCCGGGCGTCGCAGCATGGACGTGTTTGGCGTGGCGGTCATCGCCTTTGTCACGGCGCTGGGCGGCGGCACCATCCGCGACATGGTGCTGGGCCACTTCCCCGTGGGCTGGACGCAGCACCCCGAATACATCTACCTGGTGATTTCTGCCGGGCTGCTGACCACGCTGGTCGCGCCCTACCTGCACCACCTCAAGCGCATTTTTCTGGCGCTCGATGCCATGGGCCTGGTGGCGTTTTCGCTGATCGGCTGCAATGTGGCGCTGGAGATGAAATACCCCATCCCCGTGGTCATCATGTCCGGGATGATCACCGGCATCTGCGGCGGCGTGGTGCGCGACGTGCTGTGCAACCAGGTGCCCGTGGTGTTCCGGCGCGAGCTCTACGCCGTGGTATCGCTGGTGGTGTGCGGCCTGTTTCTGGGGCTGGGCGCCCTGGGTGTGCAGACCAATCTGAACACGGCCTTCTGCTTTGTCACTGGCCTGACGCTGCGCATGCTGGCCATCCGCTACGGCTGGAAACTGCCCACGTTTTCTTACCGCCAGCACTGGGAATAGGCGAAGCCCCGCACGGGTACTTCACGGCGTGAAACGCTATTAAGAGCGGCTAACAAAACTCCCCTGGCGTCGTTGTCTCGCCTTGTCGTACTACTTGTACTGCCTGCGGCGAAACGCCTAGCCAGGGCCGCTTCGCTGAGTTTTTTTAGCCGCTCTAAGAGCTGCTAACAAAACATAGGCAGATTGCGAACGCAGATGACGCAGCATGCCAGGCAAAGCAGTGCCAAATGAATGTCGATGCGGCGCTCGAAGCGGGTGCGCAGCTTGCCAAAGGCCGCCAGCCAGGCATGGGTGC
>JANJVG010000010.1 GCA_024710165.1 Burkholderiaceae bacterium
GTTGATGATGCGGCCCCAGCCCTTTTCCACCATGTCGGCCACCACCTGCTTGGTGACGTTGAACATGCTGTTGAGGTTGGTCTCGATCACCTGGTCCCAGTCCTCGCGGGTCATCTTGAGGAACATGCGGTCGCGCGTGATACCGGCGTTGTTGACCAGCACGTCGATGGAGCCGTGCTCGGCCTTGGCCTTGGCAAACGCCTCCACGGTGGAATCCCAGTCGCCCACGTTGCCAACGGAGGCATAAAAGGTATAACCCAGCGCCTTTTGCTCGTCCAGCCACTTGGTGTAATCGCGCGTGGGGCCGCAGCCGGCGATGACCGTAAAGCCCTCTTTGTGCAGGCGTTGGCAAATAGCCGTGCCAATGCCTCCCATGCCACCCGTGACGTACGCTACTTTCTTGCTCATTTGTTTTCTCCTGGTTGCTTCTCGGTACTCAGTGTCACTCTACCCAACATTTGCGCTGATCTGGTTGAGGAAAACACCAACACGGCATTATTTGACAGTTTTTTTTCGCCTGCATGACACGGCGTCATCACCCCGACAGGGACGCCGCAGCCTCATCCGTGCACAAGCGCCTGCGCAAGTGCAGGAGCCATGGCGAGAACATTCGTGGGATGCGCCACGCAATCCGTGCTCCAGAACTGCCCCACCCCCGCCACATGCAGCGCGGCCAGCGCGTCGTCGTCGATGAGGGCATGGGTGACCGCCACGTCCACCGAGGCGGCGCCCGCCTGCAGCAGCAGGCGCGTGGCCTGGGCCAGGGTGTGGCCGGTGCTGGCCATGTCGTCGAGCAGCACCACCGCCCTGCCCTGCACGTCCATGGGCGGCAGGTGGATGGTGACGCTGCGGTCGCCGTGGCGTTCCTTGGTGCAGACGGCGTGATCCAGGCCGTGGCGGGCGGCGGCCTGGGCCACCCATTGGGCGGATTCGCCATCAGGCCCCACCAGCAGCGCGCCGGGGCGCTGTTGCACGATCCAGTCGGCCAGCAGCGGGGCGCCGCTGAGCACCACGGTCTGCGCGGCGGGCACGGCCTCGTGCAGCGTGGCCACGCGGTGCAGGTGCGGGTCCACGGTGACCACGGCGTCGAACAGGCTGGCCAGGAAGGGGCCGACGATGCGCTGGCTCACCGCCTCGCCGGGGTGGAAGGCGATGTCCTGGCGCATGTAGGCCAGGTACGGCGCCACCAGTGTGAGGTGCTGCACGCCCAGGCTGCGCGCGGCGCGGGCGGCCAGCAGCAGTTCGATGAGCTTGTCGTTGGGCTGGTGCAGGCTGCGCAAGAGCACGGTGCGCTCGGGCAGGCGGCCGCTGGCGTCCACGGGCAGGGTGAGCTTGAGTTCGCCATCAGGAAAGCGATGGCGGGCGATCTCCAGCGCTGGCAGGCCGCTGGCCTGGGCCAGGCGCTGGGCGGCGGCGCGCTCGTCGTCAAAGTGCAGCAGGCAGGCGGCTGGGGCAGTGGGTGACGGAACCATGCTCAGAACTCCACAAAGACGTGGGGCACCTCATCGGCACCGCCAATGCGGTAGCCGTTGGCGCGGTGGCAGGCCTGGCGGGCAAATTCCAGGTCGGCGGGGAAGTCGGCGTGCACGCGGTACAGGGGCTGGCCGCTCTGCACAGTGTCGCCCAGCTTGCACAGCAGGTCCACGCCCGCGCCCTGCACCTTGGGCGCACCGGCCAGGCGGGCGATGCGGGCGATCTGCTGGTTGTCGATACCGGCCACCACCCCGGCAGCGGGGGCGCTGATCTCAAAATGCAGCGCGCCCAGGCGGGGGTTGTTGTGGTCAAAGTCCTTGTCGCCCTGCGCGGCGATGATGGCTTCCATGCGTGCCAGTGCGCGGCCGGAGTCGAGGATGTCGCGCGCGATGCCGTAGCCATCGCCGCCGCGCACGTCGGGGTCGCATTCAATCAGGCGGCCCGCCAGGCGCAGGGCCTTTTGGCGCAGGTCGTTGGGGGCGCGGGGGTCGTTTTCGAGCACGCGCATCACGTCGCGCGCCTCCAGCACCGGGCCGATGCCGTTGCCGATGGGCTGGCGCCCGTCGGTGATGACCACGTCCAGCGACAGCCCCAGGCGGTGCGCCACATATTCAAACAGGCGGCGCAGGCGCTGAGCCTCGGGCATAGACCGCACTTTGGCCGTAGGGCCGATGGGGATGTCTAGCACGAGGTGGGTGGAACCCGCCGCGATTTTTTTGGACAGGATGGACGCGACCATCTGCCCCGGCGAGTCGATGGAGAGCGGCCGCTCCACGGAAATCAGCACATCGTCGGCGGGCGAGAGCTGCGCCGTGCCGCCCCAGGCCAGGCAGCCGCGGTGGTCGCGCACGATGGCCTGCAACTGTTCCAGCGGCAGTTCCACATTGGCCAGCACCTCCATGGTGTCGGCCGTGCCCGCGGGCGAGGTGATGGCGCGCGAAGAGGTTTTGGGGCACAGCATGCCGTGTGCCGCCACGATGGGCACCACCAGCATGGAGGTGCGGTTGCCCGGAATGCCGCCAATGCAGTGCTTGTCCACCACCAGGGGCTCGTGCCAGTCCAGCCGCTGGCCCGTCTGCACCATGGCGTCGGACAGGAAGAACACCTCCTCGCGGTCAAGCTCGTCGCGGTTGCAGGCCACGACGAAGGCGGTGAGCTCGATCTTGGAATAGCGGTGGTCGGCAATGTCGCGCACGATGGCGCGGAAGTCCTCGCGCGCCAGGCGCTCGCCGGCAATCTTGCGGAACAGCGCGCCCATGGATTCGGGCGGCTCGGCCTGCGCCACGGCCACCTTGTAGCCCGGCTCCACGCCCAGTTGCGCAAAGGCGTCTTCCGACAGGCCCAGCTCGTGGCAGCCGACGATGGCCGGGTCGTCCACCACGTTCACCGTGGCCAGGATGCGCCGCCCGTTGGCGCGCACCTCGATCTTGGACAGGGCCTGGAATCCCTCGGCACGGTACACGGCGCAGTCGCGGTTCAGGTAGGCCACGTTCTCGCGCCAGGTGTCTATGGCCACGCGGCGCACGGCCAGACGGGATACCGGAACGGCGCTACCTTCTGGCGCCAGGGCAACTGCAGCCCGCTCGGAGGTGGTTTGTGGTGCTTGCATGCTGCAAGCCTACACCGGAAAAGAGAACCTGCATCACCCTCGCGAATAGGGGCACTGCACCGGCAGCGCTTCACGCCCCGTCCATTACGGATAGGAAATTCAACCGCATGAGGCCAAGTATGGCACGCGTTTTGGGCCTCGAAACACGTTCGGCCAAGGAAGGTTGAGCGCTCGCTTGCCGCTCAATGGCAAGAGCTTGGGAGGCAGTATGCATTTGGGCCTGGCGC
>JANJVG010000190.1 GCA_024710165.1 Burkholderiaceae bacterium
ATTCCCACTGCCACCTCACCTTTCCGGAGCTGTCCAGCCAGTTGCCGGCCATCCGCGAAGCCATGCGCGCCGCGCAGGTGGACCGCGCGCTGTGCATCTGCACCACCCTGGAAGAGTTCGATGCGGTGCATGCCCTGGCCATGGCGCACGACAATTTCTGGTGTTCGGTAGGCGTGCATCCCGACAATGAAGGTGTGCAGGAGCCCTCGGTGCAGGATCTGCTCGACCGCGCCGCGCTGCCGCGCGTGGTGGCCATCGGTGAGACCGGGCTCGACTACTACGGCATGGAGGACCGCAAGGGCGGCCGCAGCATTGCCGATCTGGATTGGCAGCGCGAGCGCTTTCGCACCCACATCCGCGCCGCGCGCGCCTGTGCCAAGCCGCTGGTCATCCACACGCGCAGTGCGTCTGCCGACACGCTGGCCATCCTGCGTGAAGAGGGCGAAGACGGCGCAGCCAACCGGGCGGGGGGCGTGTTCCACTGCTTCACCGAAACGGCCGAGGTGGCGCGTGCCGCGCTGGACCTGGGCTACTACATCTCGTTCTCCGGCATCATCACCTTCAAAAACGCGCAGGACCTGCGCGACGTGGCGGCCTTCGTGCCGCTGGACCGCATGCTGATCGAGACCGACAGTCCCTATCTCGCGCCCGTGCCGTACCGGGGGAAAACCAACAACCCGTCGTATGTGCCCCATGTGGCGAGGCAGATTGCGGCCGTGCGCGGGCTGGGGGTGGAGGTGGTTGCGCAGGCCACCAGCCACAATTTCGAGGCCTTGTTCAAAGGAGTGCATCCATGAAACGCTTTCGCCGCGGTCTGCTGCTGCTGTGCCTGATGGGCTGCGCGATGGCACGGGCGGGGTCGTATGAGGATTTCTTTGCGGCCGTCGAGCGCGACGACGCCAGCGCCATCACCACGCTGTTGCTACGTGGATTCGATGTCAACACCCGCAATCCGAAGGGCCAGGTGGGGTTGACGCTTGCCCTGCATGCCGGTTCGCTCAAAGTGTTTGATGTGCTGCTGCTGGGTAGCAACCTGCAGGTGGATGCGCGCAATGCCCAGGACGAAAGCCCCCTCATGGTGGCGGCCCTGCGTGGGCATGTGGGCGCGGTGCGATCGCTCATTGCCCGCGACGCCGATGTGAACAAGACCGGCTGGACACCGCTGCATTACGCGGCCACGGGGGCACAGCCGCAGCAGCCGGAAATCATCGCTCTGTTGCTTGAGCACCATGCCTTCATCGATGCCGAGTCGCCCAACGGCACCACACCGCTGATGATGGCTGCCCATTACGGCACCCGGGAATCGGTGCAAATGCTGCTGCAGGAAGGCGCCGATCCGTCCCTCAAGAACCAGCTCGGCCTGGGGGCTGCCGACTTTGCGTTGCGGGCCAGTCGCAAGGACATTGCCGATCTCATTGCTGCTGCGGTGCGCCAACGCCAGCCCAACCGTGGGCGCTGGTAGGCTCCGCTGGGAGGTTTAGTCCGGGTGGGGACGCGCCTGCAGTCGGGCGTACAGCCCGCCCTGGGCCAGCAGTTCGGCATGGGTGCCCTGCTCGGCGATCCGGCCGCGCTCCATCACCACTACGCGGTCGGCATGCTCGATGGTGGAGAGACGGTGAGCGATCACCAGCGTGGTGCGTCCTTGCATCAGGCGCTGCAGGGCGTCCTGCACAAGCCGCTCGGATTCGGTGTCCAGTGCCGAGGTGGCTTCGTCCAGAATCAGGATCGGGGCGTTTTTGTAGAGCGCCCGGGCAATGGCCAGGCGCTGACGCTGGCCGCCGGACAACTGCGTGGCGTTGTGCCCGACCACGGTGTCGATGCCCTGTGGCAGCGCCGCCACATGTTCTGCCAGATTGGCCGCGGCCAGGCACTCCCGCACGCGCCGCTCGTCGACGACCCCGCCCAGGGCCACGTTGACGGCGATGCTGTCGTTGAACATCACCACGTCCTGGCTCACCAGCGCAAACTGGGCTCGCAATGCAGCCAGATTCCAGTCTTCGAGCGCATGGCCATCGAGCAAAATCTGCCCGGCCGAGTGCTGCAAAAAACGCGGCAGCAGGTTGACCAGCGTGGTTTTTCCCGCACCCGAGGGCCCCACCAGGGCCACGATTTCGCCGGGACTGACGTCCAGGCTCACGCGATCCAGGGCCGGGGCCTGGTCGCTGGCAAAGTGCACGCTCACCCCTTGCAGACTGATGGCACCGTGCACCGTTGCGGGGGCATGACTGCCCCCGGCTTCTGCGGGGGTGTCGCCCATCAGGCGCAGGCCGCGTTCCAGTGCGGCCACCCCGCGGGTGATGGGGCTGGCTACATCGGCCAGGCGCCGGATGGGGGCGATCAGCATCAGCATGGCCGTGATGAAGGCCACGAAACCACCCACGGTCACGTCCTGCGCAGTGCCTGCGGTGCGGCTTTGCCACAGCGCCACGCAAATCACTGCAGACAGCGCTGCCGCTGCCAGCAGCTGGGTGAGCGGCGTCATTGCCGAGGAGGCGATGGTGGACTTGATGGCCAGGCTGCGCAGGCGCCGGCTCAGGCCATCAAACCGCCGGGCTTGCGCCGCCTGGGCCGCGTGCAGTCGCACCATGCGGTGCGCCAGCACGTTTTCTTCGACCACGTAGGCCAGTTCGTCGGTGGCCTGTTGGCTGCTTTTGGTGAGGTGGTAAAGCCGGCGCGAGAGCGTTTTCATGATCCAGGCAACGCCGGGCACCACCACGGCCACGATCAGTGTGAGCTGCCAGTTCAGGTACAGCAGGTACCCCAGCAAAGCCACCAGCGTGAAGCCGTCGCGCGAAACGCCCAGCAGGGCCTGTACCAGCAGGGTGGCACCCGTCTGCACTTCGTACACCACGGTGTTGGACAGCGCGCTGGCCGATTGCCGGGAGAAGAGGCCCATCTCGGCCGCCAGCAGGCGATCAAACAGGGCTGTGCGCAGAGCCAGCATGCCCTCGTTGGCGATGCGCGCGAGTGCGTATTGCCCCACAAACTGGGCCAGGCCGCGTACCAAAAAAACCCCCATGATGGCCACGGGTACCATCCACAGCTGCAGTGAACCATCGGTGAAGCCGTGATCGAGCAGTGGTTGCAGCAGCGCGGGGATCAGGGGCTCGGTGATAGCGCCCACCAGTGTGGCAATGATGGCTGCCGTCCAGCCTAATCGCTGGCCGCCAAAATAGACCGAGAGCCGGGCCAGTCGTGCCGTCAAACGTTCGGGTGGGGTTGCGGGCGAGTCGCTGGGGGCTGACGGGGTGCCAGTTTCTGGGGATTGCATGAGGGCGCGATTCTACTTTTTCACCCTGGCCAACAGTTTGTGACATGGGGATATTTCACGGTGTGTAACATTCAGGCCTGACAATCGGCTTCCGCCCGGTTGCCCCTGGCAGCGAATGACTTACCACCGATTCTTCTCCCCCTTTTCCGACGCTGCAGCGCAGCATCCCTCCCGCCGCCTCATGATGGCATCGCTGGTGGCCATGGCCGCCACTCCCGCACTGGCCCAGTTCAGGGTCGAGGTCACGGGCGTGGGCCTGACGCAGCTGCCCATTGCCATCGTCCCGTTCCGTGACGAATCGCAGGCGCCCCAGAAGTTGTCTTCCATCGTGCAGGCCGATCTTGAGCGCAGTGGCCAGTTTCGGGGTGTGGATACCTCTGGCGCCCGTATGGACGAGGCGTCTCGTCCCGACGTCACCCTTTGGCGCCAGAAAAATGCAGATTCCCTCGTTTCTGGCAGCATCACGCGTCTGGCCGATGGCCGTTTCGACATACGGTTTCGGTTGTGGGACGTGGTGCGCGGGCAGGACCTGGGGGGGCAAAGTTACACGGTGGTGCAGGGTGACCTGCGCCTGGTGGCACACCGCATTGCTGATTTCGTGTACGAAAAACTCACGGGCGAGCGCGGCGTGTTTTCCACCCGCATCGCCTATGTCACCAAATCCGGAGCACGCCACAGCCTGTGGGTGGCCGATGCCGATGGCGAAAACGCCCAGGCTGCGCTGTCGAGCCCCGAATCGATCATTTCGCCGGCCTGGTCGCCTTCAGGCGGTCAACTGGCCTATGTGTCGTTCGAGTCGCGCAAGCCTGTCGTGTACGTGCACGATGTGGCCACGGGTCGTCGCCGGCTGGTGGCCAACTTTCGTGGCTCGAACAGTGCGCCGGCGTGGGCGCCCGACGGCCGCACACTGGCGGTCACCCTCAGCCGCGATGGCTCGTCACAGCTCTACACCATCGATGCCAACGGTGGCGAGCCCAGGCGACTCATGCAGAGCGCAGGCATCGATACCGAACCCGCGTTTTCGCCGGACGGCCGGAGCATCTATTTTGTGAGCGACCGGGGGGGCGCCCCCCAGATTTACAAGGTGGCCAGCTCAGGGGGTAACGCAGAACGCGTCACCTTCAGCGGCAGCTACAACATCTCTCCTTGTCTCAGCCCTGATGGTCGCTGGCTGGCTTTCATCTCCCGGGTGGGCGGAGCGTTCAAGCTGCATGTGATGGAGCTGGCCTCCGGCACTGTGGCCGCCATCACCGACACCACGGCCGACGAGCGGCCCAGCTTTGCCCCCAACAGCCGCTTGATCGTCTACGCCACCCAGTTCCAGGGGCGCGAATCACTCATGACCACCACGCTGGATGGCAAGATCAAGGCGCGCCTGGCCGGGCAAGGCGGCGATATTCGTGAGCCCGATTGGGGTCCATTCCAGACGCAGTGAACTTTTTTGTCCGATCTGTTTCAGTCTTTCAGGAGCTTTCTTCCATGTTCAAACGTCTATCTCTCGTCCTTGCGGTTGCAGCGCTTGCGGCGGGTTGCAGTTCGGGGGTCGATCTCGACAATGTGCCGGTCGAAGACAAGAGCGGTGCACCCCTCTCCACCAGTGGCGGCAGTGGCGCGGGCGCCGGTGCCGCCGGCCAGAGTGGTGTGCGCGGGGTAGACCTGACGCAGTCCGGTCGTGATGGTGCCGGCCCGGTCGGCATCAGCCGAATCGTGTATTTCGACTACGACAGCTATGTCATCAAGTCCGATTACCAGTCGCTGATCGAAGGCCACGCGCGGTTCATGAAGTCTGGCAATGCCCCCAAGGTTGTGATCGAAGGTCATACGGACGAGCGTGGTGGCCGTGAATACAACCTCGCGCTGGGGCAAAAGCGCGCCGAAGCCGTGCGCCGCTCACTGGCGCTGATGGGCGTACCCGATGCCCAGATGGAAGCCGTCAGTTTCGGCAAGGAAAAGCTGGCGGCCCAGGGCAACAGTGAAGACGTTCATGCGCAGAACCGTCGCGCAGAACTGTCCTACCGCTGATGCGCAGCATGCATTTGGCACGCCCTGTGCGCTCGCTTCTGGCTGCGATGCTTCTGGGGGGGCACTTGGCGTTGGCTCAGGCCGCCTTGTTTGAAGACGACGAAGCGCGCCGGGCCATTCTTGAACTGCGCCAGCGTGTGGATGTGTTGCAGCAATCTGGCCAGCGTTCGATGGACGATCTGCGCCGTTCCACTGAAGACGGAACCCAACTGCGCCGTGGTCTGCTTGATCTGCAGACGCAAATCGAGACCTTGCGCATCGAAATGGCGAAACTGCGCGGACAGAATGAGCAGTTGGCGCGGGAGGTGGCAGAGCTTCAGCGTCTGCAGAAAGACATGGCCAAGGGTGTCGACGAAAGGCTGCGGCAGTTTGAGCCTGTGAAAGTGGCGGTCGATGGCCTCGAGTTCCAGGCAGAACCTGAGGAACAGAGTGCCTTTGATGCTGCGCTGACCCGTTTCAGGGAAGGCAAATTTGCCGAGGCAGAGACCGCCTTTGCCGCCTTTGTGCGGCAGTATCCGCGCAGTGGCTACCTGCCATCGGCCCGTTTCTGGCTGGGCAACGCTCTCTACGCCAACCGTGACTACAAGCAAGCCATCGCCCAGTTCAAATCCCTGCTGGCTGTAGCACCCAACCATGCACGGGCACCTGAGGCGGCCTTGTCGATCGCCAACTGCCAGATCGAACTCAAGGAGACGCGTGGGGCCCGCAAGACACTCGAAGACCTGCTGCGCGTTTATCCGCAATCCGAAGCGGCCGCAGCGGCCAAAGAGCGGCTTTCACGCCTGAAATAGAGGCCCTGCTTTTGCTTTCGTCCGCAGTTCTCCCGGAGGCATCCGTAGAAGGCGACGCCCTGCAGCGCCGTCGTTTCGGTGGGCTCGATCGTCTGTATGGTCTCGCGGGCGCTGCCCGCATCCGCGCAGCGCATGTGGCGGTTGTCGGTGTGGGTGGGGTGGGGTCCTGGGCAGCAGAGTCCCTTGCGCGCAGCGGCGTAGGGCGCCTGACGCTGATCGATCTGGACCATGTGGCCGAGTCCAATCTCAATCGCCAGATTCATGCACTCGAATCCACGGTTGGCCAGGCCAAGGTGCTCGCGATGCGTGACCGGGTGACACAGATCAACCCTGCCTGTGTGCTCAACTGTATCGAAGAATTTGTTGAACCGGCCAACTGGCCAGCCCTCCTGAGCGAGCCGGTCGATGCCGTGATCGACGCGTGCGACCAGGTGCAGGCAAAAACCGCCATGGCGGCGTGGGCGCGCGCCAGCCAATCGCTTTTCATCAGCGTGGGCGCGGCAGGTGGCAAGCGACAGGCCCACAAGGTGGATATCGACGACCTCGCCTTCACGACGCACGACCCGCTCCTAGCCCAGTTACGCTACCGTCTGCGCAAACACCACGCAGCCCCCCGAGACGGCAAGAAGATCGGCGTGCCCTGCGTCTTCAGCCGCGAGTCTGTTGCTCCCCCCGATACGTCCTGCAGCACCGAGAGCGATGGATCACTGAACTGTCATGGTTACGGCTCGGTTGTCGCGGTGACAGCCAGCTTTGGTCACTGCGCAGCAGGGTGGGTTCTGGATTCACTTGCCTCGCCTTCATCGAAAACGATAAAAAAAACGCTATAATTCAAGGCTTTCCTGGCCTACGCGGCTATGAAGCGATGGGACGTTAGCTCAGTTGGTAGAGCAGCGGACTTTTAATCCGTTGGTCACAAGTTCGAATCTTGTACGTCCTACCAGGCTCCTATAAAACCCTGCTATTTAAAAAATAGCAGGGTTTTTGTTTTCCGGGATGGCACTGACTTGTTGGACGTATCGAACCGGAGCCGGTACAAGTTTTTCCGGCGCTTTGCGCCAAGCAGGGCGCTTCCCGGATCTTGGCGGAAATCCTGGTTTGAAAGCGCTGCGACAATGCAAGGATTGCACTTATCTTAGGAATTTTCACCATGCTGCTTGACGCTTCCGAATCCCAACTGGTGTTGGTGGACTTTCAGGAGAAGCTGATGCCGGCCATCTTCGAGGGGCATGCCGTCCTGGCGAACGCGCGCCGTCTGGCCCAGATTGCGAAGATGGTGGATGTGCCGGTGTGGGGTACGGAACAAAATCCGTCGCGTCTGGGCGCGAACGATGCGGTGTTGCGTGCCTTGTGCCGCAAGACGCTGTCCAAGATGCATTTCAGCGCTGCCGAAGAAGGGTTGGGCGAATGGTTGCGTCCCCCGGCGAAGCCTCCGGCCGGCAATGCACGGAGCCTTCCAAAACATCTGCAAAAAACCGCGCAAACCGGCCCGGAGCGTGCCACTGTCGTGGTCGCAGGCTGTGAGGCGCATGTCTGCCTGTTGCAGACGGCGCTGGATTTGCTGGAGGACGAGTTTGATGTCTGGGTGGTTACCGATGCGTGCAGCTCGCGCACGGAGCGCAACCGGGATGCGGCCTACGACCGCCTGGCCAGTGCCGGGGCAGAGCTGGTCACTACTGAGATGGTGGCTTTTGAATGGCTGCGCACCTGTGAGCACCCTGCTTTCCGTGACATGTTGGCGCTGGTGAAATAGACCGGGTGCGCGGTTTGAACAGCTTCTGGTGCTTTCTGCCGCAGGTGATGCCCTGCTTGGCTGCTTGCATCAGTGGTCAGGCGATCGCGTAAACTGGCCCGACTGATTTTGCGGAGGCCGTAGGTATGTTGGGCTTGGCAACAGTGTTGACAGAGGTGGGGATGGAGGGCGTCATTCCTTTCGCCCGACCGGCGCCCGTGCGACCCAAGCCGGTGCAGGCCGTGGGGCCTGCATTGGTTGAAGAGGTTTCCGAGGCCCCCGGGGGCCGATGGATGCTGGCGGGCGGCGGTGTTGCGGCGGTGGTGGTGCTGGTGTCGGCTCTGGTCTTTGCGCTGGCGTTCAAGCCGGCGGTGCCGGCACGAGACGACACCGCGCGGATCCGGCCGATCGAGGAGCCACCTGTTCCCCCTGCCGACGCGCCTGCTGTGGCCTTGCCCCAGACACCGGCCACTGCCGCTGCTCCCGCAAGGGCCTCGCCGCCGCAGCGTGCGGTGGCGCCAGTGCCAGTGTTGCGAAGCGAGGCAAAGCCTGCCGCCAGGAGTGCTTCAGAGAGCGTGCTGGTTCTTGATCCGCAGTGGTCCAGTCACGTCCGGCGCATGGGTGAGGTGGATCAGGCGACCGAGCGCTCCACCATGATCGTCCTCGATGCCATCCACGATGTGCAGGAGCGAGAGCGCGCGCGCCAGGGTCGCTCTGGGGCATCCAGGGAGGTGCATCGTGAGCGATGACGCATCTGTCGATTTGCGATGGTCGGTGGTGGAGCCGCGCGATGGCGTCCGTGTGCATGGTTACTTTTTTTTCAAACACATGTTTGCCACCCACGATGCCGTGCGGCGGATGCTGCCCGTTTTTAGCGGCGCTTTGCCGGAGCCGGTGCATGCAGGTGACTCCGAATTCCGACTCGGCCGCCTGATTGGCCTTCCGGCGGGCGTGTACATGCACGGAGACGGCCTGCTGTCGCTCACGGAGGCTGTGCAATCACCGGACCATACCCTTGACAACTGGCGTGAACTGCTCGAGCCGCAAGACATCTGGGTTGCGCTGGCCAATGCGGTGACGGTGAGTGCCAGCATGCGCAAACCGGCAGCAGCGCTGCTGCGTGCGAGCGGTGCCCTGTATTTTCTGGCGCCAACGGACGAGTCGTTGCACAAGCTGATGCAGGTAGTGACCGCCACCGAGGAAGACGGCGCCACCTTGACGGCAGCCGAGGTTGCGCAACGCTGCCTGTCCAGTGTGTAGGGCCCCAAGAGCGAAGCGGCAAGGAGCATACGATGACCATCGATTTTCGCAATCCTGAGGAGGCCATGCGCGTCCAGGATGTGCCGGCACCCGTGCTTGCTTTCCCGCAGCGTTTCATTCTTTTGGCGGTGGGCGCTTGCGGCGTCGCCTTCTTTGCGGTGGGGTTGTGGATAGTGTGGTGGCCGGTATCCTGGCTGGAGCCTGGTGTGGCGCCCTGGGTGGGGCTGGCCTTTGTTTTGTCGGCCGTGGGTGACGTGCTGGCCGTGTTCGTGCTGCGCTGGATCTGGCGCCGCCGTGCGGCGGCTGTCGGGTAGTTTGCCGATCCGGCGCCCTGCCAAGGCACAGCCGTTGGCTCTGCGGGCGGCATGGCTTATCCTGCGGCCTTGGTCCGACTCTGCAGGAGATTGTTTGTGAACCCACCCATTCGACGCATTGCCCTGAGCACTGGTGGTGGTGACGCCCCTGGCCTGAACGCCGTGATTCGCGCCACCGTGACGGCAGCTGCCAACCGGGGCTGGGAGTGCGTGGGGATCCGGGACGGCTTCAATGGCCTGCTGCAACCCGAGCGTTACCCGCAGGGGGGGCTCATGCCGCTGACGCGGGACCGCGTGCGTGGCATCGCGCACCTGGGAGGCACCATCCTGGGGACCACCAACAAGGGCGATCCGTTCCATTTCCCGACGCCGCAGGCCGATGGCTCGATGGGCGAGCGCGATCGTTCCGATGAACTGCTTGCATGTTTTGCGCGCGAGGGCATTGATGCGCTGGTATCGGTGGGGGGTGATGGAACCCTGTCGATTGCGCATGAGCTGCACCGCAAGGGGCTGCGTGTGGTGGGGGTGCCCAAGACCATTGACAACGATCTGGACAAGACCTTCACCACTTTCGGCTTTGATACCGCCGTATCGTTTGCCACCGAGTGTCTGGACCGCCTGCACAGCACGGCCGAGAGTCACCAGCGGATCATGGTGGTGGAAATGATGGGTCGCTATGCCGGCTGGATTTCGCTACATGCGGGCATTGCGGGCGGGGCGCATGCCATTTTGCTGCCCGAAATACCGTTCGACCTCGGGCCCGTGGTGGCCAAGATTGTAGGTCGGGACGCTATAGCCCGTTCGTATTCCATCGTGGTGGTGGCTGAGGGCGCACGGGCGCTGCAGGGGCAGCGCGCGGTGCTGGCCCCAGCCGAAGTGGGCCATGCGGAGCGCCTCGGCGGCATTGGCGAGCAGGTGGCCCGTGAACTGGCCCAGCGCACCGGCAAGGATGCTCGGGCGGTGGTGCTGGGCCATTTGCTGCGCGGCGGAAGTCCGACATCGTTCGACCGGCTTGCCGCCTTGCGGTTTGGTGCGGCTGCCGTGCGGGCGCTGGAGGATGGGCTGTCGGGCGTCATGGTGTCGCTCTCGTTTCCCAACGTGATTTATGTGCCGCTGGCCGAGGTGGCGGGGCGCATGAAGGCCGTGCCGATGGACAGCGACATCCTGCAAACCGGGCGTGACCTGGGAATCTGCTTTGGCGACTGATGGTGCGACCCGCGCCGTCGCGACCGGCGCAGGATTGGCAGGACCTGCGCAGTACGGGTTCTGACGCGGTGCGAGGGGCGTGGCGTCAGATTCCCGCAAGCCCATTATGAATAATTATGAATTCAAAACCTGCCCGGTTGGCAGGGTGCGAGGCCAAGGAGACCATCCCATGAGCAGTTACGCCGAGTTCTATCGCCATTCCATCGCCGAGCGCGATGTTTTCTGGGCCGAACAGGCCCGTCTGATCGACTGGCACACACCGCCCCAGCAGGTGTGCGACTACAGCAACCCGCCGTTTGCGAGGTGGTTTGTGGGCGGCACCACCAACCTGTGCCACAACGCGGTAGACCGCCACCTGAAAGACCGTGCCAGCCAGCCCGCCCTGGTGGCCATTTCCACCGAAACCGACACCGAGCGCAGCTACAGCTTTGCCGAGCTGCACGCCGAGGTGCAGCGCATGGCCGCCAGCCTGCTGGCGCTGGGCGTCAAAAAGGGCGACCGCGTCCTGATCTACATGCCCATGATTGCCGAGGCAGCCTTCGCCATGCTGGCCTGCACGCGCATTGGCGCGTTGCATTCGGTCGTGTTCGGCGGCTTTGCTTCGGGGTCGCTCGCTTCGCGCATCGAGGATGCCGAGCCCGTGGCCATCGTCAGCGCCGATGCAGGCTCGCGCGGCGGCAAGAGCGTGCCCTACAAACCGCTGCTCGACGAGGCCATCCGGCTGTCGAGCCACAAGCCTGCCGCCGTGCTGCTGGTGGACCGGGGCCTGGCGCCCATGGACCTGGTGGCCGGGCGCGACCACTTGTGGGCCACCATGCGTGAGCAGCACCTGAACACCACCGTGCCCTGCGAGTGGGTCGAGTCCACGCACCCGAGCTACACGCTTTACACCAGCGGCACCACCGGCAAACCCAAGGGCGTGCAGCGCGACACGGGCGGCTACACCGTGGCGCTGGCGGCCAGCATGAAGCACATCTTCAACGCGCAGGCGGGCCAGACCTACTTTGCCACCAGCGACATTGGCTGGGTCGTGGGGCACAGCTACATCATTTATGGCCCGCTGATTGCGGGCATGACCACCATCATGTACGAAGGCCTGCCCATCCGCCCCGACGCGGGCGTGTGGTGGAGCATTGTCGAGAAGTACCAGGTCACGCACATGTTCTCGGCCCCGACGGCGGTGCGCGTGCTCAAAAAGCAGGACGCCTCCTGGCTCAAGAAATACAACGTCTCCACCCTCAAGGCCCTGTGGCTGGCGGGCGAGCCGCTCGATGAACCCACGGCGCAGTGGATCAGCGACGCGCTGCAGGTGCCCATCATCGACAACTACTGGCAGACCGAGACCGGCTGGCCCATCCTCACGCTGGCCAACGGTGTGGAGCAGCAGACCACCCGCTTTGGAAGCCCGGGCAAGGCCATGTATGGCTATGCCGTGAAGCTGATCGACGAAGTGACGGGCCAGGAATTGACTGAGCCCAATCAGAAGGGCGTTGTCGCCATCGAGGGGCCGCTGCCCCCCGGCTGCATGCAGACCGTGTGGCGCGACGACGACCGCTTCGTCAACACCTACTGGAAGAGCATCCCCGGTCGCCTGATCTACAGCACCTTCGACTGGGGCATCCGCGATGCCGACGGCTACCACTTCATCCTGGGCCGCACCGATGACGTGATCAACGTCGCTGGCCACCGCCTGGGCACGCGCGAAATCGAGGAGTCCATCTCATCGCACCCCAATATCGCCGAAGTGGCCGTGGTGGGTGTGGCCGACCAGCTCAAGGGCCAGGTGGCCATGGCCTTTGCGGTGCCGCGCGATGCCAGCGGTCTGGACACCGATGCAGCCCGCCTCAAGCTCGAAGGCGAGGTGATGAAGGTGGTGGACGGCCAACTGGGCGCCGTGGCCCGGCCCTCGCGCGTGTTCTTTGTCACCACGCTGCCCAAGACACGCAGCGGCAAGCTGCTGCGCCGCGCCCTGCAGGCCGTGGCCGAGCGCCGCGACCCGGGTGACCTCACCACCATGGAAGACCCGGCAGCGCTGCAGCAAGTGAAGGCGCTGGTCGAAGCCTGATTTCTGCAGGAGTAATGCTCCTGAAAATATAGCTGCCGGCGCTTTAGAGAAAAGGGCTGGCAGCTATTTTTGCTTGAAATTTCTATTTTTTCGTGGTGGGAGGGCAGCCAGCCCGGTGATGGCATGCGGGGTGCGTGCGCCAGCGGTGTTCAGGGCGAGGTCCAGAATGGGGGTGCGGGCGAGTGGTTGGCGAGGTCGGGGTGCTGCCAGTCCTCCAGCCACTGGACGAATGCCTGCACCGGCATGGGCCGGGCAAAGTAATAGCCTTGGGCCATCTGGCAGCCCATTTGCAGCAGCATCTGGCCCTGGTCGCTGGTTTCAACCCCTTCGGCAATGATGCGGTAGCCAAACGACTGCGCCAGCCCGATCACGCCCTGCACGATGGCCAGGTCGCCTGCGTCGCCCATCATGCCGTGCACGAAGCTCTGGTCGATCTTGAGTGTGGACAGCGGCAGACGCCGCAGATAGGTCAGGGACGAATAGCCGGTGCCAAAGTCGTCCAGCGAGGTTCCCACGCCCATGGCCTGCAGGGCCTTGAGGGTGCTGGCCACATGGTCGATGTGGTAAAGCGCGGCGGTTTCGGTGATCTCGATCTCGAGCAGCCCGGCCATCGCCACCTCCGGGTGGCGGGCCAGCTGGTCGGCCATCCAGTCGGCAAAGCCGGGTTGCTGCAGATGGTGCGCTGAAATGTTCACGCTCACGGGCAGATGGATGTGGTGTCCCATCAGGGCCTTGATGGCATCCAGGCCTGCGCTGACCACCCAGGCACCAAAGGGCACTTCCAGTTCGGTGCCTTCGAGCAGGGGCATGAACGCGCCGGGGGCCTGCACGCCTTGTTCAGGGTGGCGCCAACGTGCCAGGGCTTCTGCGCCCACCACGGTGCCCAGCTGCATGTTCACTTTTGGCTGAAGAAAAAGCTCGAACTGGCCGCGGTCCAGTGCCTCGCGCAGCTGGGAAATCTGCTCGCGCAACTGGCGCGACTGGCGCTCCTGCGTCGCATCAAACTCATGGAAGCGGTTGCGCCCGCCCTGTTTAGCGGCATACATGGCCTGGTCGGCGTGGCGCAGCAGGGTGTCGGCGTCGGCGTCGTCCTGGGGGTAGAGGGTGTAGCCGATGCTGGCGGTCACCGTGACCCGGTCCGAGCCGATCTGGTAGGGCGAAGCAATGCTTTGCATCACCAGGTTGAGCACGTGTTTGCAGTCCTGGGCGTTGGAGAGGCCGGGCATCAGGATGACGAATTCATCCCCACCCAGGCGGGCCACGCAATCGTGCGGGCGCAGGGCGCGGGTGAGCCGCTGGGAGGCGATCACCAGCAGACGGTCGCCTGCATCGTGACCCAGGCGGTCGTTCACCGGCTTGAAGCCATCCAGATCGAGGTAGGCCACCCCCAGGAGGCCGCCATCGGCCAGCGCCTGTTCCATGCCTTCAGCCAGGCGGCGGGCCAGCATCACGCGGTTGGGAAGGCCGGTCAGGGTGTCGTAATGGGCCAACCGGCGCAGCAGGATTTCCTGCTCGCGCTGGCCGGTCACGTCGATGGAGACACCCAGCATGCGCAGGGGCTGGCCGTTGCTGTCCATGCTGACGATCTTGCCCAGGTTGCGCAGCCAGCGGTCTTTCTCGTGGGGTCGCACGATGCAGCAGGTGGCGTCGAACGGCGTTTCGGGGTGGGCTGCATGGCGTGTGACCTCGGTGGTCATGCGCAGCACGTCTTCGGGGCCGAGCGAGTCGGTCCATGCAATGGCAAGGGGCGTTCCCCGCCCGGCCTGCACGCCGCGCATGGCCATCCATCGGTGGTCGCCAGTGATGATGCCGCTGTTCAGATTCCAGTCCCACAGGCCCAGCGATGCGGCCGACAGCGTGAGCGAGAGCAGGGCCTCGCGTTCACGTACCTGCTCCTCGTTGCGCTTGCGATCGGTGATGTCGTGCAGCGCAAACAGCCAGCAGGGCTGGCCGTCGAGTTCGGTGGCACGCATTGATTGCAGCACGGTCAGTGTCTTGCCGTTGCGCGTGGTGACAAGGGTTTCGTAGGATTCCAGCAGGTCGGTGGTCTGGGCCGCTTCGATCAGGCCCGCGCGCATTTCGCTGGTCAGGATGCCCAGCCCGATCGAGGTTTTTCCGACGGCTTCGGCGTGTGTGTAGCCAAACATTTTTTCCCAGGCGGGATTGACGTCGATGTAGGTGCCATCTTCGCGGTGCGTCAATCCCATCGGGTAGGGCAGCAGATGAAAGATGCGCGAGAAGCGCTCTTCAGAGTGGCGCAGCCGCTCTTCGGCCCGCTTGGAATCGTCGATGTCCTGCATCACGCCCACGACGCGCATCACGCGGTCGTTTTCCACCACCGGCTCGCCGCGCCAGCGGCACCAGATGCAGCGGCCATCGGCGCGGATGATCTCGACATCCATGCTCCACTCGGTACGCTGGCGCAGGGATTGGCGCATTTTCTCGCGCATGGGTTCGCGCCACTGCGGCGCGACGTAGGTTTCAATGTAGTTGCGCGGCAGGGGGGTGTCGCGCGGCAGGCCGTGGATGTCGAAACACACATCCGACCAATACACAAGCCCCTTGTCGCGCGCATCCTCCCATGCGCCCAGCCGGGCCATGCGGCCGGCCTGGGCCAGCGCGGCGTTCTTGGCCAGCAGCTCGCTGTGGGTGCGCTGTTCCTGCAGGGTGTTGTAGAACACGAAAATCAGGCATGCCTGCCCGTCGATCGTGACCGGGCGGGCAAACATTTGCCCTGGAATTTCGCCTTCGGCGCCATGCGCCGTCATCGGGAGGTGGTCCACCTTGCCGTCGTGATGCAAGGTGGCGACCAGCCGGGCGCGATCGTGCGGGCTGGCCCATACGCCCAGTTCGACGGAGGTGCGCCCGATGATGTCTTCACGCGGGCGGTCGACCATGTGGCAAAACGCCGGATTGACCTCCAGGTAGCGGCCGTCCTCGATGCGGGTGATGCCGGCCGGATCGGGGAGTGCCTCGTAGATCGCGCGGATCTGGGCCTGGGTGGCCTGCAGCGCATCTGCGACAGCGGCGTAACTGGGCTGCGCGGACGGGGCGCGGATGGCAGGGTCTGCTGCAGACCGTGGAGCAGTGGGGGGGCTGGGAGGCGCTGCAGACATGGCCGAAGTTTAGAGCGATTTGTCTTGCACTGCGGGAACCGTGCGCGTCCTGATTAGCCCTGTTGACAACAGTGTGCCCGCCACAATGACGGCCGCGCAGCCCAGCATCCAGGGTGTGACGGCTTCGTGCAGGAGCACCGCGCCGTAGAACACCGCAAACACGGGCGCCATGAAGGTCACGGCCAGTGCCCGGCTGGGCCCGGCATGGGCGATGAGCCGGAAATACAGGATGTAGGCGATACCCGTGCACAAGATGGCAATAGCCACGATGGCAGCCCAGGCGCGTGGCCCCGGCATGGCGGCGGGCCAGAACCACAGCATGGGCACAAACAGCCCCAGCGCGGCCCCCAGCTGGCTGCCGGTGGCCGTGGCCAGCGGCGGCACCCCCACCAGGTAGCGCCGCGCGAAACTGGCGGCTACGGCATAGCAGGTGGTGGCGCCAAGGCAGGCCGCCATGGCCCACGGCGCCAGTGCGGACGGGGTGCCCGTGCCCCCCGGTGCGCGCCAGGCCAGCAGCGCCACCCCCACAAAGCCGATGCCCAGGCCCAGCCAGCGCAGGCGGTTGATGCGCTCGCCGAGCCACATCCAGGCCACCAGCGCACCAAACAGTGGCACCGTGGCATTGAGGATGGACGCCAGGCCTGTGGTGATGTGCAGCACGGCCCAGGAGTACAGCGCAAACGGAATGGCCGAATTCACCAGCCCGGACAGCAGCGCCGGTTTCCAGTGCCGGCGCAAGGCCGGCCACTGGCCCTGGTGCAGCAGGATGGGGCACAGGAACACCGTGGCCAGCAGCACCCGCAGCCCGGCGGTGGGCAGGGGGCCAAACTCCGACGCGCCCATGCGCATGAACAGAAACGAGGCGCCCCACAGGCCTGAGAGCAGCACGAATTCGCCCAGCCAGGCGGTCACGGGGAGGGAGGCGGGTGGGGAAGAGCTCATCGGGTGCAGGGGGGAGGGGAGGGGAGCGGAGGCAGGGCGCCTTCAAGGCGCAACAGGGCCGCCTTGCGTTCGAGTCCGCCAGCATAGCCGGTGAGGCTGCCATCCCGGCCCAGCACCCGGTGGCAGGGTACGACCACGCTCAAGGGGTTGCGCCCGATGGCGGTGCCTACTGCGCGCACGGCAGCCGGGCGTCCGATCTGCTGCGCCAGGGTGCCGTAGCTTGTCGTCTGCCCGGGGGCGATGGTTTGAAGGGCCTGCCAGACCGTTTGCTGGAATGGCGTGCCGCTGCCCAGGTCCAGTGGCAGGTCGAACTGCCTGCGCTGGCCTTGCAGGTACTGCTGCAACTGCGCCGCGGCTTCACGCAGCAGGGGGTGAGCGGGGGCCTCGGGCCAGGCGATCGGGTCGTCCAGGGCGCGGGGCAGGTGGCGCTGGCCCTCAAACCACAGGCCGCACAAACCGGCGCACGAGGCGGCCAGCCGTACGGTGCCGAGCGGGGTGGGTGTGCGGATTTGCACGGTGCTGGAGTGAAATGGCATGGCAGAGGTGCAATGGGGCGTTGGCTACGATTTTTTGAAGTGTTTTAGGCCGATAGCCCTTGCTGGATAAGCGCAAGCAGCTATGGGTTTTATAGTTCCGTACTGTGGGGCGGGCCAGCGGCCCAGGCCCGCAGTACGGCATAGCCGCGCCAGGGGTGCCAGGCGGCCGCCACGGCAAGGGCGGCGCGGGCCGGGTGCTTGTGTCCCTGCACGCCCAGGGCCTTGTGCAGTGCCACGTCGCCGGCCGGAAAGGCATCGGGCCAGCGAAGTGCCCGCAGGGCGATGTACTGTGCCGTCCAGTCCCCGATGCCGGGCAACTGGCACAGCGCCGCCGTGGTGGCGAGCACGTCGGCACCCGGGTGCAGGGCGATCTGGCCGCCGTCCACGGCCTTCGCCAAGGCCACGATGGCGGCCTGGCGCTGGCGCACGATGCCCAGTTGCCCCAGCGCATCGCCCTCGGCCCGGGCCAGCACGGCGGGGGACGGGAACAGGCGGCGCAACTGCGGCCAGGGCGTGGTGATGGGCTCGCCAAAGCGCTCCACCAGCCGCTGGCCCAGCGTGCGCGCCGCCGCCACGGTGATCTGCTGGCCCAGCACGGCGCGCACGGCCAGCTCGAAGCCGTCGAACGCACCCGGCACGCGCAGACCGTCGCCGGCGGGAAAACTGTGGTGCAGCAAGGCGTTGATGGCGGCCGGGTCGGCGTCGAGGTCGAGCATGGCGCGCACCCGGGCGATGACCTGCGGCAGCACGGGCAGCAGGCTGTCGCTCGTCTCCAGCAGCACCCCGTGGCGCGCGGTATCGAAGCGGGCGGCGAGCCAGCCCGTCGTCTCCTGCCCGCCCGCCCGCAGGCGCACCGTGCGCCGCAGCACGGCGTTATCCGGCTGGGCCCATTCCACACCCTCGAACTGGCGCTGGGCGAAGAAGGCCAGCAGTGCTGCCGCGTCAAAAGGTGGCCGGTAGGCCAGCCGCACGCTGCGCCCGGAGGCTGCGCCCCGTGTGCCGCCGGAGTGCCGCAGTTGTGTGGGGTTGAGTCCGTAGTGCCCGGTGAAGGCGGCGTTGAAGCGGCGCACTCTGCCAAAGCCGCTGGCCAGCGCCACCTGGGTGATGGGCATCTGCGTGTCGGTGAGCAGCTGCTTGGCCGTGAGCAGGCGCCTCGTCTGCAGGTATTGCAGCGGCGATACGCCCAGTGCAGCCTCGAAGATGCGGCGCAGGTGCCGGTCGCTCACACCCAGCCGCCGGGCCAGATCGGCCGCACTGGCGCCCTGGCCTCCATCCCATGCGTCCGGGGCGTCGAGCAGGCGCACGGCCTGCCGCACCAGCATGTGCGATGCGTCCTGCACCGACCAGGCATGCACCTGCCCGAACCCGCTCAGCGCCTGGGGTGCCACTTCGGGCCGGCAGCGCAGGCAGGGCCGAAAGCCTGCGCTCTCGGCCTGGGCTGCCAGCGTGAAAAAGCGGCAGTTCTCGCGCCGGGGTGTGCGCACGGCGCATACCGGGCGGCAGTAGATGCCGGTGGAGGTGACGCCGGTGAAAAACTGCCCGTCAAAGCGCGCATCCCGCGCCTGCAGGGCGAGGTAGCGGCCCTCATCGGTGGCAGGATCGGAAGACAGGGGCGTGGGAGCGGCGGGCATGGGCAAGATGATAGGCATCCTGCGGGCAGCGGCTGGCCGTTTCCGGACATGTGCCTGAGAGCCCCCGTGGTGGCATCACCCTACAATCGGCGCCGATTGCAAGCCCCCTTGAAAGCGACATCCGTGCAACTCTCCCCCGCCATTTTCAAAGCCTATGACATCCGGGGCATCGTGCCTGCCAGCCTCGACGAGAAGGTCGCCCGCGGGTTGGGCCGCGCCTTCGGCGCCGCCGCCCGCGCCGAAGGGCAGACCACCGTGGCCGTGGGGCGCGACGGGCGCCTGTCGGGCGCGATGCTGGCCAACGCCCTCATGCTGGGCCTGGCCGAGGCGGGCATGGAGGTGATCGACATCGGCCGCTGCACCACGCCCATGCTGTACTTCGCGGCCAGCACGCTGTGCAACAGCGGCATCCAGGTCACGGGCAGCCACAACCCCAAGGACTACAACGGCTTCAAGATGGTGCTCAACGGCCGCGCCATCTTCGGCGAGGAAATTCAGGCCTTGCGCCGCACCATGGAAGAGGACCGCTGGCAGATCGAGCCCGGCGGCAACCTGCGCCAGGCCGACGTGCTGCCCGCGTACCGTGAACGCATCGTGGGCGACATCCAATTGGCGCGCCCGATGAAGATCGTGGTGGACAGCGGCAACGGCATCGCCGGGGCCTCGGCGCCCGCCATCTTCCGCGCCATTGGCTGCGAGGTCATTGAGCTGTATTCCGAGGTGGACGGCAACTTCCCCCACCACCACCCCGACCCGAGCAAGCCCGAAAACCTGCGCGACCTGATCCAGGCCCTGCAGGCGAGCGACGCCGAGCTGGGCCTGGCCTTTGATGGCGACGGCGACCGCCTGGGCATCGTAACGCGCAGCGGCCAGAACATCTTCCCCGACCGCCAGATGATGCTGTTTGCCCAGGACGTGCTCTCGCGCGTGCCCGGCGGCACCATCCTGTTCGACGTGAAATGCACCCAGCGCCTCGCGCCCGCCATCGAAGCAGCGGGCGGCCAGCCGCTGATGTACAAGACCGGCCACTCGCTCATCAAGGCGCGCATGAAGGAGCTCGACTCCCCCCTGGGCGGCGAGATGAGTGGCCACATCTTCTTCAAGGAGCGCTGGTTCGGCTTTGACGACGGCACCTACGCCGGCTGCCGCCTGCTCGAAATCCTGAGCCGCCACACCGACCCCGGCGCCGTGCTGCAAGGCCTGCCCACCAGCCACAGCACACCCGAGCTCAACGTGCAGTGCGCCGAAGGCGAGCCGCACCGCCTCACGGCCGAGCTGCAGGCCCTGGCGCCCGAGACCTTTGCCGCGCCGGCCCAGATCACCACCATCGACGGCCTGCGCGTGGACTGGCCCGACGGTTTCGGCCTGATCCGCGCCAGCAACACCACGCCCGTGCTCGTGCTGCGCTTTGAGGGCCACACGCCCGAGGCCCTGCACCGTATCGAGGCTGCCATGCTGGCGCTGCTGCAGCGCGTCAAACCCGACGCCCGGGTTGGCGAAGCCGCGCACTGATCTGCCCGGCACCATGGCCACATTTGCGCTCGGGCTCTATTCGGCATTGGCCTGGGCGGTGCAGCCCCTTCTGCGCCGAAAACTCCGGCGCCGTGCCCTGGCCGAGCCCGGCTACGCCCAGGGCATTGGTGAGCGCTTTGGCAACTACCCCCGCCCCATCGACAGCCTGATTCCGGAGGGCGGCACCGATGGCCTGGGCGGCTTCGTCTGGGTCCACGCCGTCTCGCTGGGCGAAACGCGCGCTGCCGCCATCCTGTTGCAGGCCCTGCGGGAACAGATCCCCGGTATGCGCCTGCTGCTCACGCATGGCACCGCCACCGGCCGCGCCGAGGGTGAAAAGCTCCTGCAGCCCGGTGACGTGCAGGTCTGGCAGCCGTGGGACACCCCCCGGACCGTCTCGCGTTTTTTGCGGCAGTTTCGTCCGGCCATCGGCATCCTGATGGAAACCGAAGTCTGGCCCAACCTGGTGGCCGGTTGCCGCCAGCACGGCATACCGCTGGTGCTGGCCAATGCGCGCTTCAACGAAAAATCCCTGCGCAAGGCGCAGCGCCTGCATTGGCTGTCGCGTCCGGCTTACGGCGGGCTCACCGCCGTCTGGGCGCAGACCGAGGACGACGCCCAACGCCTGCGTTCCATCGGTGCGCCCGTTCGGGCGGTGCTTGGTAACCTGAAGTTCGACCTCGTTCCCGACGCGGCCCAGGTGGCGCAGGGCCGCGCCTGGCGCACCAGCCTCCAACGCCCGGTGGTGATGTTCGCCAGCAGCCGCGAAGGCGAAGAAGCACTCTGGCTTGAAATTTTCAAGCAAAAATGGCCTCTAGACCAATTGCAGCAAGCGCAAGGTGCTATCAAAAATGAATCACTCCAAGGCGCCGGTCTGACCCGTTGCCCGGTGCAGTGGCTGATGGTCCCGCGCCATCCCCAGCGCTTCGACGAGGTGCAGCAACTGTTTCAGAGCGCCGGCCTGCGCGTCTCGCGCCGCAGCACCTGGGCACTGCCGCCCGCGGATACCGATGTATGGCTGGGCGACACACTGGGTGAAATGGCGCTGTACTACGGCCTGGCCGACGTCGCATTGCTCGGCGGCAGCTTCGCGCCACTGGGCGGGCAGAACCTCATCGAAGCGGCTGCCTGCCACTGCCCCGTGGTGCTGGGCCCGCACACCTTCAACTTTGCCGATGCCGCAGAACGGGCCTGCGCTGCCGGGGCCGCCCAGCGCGTGGCAGACATCGAGCAGGGCATCACTGCCGCCATCCACCTCGCTTGCAACCCCCTGCAAAGGGCTGCTGCACAACAGTCCGCAAGCACCTTCGCCCAAGCCCACCGGGGCGCTGCGCAAGCCACGGCAGCAGCAGTGGTGCAACTGCTGGGGCTTGGCAAGCCCGATTCCAGTCCGCCCCCTGCGCACTGAGATCCAGGCAGCACTGCCGGTGCGGCTCTCGGGAAAAACCAGCAAACCGCCAAAAGCGACAGGGAGCAGGCCCCAAAGCGACACAAGGCATTGCTGAAGGAGATTGCACCGTGACCGACAAACAGCGATTTTCCAGCGTATGGGATGCCATTGAGGACACTCCCCAGAACGCCGCGATCATGCGCGCCCGCTCGGGGTTGATGATGAGCCTGACGACAGTTATTCGCCTGCAAGGCGTGACCCAGGCACAGGCCGCTGTCTTTTTCGGCCTAACTGTCATGACTGAACATGCAGGAGGTGGGCATGACATCCATTGAGTTGCGCATGCGGCGCCTGGAGGAATCCTCCAGGGCCAAGACCTTCCCGCGAGCCCTCACCGATGCCGAGCGGGCCGTGCGTATTGCTCATTTGCAGTCTGGCACACCAGTCCACGAAGCGGTCATGGCCATCCTCAAACGCCATGAGGATGCAAGGAATCAGAAACCGGTTGAAATGCCGAAATAGGTGCATTCCCACCCGAGACAGGCCATACAGCTTTGGATCGAGAGGTAATGCGCATGGCGGGGGCATTGCCTACCGATTGGTATCTTTGGATCACATCCGATAGCGCATTGGCGCAGCATCCCGCTCTTTGATCAGCCTTGAAATTAGCCGTACGGTCACATCGTCCTCCCGTTTTTCTACGGCATCCATCGCCCGCTGGGCTTCTTCATACCGCCCTTGTTCCCGGTACAGCTCGGCCAGAGGGATGGCGTTCCAGCGCAGCGATTCACCATCGCGACTGGCCAGAATGGTGCTGAGTCGCTCCATGTTTTGTTGTTGCTCTGGCGTTGGCTCGAAGGTTGGGTAAGTGAACGGACTGTTCGCAGGTCTGATGTACGACGGCGGTTTGCGCTTGCGCAGCTTGTCCCACCAGGAGCGGTTGTCGGGGTGGGCCGCGAGCCACTTCGCTTTGGTGGCCGCTTCCTCGGCATCCCGGTGCTGGCGGTAGCGCTCACGGTAGCTGTGGTTCAGGTGGTGCCAAACCATAATGCGGGCGGCAAGCTCCACCTCATCGCTGGCGGCGCTGGCAATGCACTCAGGAAGTTGTTCGGTGGAAACATGGCCGAGGGACGGAAGAGTGGAGTCGTCCGCCGTGCTGACTTCGACCAGGTTTTTCAGAAGAACAAATTGCCCACACTGACAGCGGCGCAGGCCTTCGTCGTTGGGCATGAGCGAGCCGTCGCGCCAGCCATCCGTCCAGAACTCGAATGCCGAAAAGTTCATCGACATGTAGTTGGGCAAGGCGTATTGAGCGCCACAGCAGGATGCGGCCAGGATGCGGACACCGCGAACCATGGTCATATGGATCTCCCTTGACTGTGTGAATTGCACGGCGGTCTCAAATCTGAAGTGCAACACCGCTGGTTGATATTCAAGGCGGTCTCAAATCTGAAGTGCAACACCGCTGGTTGATATTCAATGAATGGTAGCGGAGTTCTTCTCGGCGATAGCCGCCATGAATCGCTGGAAAGC
>JANJVG010000200.1 GCA_024710165.1 Burkholderiaceae bacterium
GCATACAGCTCGCGGATCTGCCCCGACACCTGGCTGCCCACCGACACCTGCGTGACCGGCATGACCTGCCCCGACGCCGAGACCGACGCCGCCAGGCTGCCCCGCTCGATGGCCGCCATGCGGTACTGCGGCGCCTGGGCCGCCTGCCGGGCCTGCCACCACCAGGCGGCCCCGGCCGCCAGGGCCAGCACCAGAGCGCCCGCGATGATTTTGGGGCTGCGCGAACGCGTTTTGTCTTGCATGGCCGCCATTCTAGGAAGCCCGTGCGCCCACCGCTGGCACCGCACCAGTAGCCTTTGGCACTCCGGGGGCGGCATTTCGTCGCACGCCGATAGCGGGGGGCGCAGGCACCGGGCACAGTGCGGCCATCGTTCACCCAACCCCCTGAAAGGAAGCACCATGCACCCCACCCTGCCCTCCCCGCCCGAACCACTCGAACGCCTGGCCCGCAAACGCGCTGGCGCCAAGCTCGGCTGGTACACACATGCCGGCATCTACGTACTGGTCAACCTGTTTCTGGCCTTCGTCTCATCCCGCAGTGGCCATGCCTGGGCCATTTACCCGGCCCTGGGCTGGGGCCTGGGTTTGCTGATCCATGGCGCGGCGGTGTGGATGGCCATGCCTGGCGGCTCGCTCTACAGCCAGTTGCTCGAGCGCGAACGCGCCGCGCTGCAGCGCCAGCAACCTCACTGATCTTGCGGGGCTGCCGCACAATGGCAGCCCTACACACCCCATGCCGCATTTCGACGCCCGCTCCCTTCTGCGCCACGGATTGACCACCGCCGTGTTCTGCTGCGCCATCGCGCTGGCCCTCACCGTGTCCGGCCCGGGCGCCTGGGATGTGCAACTGGCCTACTCGCTGGGCATCGGCCTGGTGTCGTGGCTGGTGATCGACCTGGGCCGGGTGCTGCTCGCACCGGGCACCGGCTGGCCCCACGGCTGGCGCGGGGGCGTGCTCATTGCTGCGGGCATTGCCACGGGGTATGTGCTGGGCTCGGTCATTGGCAACGCCTACAGCGGCAGCACGCAGCACCTGCCGCACCAGCATGGCGCGATGTCGGCCCTGGTCATCACCATCGCGGCGGGCGCGGGCATGTCGTTCTTTTTCTACAGCCAGGGCCAGGCCCGTCACCTGCAGGCCCACATGGCCCAGGCCCAGCGCGACGCCGCCGAGGCACGCCTCAAGCTGCTCGAAGCCCAGCTTGAACCGCACATGCTGTTCAACACCCTGGCCAACCTGCGCGTGCTGGTGGCCACCGACCCGCCGCGCGCCCAGGCCATGCTGGACCACCTGATCGCCTACCTGCGCGCCACGCTGAGCGCATCGCGCGGCACCACGCACGCGCTGGCCGACGAGTTCGAGCGCCTGCGCGACTACCTCGAACTCATGGCCGTGCGCATGGGCCCGCGCCTGAGCTACCAGCTCGACCTGCCCGAGACCCTGCAAGCCGTCAGCGTGCCCCCGCTGCTGCTGCAACCGCTGGTGGAAAACGCCATCCGCCACGGGTTGGAGCCCCAGGTGCAAGGCGGCCGCATCAGCGTGCGCGCCAGCACCCGGCCCGGCCCGGCAGGCACGCTGCTGGTGCTGGAGGTGCACGACACCGGCGCGGGCCTGGCAACGGCCCCGCCGGCCAGCGACGCCCCCGGCAGCCACTTCGGCCTGGCCCAGGTGCGCGAACGCCTGGCCACGCTGTACGGCACCACAGCCACTCTTGATTTGATAGCTGCCAGCGCAGGTGGAACAAGCGCTACTGTCACTTTTCCCTTGAAATCCGTCACACCATGACCGCCCCCGCGCCCCGCGCCCTGATTGCCGAAGACGAACCCCTGCTGGCCGCTGCCCTGCAACACGAACTGGCCCAAGCCTGGCCTGACTTGCAGGTGGTCGCCACTGTGGGCGATGGCCTGTCGGCCGTACGTGAAGCCCTGGCCCTGCGGCCCGAGGTGCTGTTCTTCGACATCCGCATGCCCGGCCAGAGCGGCCTGGACGCCGCCGCCGAACTGGCCGACGCCTGGCCCGCAGACACACCCTTTCCGGCGCTGGTGTTCGTGACCGCCTACGACCAGTACGCCGTGCAGGCCTTCGAGGCCCAGGCGGTGGACTACCTGCTCAAGCCTGTGCAGGCCGCGCGCCTGCAAAAAACAGTGCAAAAACTGCAGCTAGCGCTTACCCCACAAGCGCCAGCTGCTATTGGTTTGGAAGCAACTATGGCGCAACTGCGCCACCTGCTGACAGCGCCCGGTGTGGCCACGCCCGCCCCGGCTTCACCCCCGGCGCCGCTCACCGTCATCCAGGCCAGCAGCGGCAACCAGATTCACCTGGTGCCCGTCGCCGAGGTGCTCTACTTCGAGGCCGCCGACAAATACGTGCGCGTGCTCACCGCCGGGCGCGAATACCTGATCCGCACCCCCTTGAAGGAGCTTGCGGCTCAGCTCGACGCACGCGAGTTCTGGCAGGTGCACCGCGGCACCCTGGTGCGCGCCAGCGCCATCGCCAGCGTCACGCGCGACGAGGCCGGGCGGCTGCACCTGGCATTGCACCAGCGGCCCGAGGCGCTCGCGGTGAGCCGCCTCTACGCCCACCTGTTCAAGGCCATGTAGGCCCTTACCCATGCCCCAAGCGGCACCGCACTGAAAGGAGAACGACCTTGGCCCCCAAGAACACCCTCTGTATCTGGTACGACGGCACGGCCCTGGAAGCCGCACAGTTCTACGCGCAAACCTTCCCCGACAGCGCCGTGGGAACCATCTACCGCGCGCCCGGTGACTACCCCGCTGGCAAAGAAGGCGACGTGCTGACGGTGGCATTCACCGTCATGGGCATCCCCTGCATCGGTCTCAACGGCGGCCCCGAGTTCAAACACAGCGAGGCCTTCTCGTTCCAGGTCGCCACCGACGACCAGGCTGAAACCGACCGCCTGTGGAACGCCATCATCGACCACGGCGGCCAGGCCAGCGTGTGTGGCTGGTGCAAGGACCGATGGGGCATCTCCTGGCAGATCACGCCCCGCGCCCTGACAGACGCCATCGCCGACCCGGACCGCGCGGCGGCCCAGCGGGCGTTCGAGGCAATGATGGGGATGGGGAAGATTGATATTGCAGTGATTGAGGCGGCGCGGCGGGGGTGAGGATTGATGGCTGATGCGCGGGGCGGGGCTGGGGACCGCGTTCGGCCAGGAGCGGCCGACCGTCAAACGGGTAAGCAGTCGCTCAACGTCGGACGTAACCGGCGACCAAGGAAAGGCGCGGCGAAGCTGCGCAACAATCTTGGGCGTCCGCGTTGACTGATGGGATGGACTCCCCCGTTTGTTTGCGCGAAATTGGCGCACTGGTCTTCATTGGCGTGGGGATCAGGTCTTCAAACGAAAGGAGTCCGACATGCATGCTACTACCGTGGCCGTCGACTTGGCCAAATCCGTTTTCCAGATCGCCGTTGCCGATGAGCAATGGCACATCGTCGATACCCAGCGCCTGACCCGCTCGCAATTCGAGCGCTGGTTTGTCAACCGATCCGTGGGCCTGGTCATCATGGAAGCCTGCGGCTCGGCCCACCACTGGGCGCGCTGGCTGGGTAGCCTGGGCATTGACGTGCGCCTGCTGCCCGCCCAGTATGTTCGCGCCTATGTGCGGCGCAACAAGACCGATGCCACCGACGCTGCGGCCTTGCTCGAAGCGGCCCGTGCCTCCGATCTTCGCCCCGTGCGCGTAAAGTCTGTGGAGCAGCAGGCCCTGCAAGGGCTGCACCGCATCCGTTCCTTGTGGATGGGCACCCGCACCTCGCGTATCAATGCCCTGCGGGGCTTTTGCCGGGAGTTTGGCATCGCCATTCCAGTAGGAGCGCGCACCGGCATCGAAGTCATCGGCCGCGTACTGGCAGATCCGCAGTCGGCGGTGCCTGATCTGATCCGCCACACGGCTTCGCAATTGCTCGAAGAGATCCGGCTCTTGGAAGCTCGCATCGCTCATGTGGAACGCCAGCTGAGCCAGGCCGCCCGGCACAGCCCGGCCTGCACCTTGCTGCTGTCGGTGCCCGGTATCGGGCTGCTCACGGCCACCGCGATGGTGGCAGCCACCTCGGGGGATGTGACGCACTTTGCGGACGCACGCCACTTCTCCAGCTGGTTTGGCCTGACGCCCCGCGAGTACAGCTCGGGTGGCAGCCGCTATCTGGGCCGCATCTCCAAGAAGGGAGACCGCTACTTGCGCATGCTGCTCACCCACGGTGCGCGCAGTGTGTTGCGAGCGGCCAAGGTGGCCGAAGGGGCGGGCAAGGAGGTACAGGGCGTGCGCCGCTGGGCGCTGGATGTGCAGGGGCGCAGCAACCACAACAAGGCCACCTGCGCGCTGGCTAACAAGCTGGCGCGCATTTGCTATGCGACGCTGCGCGATCACAAGCTGT
>JANJVG010000133.1 GCA_024710165.1 Burkholderiaceae bacterium
GCCGCCAACCCGCTGGCCACCGACGCGGGCTACCAGGTGCTCAAGGCCGGCGGCTCGGCCGTGGATGCGGCCATCGCGGTGCAGATGGTGCTGACGCTGGTCGAACCCCAGTCCAGCGGCATCGGGGGCGGCGCCTTCCTGCTGCACGCGCGCGGCGGCCAGGTGGAGGCCTATGACGGGCGCGAGACCGCGCCCGCTGCCGCTGACGAAAAGCTCTTTCTCGATGCCAGCGGCAAGCCCCTGGCATTCCATGACGGCGTGGTCGGAGGCCGCTCGGTCGGCGTGCCGGGCACCGTGCGCATGCTGGAGATGGCGCACCGCCAGCACGGCAGGCTGCCTTGGGCGGCGCTGTTCCAGCCCGCCATTCAACTGGCCGAGGGCGGCTTCAAGGTCAGCGCGCGGCTGAACACCCTGCTGGCCAACGAAAAGTATCTGGCCAAAGACCCGGTGGCGGCCGCCTATTTCTATGACGCCGCAGGCAAACCCTGGCCCGTAGGCCATCTGCTGAAAAACCCCGAACTGGCTGCCGTGCTGCGCCAGATCGCCACCGAGGGCAGCCGTGCCCTGCACGAAGGCCCGGTGGCCCAGGCCATCGTGGACAAGGTGCGCCAGCACCCCACCAACCCCGGCCGCCTGAGCCTGGCTGACCTGGCCTCCTACCAGCCCAGAAAACGCGAAGCGCTGTGCACCGACTACCGCGCCCGCGCACAGGACTACCGCCTCTGCGGCTTCCCGCCGCCCAGCTCGGGCGCCATCGCGGTGGGCCAGATCCTGGGCATCCTGAACCACACCAACGCCGCCAGCCTGCCGCTGCAGGACGGCCTTCCGTCGGCCGAATGGCTGCACCTCTACACCGAGGCCGCGCGCCTGGCCTTTGCCGACCGCGCCCTCTATGTGGCCGACCCCGATTTCGTGCAGCCCCCTGGCGGCAGCTGGATGAGCCTGCTCGACCCGGCCTACCTCGCCAGCCGCGCCAAGCTGATCGGCGCGCAAAGCATGAAGGTGGCCCAGCCCGGCAAGCCCGCTGGCACCCAGACCAGCCTGGCCCCCATGCCCGATCAGCCCGAATACGGCACCAGCCACATCAGCATCGTCGATGCCCAGGGCAACGCCCTGGCCATGACCACCACCATCGAGGATGCGTTTGGCGCGCGCCAGATGGTCAAGGGCTTTTTGCTGAACAACGAACTGACCGATTTCAGCTTTGCCCCGCGCGATGCGCAGGGTGCGCCGATTGCCAACCGCGTGCAGCCGGGCAAGCGCCCGCGTTCGTCCATGGCACCCACGCTGGTGCTGGACAAGGCCAGCGGCCAGGTGCTGATGAGCGGCGGCAGCCCGGGTGGCGCGCTCATCATCCACTACACGGCCAAGACACTCTACGGCACACTCCAGTGGGGCCTGATGCCGCAGCAGGCCATCAATCTGCCCAACTTCGGCTCCCTCAACGGCCCCTCGCTGCTGGAAGAAAAACGCTTCCCGCCTGCCACGGTGGAGCAGCTGCGCGCGCGGGGCGCCGAAGTGCGCGAGATGAACATGACCAGCGGTCTGCAGGCGCTCACGCGCGGTCAGGCCCATGGCCAGCCGGTGTGGCTCGGCGGCGCCGACCCGCGCCGCGAAGGCGTGGTCATGGGAGATTGAGAAAGAAAAGTGCCTCCAGCGCTTATTTCACGAGCGCTGGAAGCTATCAAATATGGAGCATAAAGCTTACTCGACGGACGCCATGCCCGTCGAACTGCTATCGACCGGCCTGTCATCGACCTGCGCCGACAGCTCGGGCAGGGCCGCCAGACGCTGGATGGCCTTGAAGCCCTGCTCGACCGCCCGGCGCAGATCACTCAGCCGCGACAGCCACTCGTACACGACATTGACATCCACGGCACCGCCCGCACCCGCGTGCAGCAGCCCGGCCTTGGCCGTCTGGTAGGCCTCTTCGAAGGCGGTGCGTGCCTCGCCCACCAGCCACTCGCCCCCCTGCCCCTTGTGCGGGCCTTCCGGGTCGGCCGAAGCAAAAAAGCTCTGCGCCGCCGTGAACACCGGCACCACGCAAACCACGATGTCCGCGCTGGCAGCGTCCGCATCGGCGGGCGGGTTGTCAGGCATGCCCGGCAGGATCAATCCCGACAGCACCGACGAACCGCCCCCACTCGCCCGGGGCGTGTGGCTGCCCTGCACCCCCACGTGGTGCATCACCCGTGCCAGGGTGTCGAAGTGCGTGGCAATCCGCAGAAGCTCGGGCAACTGGCCCGCCACATCCTGGTGCATGGGGTTGCGGCTGATCTCGCTGACAAAGCGGCCAATTTCCTTCTGCAGATGCTCCACCGTCTCCAGTTGGCGTGCCAGGCGCGCATCGGCCTGCGGCACCGGCGGCGCCCACGGCAGGGCCAGCGGGTTCTGGCGCACGGCTTCACCGGCCAGCTGCATGGCCAGGTGCCCCAAGCGCGCCATTTCACGGCGCAGCGCCTGCAACGCCAGCACCGGCACAGCCGCCACGTTGCGGTCCAGGTAGCGCGGCCGGGCGGCGTCCTCATCGGCCGAGCCAAAGCGGGCCAGCAGAAAGCGCACCAAAGGCCCCGACAGAGGCCACATCAGCGCCACACCGAGCAGATTGAACAGCGTATGAAAAATGACCAGCTGGGTCACCACATCGCCGCTGCCCGTGAGCCAGACCCCCACCGCATGAATCAGCGCCAGCAATGGTGAAAGCAGAGCCATGGCCACCACGGCCGTGACCACGTTGAACAACACATGGGCCGCGGCCAGCCGCCGGGCATTGGACGTGGCGCCGATGGCCGCCAGAATGCCGGTGAGCGTGGTGCCGATATTGGCACCAATCACCATGCCCGCCCCCACCTCGACGGGCATCATGCCCCCGGCCACGGCCGTCAGCACCAGCGCAAAGGTTGCTGCCGAGGCCTGCAGCAAGATCGTGAGACCGATGCCCAGCAGCCCCGCCAATGCCACCCCGGACAAGGTGCTTTCCAGCGGCGGCAAGGCCTGGGGGCCGAGGCCTTCGAAACCGTCCTTGAGCAGATCAATGCCCAGGAACAGCACGCCAAACCCCGCCAGGGCCATCCCAAAGCCGCTGCGGCGCGTGCCCTCGCCCGTGAGCTTGAGCGCCATGCCAATGCCAATGAACGGCAGGGCAAAAGCGTCGATCTTCATCTTGAAGCCGATCCACGCCACCAGCCAGCCCGTGACGGACGACCCCACGTTGGAGCCAAACACCACCCACAGCGCCGAGGTGAAGCTCAGCAGCCCGGCGTTGACGAAGCCGATGGCGGCCACCGTCATGGCCGTGGACGACTGCACCAGCGCCGTGAGCAGAACCCCGGTGAACAAGCCGTGCAGGCGGGTGCGCGTCCAGGCCGCCAGTATGCGCTCCAGCGCCCGGCCCGCAGCCAGCTTCAGGCCATCGGTGAGCATGGTCATGCCCAGCAGGAACAGGCCGATGCCGCCCAACAGGGACACCCCCATCAACCAGGGAGAAGGCACAGCGGTCACTGCGGCATCAACCACGACAGCCCTGCACCGTGCAAGCGCTACACATCAATGGCGCCAGCAGACCCGGCCAGTTTGCGCAGCTCGAACTTCTGGATCTTGCCCGTGCTGGTCTTGGGCAGTTCACCAAACACCACGGCGCGCGGCACCTTGAAGCCGGCCAGGTGCTGCTTGCAGTGCGCCACGATGTCCTCGGGCGTGGTCTGTGCACCGGCCTTCAGTTCGATGAAGGCGCACGGCGTCTCGCCCCATTTGGCATCAGGCTTGGCCACCACGGCGGCGGCCAGGACGTCGGGGTGGCGGTAGAGCACGTCTTCCACCTCGATGGACGAGATGTTCTCGCCACCCGAGATGATGATGTCCTTGCTGCGGTCCTTGATCTTGATGTAGCCGTCGGGGTACTGCACGGCCAGGTCGCCACTGTGGAACCAGCCACCGGCGAAGGCTTCCTCGGTGGCCTTGGGATTCTTCAGGTAGCCCTTCATGGCAATGTTGCCCTTGAACATGATCTCACCCATGGTCTCGCCGTCCTGCGGCACGGGCAACATCGTTTCGGGGTCGAGCACGCGCACGTCGCGCTCCAGGTGGTAGCGCACGCCCTGGCGCGCGTTGAGCCGCGCGCGCTCGCCAATGTCCAGGCCGTCCCAGGCTTCGTGCTTGGCGCACACCGTGGCCGGGCCGTACACCTCGGTCAGGCCGTAGACATGGGTCAGGTCGAACCCCATCGTCTCCATGCCCTCGATCATCGAGGCCGGCGGCGCAGCGCCCGCCACCATGGCCTTGACGCCTGCGGGCACACCCACTTTCATCGCGGCCGGGGCGTTGACCAGCAGGCCGTGCACGATGGGCGCGCCGCAGTAGTGCGTGACGCCGTGGTTGCGGATGGCATCGAAGATGGCTTGCGCCTCCACGCGGCGCAGGCACACGTTGACGCCCGCGCGCGCCGCCACCGTCCAGGGAAAGCACCAGCCGTTGCAGTGGAACATGGGCAGCGTCCACAGATAGACGGCGTGCTTGGGCATGTCCCACTCCAGCACGTTGCTGATGGCGTTGGTATAGGCACCCCGGTGGTGGTAGACCACGCCCTTGGGGTTGCCCGTGGTGCCCGAGGTGTAGTTCAGCGCGATGGCGTCCCATTCGTCTTCGGGCAGCTCCCAGGCGAACTGCGGGTCACCGCCGGCCACGAAGGCCTCGTAGGTGGTCGAGCCCACCGTTTGG
>JANJVG010000043.1 GCA_024710165.1 Burkholderiaceae bacterium
ATGTTCAACATGTTCCCTTTTTGGTTTGAGCCTGCTGCAAACCACCCTGAACGAGACGTTGGAGGCATTGCCTGCCAACGGGATAACCGAGTTGAGCGCGCTGTTGGATCCGGCCTGGATCGAACAAGCGCTGGACGCCACAGGCAAGGCCTCCTTGCGCCGACGCAAGTTGCCCGCCGAACACGCCGTGTGACTGGTGATCGGACTGGCGCTGTTTCGTCACATGCCGCTGTGGCAAGTGGTGCAGGAGATGGCGCTGACGTTGGAGGGCAAGGAACTACCCGCACCCAGCGCCAGCGTGCAGGTTCGCCAGCGGCTGGGGGCCCAACCCTTGGAACACTTGTTTGCCCTGCTCGCCAACGCCTGGGGCCGTGCCCATGCGGTGCACGCAGGAGATTTGCGCGTGCTGGCGGTCGATGGCGTGGTTTGGTCGGCCCCGGACAGCCAGGACAACCGCCAGGAGTTGGGCAGCGGCCAGACGCAATACGGCCCCCAGCCCTGGCCCATGGTGCGCGCCGTTTGCTTGCTGGACACCGACAGCCATGAACTGCTCGATGCCCGATTGGGGGACTACGGCTGCGGCGAGCTGACGCTGGCGGCAGGACTGCGCGGCCTGGACCACTCCATCACCTTGTTCGACCGTGCCTATTTCAGCGCCGCGTTCCTGCTGCAGTGGAGCCAAGCGGGCCAGCAGCGCCATTGGCTCATGCGTGCCAAGGACAATCTGCGTCATGAGGTGGTGCAGACTTTGGGCGAAGGCGACTGGCTGATCCGCATGCCCGTGTTCCCGCGCGCCAGGAAACTGCACCCAGAGCTTCCCGGCCATTGGCAGGCCCGGTTGATTGAGGTGAGTACCGGGGGCAAGATCAGGCGCTTTATCACCTCGATGCTTGATCCTGAGCGGTTTGCCGCAGCATCACTGGCGCAGTTGTACCGTCAGCGCTGGGAGATCGAACTGGGGTTTCGAGAAATCAAGCAATCGCTGCAGCAGGGTCAAGCCGTGTTGCGCAGCAAACAGCCCGAACTGGTCAAGCAGGAGGTCTGGGGCGTGCTGATCGCCTACACGCTGCTGAGGCGATGGATGCGTCTGATGGCCGAGCATGAAGGGGTTGCGCCGACCCGCATCAGCTTCCATACGGCGCGCCATGCCATCGTGGGGGCGATCAACACGGTGCATCTGGCGCGCGCTGGCACCTTGCCTGCACTCTTGCAGAGGCTGTTGGAGCAAGCCCGCTATTTCGTGCTCCCGCCTCGCCGAGCCGGGCGCTCATTCCCTCGCGAGGTCAAGCGCTCTCGCAGCAAGTTCCCAACGAAAAAATGCCAGTCAGTGGGTTAACTGACTGGCATTGACCTCAGGTCGGCTTTTTTGTGCAAGGAGAGCCTCAGGCTTACCAGCGGGCGCGCAGCCGGTCGTAAGCGTAGGTGCCCAGCTGACGGTGGGCCGAAGGGCTGAGGTAGACGCTGTCGGCAAACACATACTGGTCCACATTGGCGCCCGCCACCAGGGTGTTCGAGGTGCACAGGGCCGAGTTGATCTGGCTTGCGCCGATGCCGATGCCTGGGCCGGGGTCTACCGAGGTGCACACGGGGCTGGTGGCATTGGTGAAGGAATAAACGCCCGGGGCGGAGGTGTACAGGTTGACGTAGTAGGCGGCGTCGACATACAGCGCATTCGAGCCCAGGTCGTTGATGGCGACCAGCAGCGCCTCGTTGAAGCGGCTGCTGGCCTCGTTCAGTAGTGCCGTCTGGCCGATGGCGGTGGCCCAGGGGGTTTTGCCCAGGTCGTAGGTGCCGCTCACCACCACATGCGGGGCGCCCGCCGCCACCAGACGGCGCACCTGTGCAGCCAGAGCCTGGCCGTTGAGTCGGGCCTGTGCCACGAAATCGGTGCTGCTGAGCGTGCCTGCGCGTACGGCCGCCATGCCCGCAATGAGGTCGCTGATGCCGCCGTTCAGCAGAACGATGTCATTGGCGCCAAAGGTCTTGCCGGCCAGAAAGCTGTCGATCTGTGCCGTGATGGTGGGCGTGCTGGCGTCGCCCGCCGCATCGGGCTGCGCGCTGATGCGTGCGTTGCCCTGGGCATAGCTCAGGCCGCCACTGGACACCGGAGCCAGCGTCTTCTGGTAATGCGATGCGAGCTGCAACGTCCAGTTGTTCACGCTGCCGTTGTTCACCGTGTAGCGCGAACCTTTCTGGCCCAGGTCGCTGTAGGCGTCGCCAAAGGCGATGAAGCGATCGGGCGTGATGGCCGATTCGGTGGTGCTCGAGCCGCAGGCCGCCAAGAGCGCGGCCGACGCACATGCGGCGACCAGGGCGGTGCGGCGCATCCAATTTGCTGCCATGTTGTGTTCTCCGGTAAGGGTTCGCTAGTTTAACGAGTAGGGCTCAGGCTGCGGCGGCGCGCTGCAGGCGGTCGCGCACGCCTTCCCAGTCGGGCGCGTCGGGTGGGGTTTCGATCCAGATGAGCCGTACACCCGCATCGTCGAAGCCACGCAGCGCAGCGAACAGTTGCTGGGCTGTGGCCTCGGCATCGTCGGGCATGCGCCGCAGCAGGACCCGGGACGAGGCGCTGCGCAGCGGCGCGCGCGCGTACACCGCCAGGTGCGCTGCCTCGGCGCCGAGCAGGTCCAGGCCGGTCTGCAGCGCTTTGGCGTCCATGAGGCGCACTTTGGCGGCCGGTGCATAATGGGCTTCAAGCGTTCCGGAGGCCCGTGGTGTAAGCGCTGGAAGCTCTTCTTTCGATAGCGGTTCGATGCCGCAGGCGGCCGCGATCTGGGGGCGCGTGATGGCGCCGGGGCGCAGCAGCACGGGCACGCCGCGCGTGCAATCCACGATGGTCGATTCAATCCCCACGCCGCAGGGGCCGCCGTCGAGCACCAGCAGCGCCTCGCCCAGCTCGTCCTGCACGTGCTGCGCCGTGGTGGGGCTCACGCGGCCGAAGCGGTTGGCGCTGGGCGCGGCCAGACCCCACACGGGCGGTCCGCCGAATTCGGGGCCGTCGCCGGGCGCGGCGCAGGCCTGCAGCACCGCATGCGCCACGGGGTGGGCCGGGCAGCGCAGGCCCACGCTGTCCTGGCCTCCGGTCGCCGCCGTCGCCACGCCGGCCAGGCGCGGCAGGATGAGCGTGAGCGGGCCGGGCCAGAAGGCGTCTACCAGTGCCTGGGCGAAGGCCGGCACCTCGCTGGCGAAATGCGCAATGCCTGAGGCGTCGGCCACGTGCACGATCAGTGGGTGGTCGCTGGGCCGGCCCTTGGCGGCGAAGATCTGCGCCACGGCGGCGTCGCTGCTGGCATCGGCCGCCAGGCCGTACACCGTTTCGGTGGGCAGGCCCAGCAGCGCGCCGCCACGCAGCGCACGTGCCGCAGCGGCCACGGATTCTGGCAGGGAGCCGTCGAGGATCATGGGCGGCTCAAAACGGGGCAATGCCCAGGATGGCAGCCGCCTGCAGCGCCGTGGCGCGCGCCTGCTGCGCCGTGGGCGCGGTGATGTTCAGGTGCCCCATCTTGCGGCCATGCTTGGCCAAGGTCTTGCCGTACAGGTGCAGGTGCGTGCCGGGTAGGCGCAGTACCTCGCCCCAGGGCGGTGTCTGCGCCGTCTCGCCGTGGGTGAACCACAGGTCGCCCAGCAGGTTGAGCATGACGGCGGCGCTGTGCTGGCGCGGTTGCGTCAGCGGCAGGCCGGCCAGGGTGCGCACCTGCAGCTCGAACTGCGAGACGTCGCAGGCGTTCTGACTGTAGTGGCCGCTGTTGTGCGGGCGCGGAGCGATCTCGTTGACCACCAGGCTGCCGTCCTGCAGCACGAAGAATTCCACGCACAGCACGCCCACGTAATCGAGGCCGGATGCTATGGAAATCGCAGCTTCCGCCGCTTGACTGGCAAGCGCTGGAGGCAGATTTTCTTCATAAACCTCGGTCACGGCCAGGATGCCGTCCCGGTGCAGGTTGCGCTGCACCGGCAGGTGCACGGTGGCGCCGTCTGCGCCGCGCGCCACGATCACCGAGCATTCGAGCTGCAGGGGCAGCATTTTTTCGAGCACGCAGGGCACCTTGCCGACCGTGTCCCAGGCGGTGGCCAGCTCGGCGGCGGTTTGCACGCGCACCTGGCCCTTGCCGTCGTAGCCCAGGCGGGCTGTTTTCAGAATCCCCGGAAAGAGTGATGCCCCCACGCTCCCCACTGCGTGTGGTTCGCTGCCCCCCGAGGGGGCGCTCGCTTGCTTGGGGCGGCCCGGCGCGGCGCTCGTATCCGCCGACACCGCCGCCAGTTGTTCGGCCGTTTCGATCACGGCGTAGGGTGCGCAGGGCACGCCGCAGCGCACGAAATGGGCTTTCTCCTGGGCGCGGTCCTGCGCCACGGCCACGGCGCGCGCGGCCGGGGCCACGGGGCACTGCCCGGCCAGTGCGGCCAGGGAGACGGCGGGCACGTTCTCGAATTCGGTGGTCACAGCGTCGCTGAGCGCCGCCAGCCGCGCCAGGCCGTCGGGGTCTTCGTAGCCGGTCTGGATGTGGTGGTGGCTCACCCGCCCGGCGGGGCTCTCCACGTCGGCGTCGAGCACGGCGGTGAAATAGCCCATGGCCTGCGCGGCATGCGCGAACATGCGGCCGAGCTGGCCGCCACCCAACACGCCGAGCGTGCTGCCGGGGGGTAAATAGCGGATGGGGTGGGCGCTCATCGGGCAGCGGGGGGCAAGGTCATGTTGCGCGCCACCTCGGTCTGGGCGGCGCGGAAGGCGTCGAGCTGCTGGCGCAGCGCGGGGTTCTCGTTGGCCAGCAGCGCCACGGCGAACAGCGCGGCGTTGGCCGCGCCTGCCGTGCCGATGGCGAACGTGGCCACCGGGATGCCCTTGGGCATCTGCACGATGCTGTGCAGCGAATCCACACCCTGCAGGTGCTTGCTGGCCACCGGAACGCCCAGCACGGGCACCGGGGTCTTGGCCGCAATCATGCCCGGCAGGTGGGCTGCACCGCCCGCGCCCGCGATGATGGCCTTGAGTCCCCGGCCCGCAGCGGCCTCGGCGTAGGCGAACATGTCGTCGGGCATGCGGTGGGCCGATACCACGCGGGCTTCATGGGAGATGCCAAAGTGCTGGAGAATCTCGACTGCGTGCTGCATGGTGTCCCAGTCGCTGCTGGAACCCATGACCACACCGATCTGGATGGGTGTCATAGTGTGAGGAGCAGAACGCCGCGCTGGCCGCCTGCCGCAGAGTGTGAACCCGAGATTTTACTTTTTGCCACCCGCTTGCGGGGAAGGGCCTTTGCATGATTGATATCACCGTAGAAAACTTTGAAGCCGAGGTGGTTGCAGCCTCCATGAACGTGCCCGTGCTGGTGGATTTCTGGGCTCCCTGGTGTGGCCCGTGCAAGTCGCTCGGACCCGTGCTGGAGAAGCTGGAGACCGACTACGCCGGCCGCTTCAAGCTCGCCAAGATCGACTCCGACCAGGAGCAGCAGCTCGCCGCCATGTTCGGCATCCGCAGCATTCCCACCTGCGTGCTGATGATGAACGGCCAGCCCGTGGACGGTTTCACCGGCGCACTGCCCGAGGGCAAGGTGCGCGAATTCCTCGACAAGCACGTGCCCAGTGCCGAAGAGGTGCAGGCCGAGGTCGAGGAAGAACAGGCGCTGGATGCGCTGGCCGAGGGCGACACCGACACGGCGCTGGAAAAGCTCCAGCACGCCGTCGCCACCGACCCGGCCAACGACGATGCGCGCTTTGACTACGTCAAGCTGCTCTTGCAACTGGGCCGCGAGGACGACGCCAAGGTGGCCTTTGCCCCGGTGATTGCCAAGGCGCCCGGCTCGCGCAAGCTGGGCGCCCTCAAGGTCTGGATGGATGCTCTTGATTTTGTAGCTGCTGGCGCTCATGCAGAGGGCGCTGGAGCCGTATTTGATGCAAAAATTGCCGCCAACAAGCGCGATTTCGAGGCCCGCTTCGGCCGTGCACGCTGGCTCATGGCGCAGCAGCGCTGGCAGGACGCCATGGACGAGCTGCTCGAAATCCTGATGCGCGACAAGGCCTGGAACGAAGAAGTGGCGCGCAAGACCTTTGTGGCCATCCTGGAAATCATCGAGCCGCCCAAGGTCAAGGTGGCCGACGGCCAGATCCCGCCCGAGGACCCGCTGGTGGCCACCTACCGCCGCCGCCTGTCCAGCGTGGTGCTGAGCTGAGAGCGGTGCGCCGCCCAAGCAAAAAGGCCCCGAGGGGCCTTTTTGCTTGGGGAGGGTCGAGCGATCAGCCCGTCAGCCGCTCCAGCGCCTCGCGGTACTTGGCGGCGGTTTTCTCGATCACGGCCTGGGGCAGGCGCGGGGAGGGTGGCGTTTTGTTCCAGGGCTTGCCGTTGACCTGGGCCTGCTCCAGCCAGTCGCGTACAAACTGCTTGTCGTAGCTGGGCGGGTTTTCGCCCTTGGCAAGGGCTTCGGCATAGCCTTCCACGGGCCAGTAGCGAGAGCTGTCGGGCGTGAGCACTTCGTCCATCAGCACGAGTGTCCCATCCGGGGCCAGGCCGAATTCGAACTTGGTGTCGGCAATGATCATGCCCTTGGTGAGCGCGATCTCGGCGGCGGCCTTGTAGATGGCGATGCTCAGGTCGCGGATTTGGGTGGCCAGCTCCAGGCCGATCATCTCGACCGTGCGCTCGAAGGTGATGTTTTCGTCGTGCTCACCCGCTGCCGCCTTCGCCGCAGGGGTGTAGATGGGTTCGGGCAGCCTGGCGGCGTTGGTCAGGCCGGCGGGCAGCGGCACGCCACACACCGATTGCGACGCCTGGTATTCCTTCCAGCCGCTGCCGGCCAGGTAGCCACGCACCACGGCTTCGACCGGGATGGGCTGCAGGCGCTGAACCAGCATCGAGCGGCCGCGCACCTGTGGCACTTCGGCCGGGCTCACCACGCTTTCGGGCGCCTCGCCCGTCAGGTGGTTGGGGCAGATGTGGCCCAACTTGTCGAACCAGAACAGCGCCATCTGCGTGAGCAGTTCGCCCTTGCCGGGGATGGGCTCGCCCATGATCACGTCAAACGCCGACAGGCGGTCGCTGGCCACCATCAGGATGCGGTCATCTCCCACGGCGTAGTTGTCGCGCACCTTGCCGCGGGCCAGCAGGGGCAGGGAGGTGAGGGCAGAAGTGTGCAGGGCGGGGGAGCTGGACTGGGTCATGGTGTTGGTTTCGTGGGGCGCAGCGCGCGTGCACCGGGAGGGAGGGGCTCGGCGTCGCAACCCCTGATTTTATGCCGTCGCGCAGGTGCTGGCTGCCAGCGTCGCCTTGCGGCACACTGACCAGGAGCAGCGCACACCACGCTGTTGGCCGCCGCTGCCGTGCGGCAGCTTCCTGCGCACCATGACCTTTGCCCCTGCACTCCCTTCTCGCCGCGAACTCTGGCTGCTGCTCACGCTGGCGGGCATTCAGTTCACCCACATCCTCGATTTCATGATCATGATGCCGCTGGGGCCCCAGTTCACGCGGCTCTTCGGAATCAGCGATGCGCAGTTCGGTCTGCTGGTCTCGGCCTACACGCTGTCGGCCGGCGTGTCCGGACTGGTGGCCGCCACCTACATCGACCGCTTCGGGCGCAAGCGCCTGCTGCTGGCGCTGTACGTCCTGTTCGGACTGGCGACGCTGGCCTGCGGATTGGCACCCACCTATGGCACGTTGATGGTTGCGCGCGTTCTGGCGGGCATGTTCGGAGGCGTGCTGTCGGCGCTGAGCCAGACCATTGTTGCGGACGCCATTCCGTTCGAGCGGCGCGGGCGGGCCATGGGTATTGTGATGACTTCGTTCTCCGTGTCCACGGTGGCCGGTGTGCCGCTGGGGCTCGTGGTGGCCGAGCACTGGGGCTGGAACATGCCTTTCCTCGGGATTGCCGTCCTGTGCGGCGTGCTGGCGGTGGTGGCTGCGCGTGTCCTGCCCGATATGGATGCGCATTTGCATGCCGCCAGCCAGCGCACCGTGCTGGGCGGCATTGCGCAGGTGCTGGCAGATGCCAACCACCGGCGCGCCTTCCTGTTTTCGGCGCTGCTCATGTTCACGGGGTTTACCGTGATTCCGTACATCACCATCTTCATGCAGACCAACGTGGGCGTGCTGCCGGGCCAAATTCCGGTGATCTATCTGTGTGGCGGTGTGGTGACGCTGTTCACGGCCCGCCTGTTCGGGCGCATGACCGACCGTTACGGCAAGGTGGCTACGTTCCGCTGGCTGGCTGTGGCGGTGGCGGTGCCATTGCTGTCAGTCACGCTGCTGCGTCCTGCGCCGCTGGCGGTGGTGCTTGTGGCCACCACCCTGATGTTTGCGCTGATGAGCGGCCGCATGATCCCGGGCATGGCCATCGTCACGGCGGCGGCCGATCCGGCCCTGCGCGGCACGTTCATGACCTTGAATGCCTCGGTGCAGTCGGGGGCCATGGGGCTGGCATCGCTTGCGGGCGGGATGCTGATCCGGCGCGACGCGCAGGGGCTGGTGCAAAACTACTGGATGGCTGCCGTTGGGGGGATCGTGGCCAGCCTGCTGGCATGGCAGGTGGCGGGCACGCTGCGCCTGCACGGAGCAGGGCAGGGCCGATAAGGCCGGTAGTCGCCTCAAGCATTGTGCGCCCATTTTTCCGCTCTGGCACCTTCACCGGCATAACCCGCAGAACCGGCGCGGTATGGGATTGCAATCGGAGCTGGCCGGGAGCATAGTGAAACCACGACAAACGATGCATACCGTTTGCCGGATTGCCCTCTTCTAAAGGGCCATGTTTCTTTTACCGAGTGCTACAGGAGACTTGTTTATGAACCTGACGATCAGCGGTCACCACCTCGAAGTCACCCCCGCCCTGCGCAGTTATGTCACGTCCAAGCTCGACCGGATCACCCGGCATTTTGACCAGGTGGTCGATGTCAAGGTGCTATTGACAGTGGAGAAGCAGAAGGAGAAAGAAAAGCGTCAGCGTGCCGAATGCAATATTCACGTCAAGGGCAGTGACCTGTTTGCCGAGAGTTCTCACGCCGACTTGTATGCTGCCGTGGATGAGTTGGTGGACAAAATGGACCGGCAAGTGGTTCGCCATAAGGACCGTGTGCAGGATCACCACTCCGACGCCCGCCGTCGCATGGTGGCGTGACGACGGTTTCCTCTGTCTGTGCCGGATGTCCGCGTCCGGCCTTTCGTGGCCGCCTGCTGGGCGGTTTTTTGTATCCTGGAACGCCTTTGTCAGGGTTTGTGCCAAGCGGTGCATAATCGCCCCCAGAATTGCCATGAACCGTCTAGCCTCCATCCTGCCCGCAGACCAAGTGCTCGTGAGCGTTGACGCCACCAGCAAAAAACGCGCCTTCGAAGAAGCAGGCCTGTTGTTTGAAAGCCTGCACGGACTCTCCCGCGCGCTCATCACCGACAGCCTGTTTGCGCGCGAGCGCCTGGGCTCGACCGGCTTGGGTCATGGCGTGGCCATTCCACATGGGCGCATCAAGGGCCTCAAGTCGCCCATGGCCGCCGTGTTCCAGCTGGAGCACCCCATCGGGTTCGATGCCCCGGATGAGCAGCCCGTGGGCCTGCTCATCTTTTTGCTGGTGCCCGAGGCCGCCACGCAAAAGCATCTCGAAATTTTGTCCGAAATTGCCGAGCTGCTCAGCGACAGCGTGCTGCGCGAGAAGATCAAGACGAGCGCCAGCGCCGCCGACCTGCACGGCATGATTGCCGGCTGGCAGTCTACCCAGGCCGCCTGAGCTCCGCCGCCGCTGCCGCGCCGTGAAACCCAACGTCGTCAGCGCCGATGTCCTGTTCGAGGAATTCCGCTCACACCTGAAATGGGAGTGGGTGGCGGGTCTGGGGGCGTCGGAGCGTCGCTTTGACGAGGTGGCGGTGCGATCGGCCCGATCCGGTGCTGACCTGGTAGGCCACCTCAATTACATCCATCCCTACCGGGCGCAGGTGCTGGGTGAGCGAGAAATCGCCTACCTCACCAATTCCACGCCAGACGATTGCAAGCGCCGCACCGCGCGCATTGTCACGCTGGAGCCCCCGGTGCTGATCCTGGCCGACGGCCAGACGGCGCCCGATGCACTGCTCTCGATGTGCGAGCGGGCGCAGATCCCGATGTTCGCCACGCGCGAGTCGTCGGCGTTTGTCATCGATGTGCTGCGAGCCTACCTCTCCAAACACTTTGCCGACCGCACGACCATGCACGGTGTCTTCATGGACATCCTGGGTCTGGGCGTGCTCATCACCGGCGAGTCGGGCCTGGGCAAAAGCGAGCTCGGGCTGGAACTGATCTCGCGCGGCAACGGCTTGGTGGCCGACGACGCCGTCGACCTGTTCCGCATCAACCAGACCACCATCGAAGGCAAATGCCCCGACCTCCTGCAAAACCTGCTGGAGGTGCGTGGCATCGGGTTGCTGGACATCCGGGCTATTTTTGGCGAGACGGCCGTGCGCCGCAAGATGCGCCTCAAGCTCATCGTCCACCTGGTCCGCAAGGAAACCCTGGAGCGCGACTACGAGCGGCTGCCCTACGAGCCGCTCACGCAGGACGTGCTCGGTGTGCCGGTCCTCAAAGTGGTGATTCAGGTGGTGGCCGGGCGCAATATCGCCGTGCTGGTGGAGGCCGCCGTGCGCAATACCATTTTGCAACTGCGCGGCATCGATACATACCAGGAGTTTGTGGATCGCCACCGTCGCGCCATGGAGCAGGGATCCTGAGCGTCCGCTAACAGAACCGGACTCACTTCTTGTTCTGTGCGCACTGGGCGCAATGCCCGTAAAGTGCCATGGAGTGTTCGTGCACCACCCAGCCCTTGGACTGGGCCACGAGCTGCTGGCGTTTTTCGATTTCTGCGTCGTAGAACTCTTCCACCTTGCCGCAGGCGGTGCAGACGAAATGATCGTGGTGCTTGCCTTCGTCGAGTTCGTAGGTGGCCTTGCCGCTCTCGAAATTGTTGCGGCTCAGGATGCCGGCCTGCTCGAACTGGGTCAGTACCCGGTAGACGGTGGCCAGGCCGATGTCCGAACGCTCTTCCAGCAACACGCGGAACACGTCTTCGGCTGTCATGTGGCGCTGGGTGCCTTTCTGGAAAATCTCGAGGATCTTCAGCCGGGGCAGCGTGGCTTTGAGCCCGGTGCTCTTGAGTTCGTCGATGTTCGTCATGGCAAGCTCTCTGGTGCGCTGTTCGCCCGAGCGACAGGCTCTCACGGGTCGGCGAGGCCTGTACAAGCCTGCCGCTACAATCGCCTGATCATATCCTTTCGGTTTTTTCCATGCCCGCTTTCGCCCATCACAGCGCCCGTCTGGGCTTCACCCTGTTGATCGGCTGCAGCCTGGCGGCCTGTAGCAGCTTCGACAGTGCCAGCAGCCGTTTGGCCAATGTCGTCACGCCCTACAAGGTGGATGTTGTGCAGGGTAATTTTGTCTCGCGCGAGCAGGTCGAGGCCTTGCAGATCGGCATGGGCCGTCAGCAGGTGCGTGACATTCTGGGTACGCCTCTGGTGACCAGTCTGTTCCACGCCGACCGCTGGGAGTATGTTTTCACGCTCAAGCGACCGGGTGTCGAGGTGCAGACGCGCAAGCTCACGGTGTTTTTCAAGGGCGATGCGCTGGAACGCTTCGAGGGCGACGACATGCCCTCGGAAAGCGAATTCGTGGCATCGCTTGACTCCCGCAAGGGCAAGCGCAAAGTGCCAGTGCTGGAGGCCACGCCTGAGCAACTGGCCAAATACCCTGCGCAGGCGCAAGCCAAGATGGACGAGGCGCCCGCGGCGCCCGCACCTGCCAGCAACTATCCTCCGCTTGAGCCTCCCAGCCGCTGAACCCGGGCGGCACGGGCCGCTCCGGCGACTTGCTTGCACACAAGGAACGACATGACTGGGACCACCGCACCCGCCTCTCCCTCATCCCTCTGCCGCGTCGCCGTGGCGGGCGCCTCCGGCCGCATGGGCCGCATGCTGATCGAGGCGCTGCGCGCCAGCGATGACTGCGTGCTCACCGGAGCGCTCGACATTGCTGCCAGCCCGGCCATCGGCTCCGATGCCACCGCTTTCCTGGGCGTGGCCAGTGGCGTGCCGATCACGGCCGATCTGCGCGAGGGGCTGAAAAACGCCGATGTGCTGATCGACTTCACGCGTCCCGAGGGCACGCTGGCCCATCTGGCGGTGTGTGCCGAGTTGGGCGTCAAGGCCGTCATTGGCACCACCGGCTTCACTGAAGCGCAGAAAGCCGAGATCGCCGCCCACGCGCAACGCACGGCCATCGTCATGGCGCCCAACATGAGCGTGGGCGTGAACGTCACCCTCAAACTGCTGGAGATGGCGGCCAAGGCGCTGTCCACCGGCTACGACATCGAAATCATCGAGGCGCACCACCGCCACAAGGTCGATGCCCCCTCGGGCACCGCGCTCAAGATGGGCGAGGTCATCGCCGGGGCGCTCGGCCGCGACCTCAAGGACTGCGCTGTCTATGCCCGCGAAGGCGTGACCGGCGAGCGCGACCCGTCGTCCATCGGCTTCGCCACTATCCGTGGCGGCGACATCGTGGGCGACCACACCGTGCTGTTCGCCGGTACCGGCGAGCGCATCGAAGTCACGCACAAGTCGTCGAGCCGCGCCACCTATGCGCAGGGCAGCCTGCGTGCGGTGCGCTTCCTGCGCGCGCACCGCATCGGCATGTTCGACATGTTCGACGTGCTCGGCCTGAACTGACGCCCGCGCCATGGACCCGCTGCACTGGTGGTACCAGGGCGACGCCGTCACACAAGGCACGGCGCTGTGCCTGCTGGCGATGTCGGTGGCGAGCTGGGTGGTGATTGTCTGGAAGGTGTGGGTGCTGCGCCGCGCTGCCAGCGACGTGACACGCTGCATGGCGGCCTTCTGGCAGGCGCCCGGTTTGGATGCTGCGCGCCAGGCCCTGGCAGCGTTCGACCGCGAAGCCATGGTGCTGCCGCTGGTGGTGGCCGCCGATACCGTGGCCCAAGCGCCCGCCACGGGTACGCTGGCGCAGGCCGGTAGCCGGGGCCAGCAGCTCACACGCGTGCTGCGCGACGCCCTGCATGCCGTGCTGGGCAAGCTGCAGTTCGGTCAGGTCCTGCTGGCCACCGTGGGCTCCACGGCCCCCTTTGTCGGCCTGCTGGGCACGGTCTGGGGCATCTACCACGCGCTCTCGGCCATTGCCGGGGCGGGTCAGATCAGCATCGACCGGGTGGCCGGCCCCGTGGGCGAGGCGCTCATCATGACGGCCGCCGGGCTGGCCGTGGCCATTCCCGCCGTGCTGGCCTACAACTGGTTCGGCCGCATCGTGGGGCGCATCGAGGCCGACCTCGAAGGCTTCGCGCTCGACCTGCGCGAGCTTTTGCTCGACCCCGCCCCTGCGGCCCCGCAGGCGGCCTGAAGCGGAGGGCCTGCCGTGGCTTTTGGACGACTTGAGCGCACCAGCGGCCCCCAGCCCATCAGCGATATCAACATGACGCCGCTGGTCGACGTGATGCTGGTGCTGGTGGTCATTTTCATCCTCACCGCGCCGCTGCTGGCCAGCTCCATCCGGCTCGACCTGCCGCGCGCGGACGGCGCCGTGCCCGGGGCTTCGCCGCAATCGATCACTCTGGTGGTGGACAAGGCCGGGCAGGTGTTCCTGAACGACCAGCCGCTGACGCAGGGTGCGCTGGTGCAGGCCCTCGCGGAGACCGCTGCGAGCCAGCCCGACACCGAAGTGCAATTGCGGGCCGACGCCACCGTGCCGTATGGCCGGGTGGTCGAGATCATGGGCGCGGCCCATGCAGCCGGGCTTCAGCGCATCGGCTTCGTGGCCGAGCCGGTGGCGCCGCGCTGAGCCGGCGCTGTCAGCGCCTAAAATCCGGGCAGCGCAGCGGTTTGCGGCTGCTTTCACCTTTTTTCGGGCTTCCATGCAAGACAAATACCAACACACCGAGGTCGAGCGCGCCGCGCAGGCCCACTGGACGGCCAACGACGCCTACCGCGTGACCGAAGACGCCGGCAAGAAAAAGTTCTACGCCTGCTCCATGCTGCCCTACCCCAGCGGCAAGCTGCACATGGGCCATGTGCGCAACTACACGATCAACGACATGCTCACGCGCCAGTTGCGCATGAGTGGCTACAACGTGCTCATGCCCATGGGCTGGGACGCCTTTGGCCTGCCGGCCGAGAACGCGGCGCTGAAGAATGGCGTGCCGCCCGCGAAGTGGACCTACGAAAACATCGCCTACATGAAGAAGCAGATGCAGGCGATGGGGCTGGCCATCGACTGGAGCCGTGAGGTCGCCACCTGCGACCCCGACTATTACCGATGGAACCAGTGGCTGTTCCTGAAGATGCTGGAGAAAGGCATCGCCTACCGCAAGACCCAGGTCGTGAACTGGGACCCGGTGGACCAGACCGTGCTGGCCAACGAGCAGGTCATCGATGGCAAGGGCTGGCGCACCGGTGCCACGGTGGAAAAGCGCGAAATACCCGGCTATTACCTCAAGATCACCGACTACGCCGAAGAGCTGCTCGACTTCGTCACTGGCGACAAGCTGCCGGGCTGGCCCGAGCGCGTCAAGCTGATGCAGGAGAACTGGATCGGCAAGTCTGAGGGCGTGCGCTTTGCCTTCACGCACGACATTGCCGGTGACGACGGCCAGCCCATCGGCGACGGCAGGATGTATGTGTTCACCACGCGCGCCGACACCATCATGGGTGTGACCTTCTGCGCCGTGGCGCCCGAGCACCCGCTGGCGGCCCATGCCGCCCGGAGCAACCCGAAGCTCGCCGCTTTCATTGAAGAATGCAAGAGCGGCGGCACCACCGAGGCCGAGCTGGCCACGCAGGAGAAGAAGGGCGTGCCCACGGGCCTGTTCGTCACGCACCCCCTGACCGAAGAGAAGGTCGAAGTCTGGGTCGGCAACTACGTGCTCATGTCCTATGGCGACGGCGCCGTGATGGGCGTGCCGGCGCACGACGAGCGCGATTTCGCCTTCGCGCTCAAGTACGGCATCGAGATCAAGCAGGTGGTTCTGGTCGATGGCGAAACCTTCAACTACCACCAGTGGCAGGACTGGTACGCCGACAAGCAGCGTGGCGTGACGGTCAACTCCGACAGCTTCAGCGGCCTGCCCTACAAGGCTGCCGTGGCCGCTGTGGCCCATGCGCTGGGCGAAAAGGGCCTGGGCGAACTCAAGACCACCTGGCGCCTGCGCGACTGGGGCGTCTCGCGCCAGCGCTACTGGGGCACGCCGATCCCGATCATCCACTGCGCGGACTGCGGCCCGCAGCCCGTGCCCGAGAAAGACCTGCCCGTGGTGCTGCCGCCGGACCTGGTGCCCGATGGCTCGGGCAACCCGCTGGTCAAGAGCGAGGTCTTCCACGCCGGGGTGACCTGCCCCTGCTGCGGCAAGGCGGCGCGCCGCGAGACCGACACCATGGACACCTTCGTGGACAGCTCGTGGTACTTCATGCGCTACTGCGACCCGAAGAACAGCGAGGCCATGGTGGCCGGCGGCGCCGACTACTGGATGCCGATGGACCAGTACATCGGCGGCATCGAGCACGCCATCCTGCACCTGCTGTATGCGCGCTTCTGGACCAAGGTCATGCGCGACCTGGGCTTGGTGAAAGTCGATGAGCCTTTCACCAAGCTGCTCACGCAGGGCATGGTGCTCAACCACATCTACTCGCGCAAGGGCGAGAAGGGCGGCAAGGAATACTTCTGGCCGCACGATGTCGAGCATGTGCTCGACGACAGCGGCAAGGTCATCGGCGCCCGGCTGAAGAACGCCGTGGGGGATTTGCCGGTGGGCACCCCCATCGACTACGAGGGCGTGGGCACCATGTCCAAGTCCAAGAACAACGGCGTCGATCCGCAGGACCTGATCGAGAAATACGGCGCCGACACCGCGCGCCTGTACACCATGTTCACCGCGCCGCCCGAGGCCACGCTGGAGTGGAACGACGCGGCGGTGGAGGGCAGCTACCGCTTCCTGCGCCGCGTGTGGAACTTTGGCGTCAAGCTGTCTGCTATGGATAGCGTAGCTGCTAACGCAAGTGTGGCGGGCGCTGCAAGCCTGAATGATGTGAAATTCGGCAAGGAGGCCAAGGCCCTGCGGCTGGAGATCCACACCGTGCTCAAGCAGGTGGACTACGACTACCAGCGCATGCAGTACAACACCGTGGTCTCGGGCGCGATGAAGATGCTCAACGCGCTGGAGGACTTCAAGGCTGCGGACTGCGAGGGCGCGCAGGTCGCGCTGATCGAGGGCTTCGGTATCTTGCTGCGCTGCCTGTACCCCGCCACGCCGCACATCACGCACCAGCTCTGGAGCGAGCTGGGCTACGCCGCCCACCTGGGCGACCTGCTCGACTCCCCCTGGCCGCAGGTGGATGCGGGTGCGCTGGTGCAGGACGAAGTCGAGCTCATGCTCCAGGTCAACGGCAAGCTGCGCGGCTCCATCCATGTGCCCGCGGCAGCCGACAAGGCCGAGATCGAGCGCATCGCCCTGGCCAGTGAGGCCTTCGCAGCGCATTCGGGCGGAGCCCAGCCCAAGCGCGTGGTGGTGGTGCCCGGCCGCCTGGTCAACGTCGTCGTCTGACATGGACCGGCGTGCCCTGTTGACCTTCGCCCCTGCCGCACTGCTGGCGGGCTGTGGCTTTCGCCTGCGCGGTGCGCCGGAATTTGCGTTCGACTCGCTGTTCCTCAATGCTCCCGCAGGCTCGCCGCTGGCGCGTGAACTGCAGCGCACGCTCGAAGCCTCGGGCGGGCGCCTGAAAGTGCTGCGCGAGCCCGCGACCCTGCCCAGCGCACAGGCCGTGTTCGACCTGCTGGCCGAACAACAGGAGCGCGCCGTGGTCGGCCTCACGACCTCGGGCCAGGTGCGTGAGTTGCAGTTGCGTCTGCGCGTGCGCATCCGTTTGCGTGGTGCTGATGGCAGCGAGTGGATTCCGGAAACCGAGTTGCTGCAGACGCGCGATATCAGCTACAGCGAAACCATCGCCCTGGCCAAGGAGGCCGAGGAAGGGCTGCTCTACCGCAACATGCAGACCGACATCGTCCAGCAACTACTGCGCCGTCTGGCAGCTGTGAAGAAGATTTGATATGAAATCCGGCTCTGGCGCTTGTTGGGAAGGCGTCGGTAGCTATTATTTCTGAAGTGATTCGCCCTTGCGCATCAGCGTGCTCTTGCCGAACAGCGACTCCACCAGGTCCACGGCCAGCAGTGCCGTCTTGTTGCGCACGTCGAGCGCCGGGTTGAGTTCGACAATGTCGAGCGAGGCCAGGCGGCCGCTGTCGGCGATCATCTCCATGCACAGCTGCGCCTCGCGGTAGGTCGGCCCGCCGGGAACGGTGGTGCCCACGCCGGGGGCGATGTCGGGGTCGAGAAAGTCCACGTCGAAGCTCACGTGCAGGTGGGTGTGCTCGTCCAGGCCGTCGAGCGCCTGCAGCATGGTCTGGCGCATGCCCACTTCGTCGATGAAGCGCATGTCGAACACCTCCAGCCCCTGTTCGTGAACGAAGCGCTTTTCGCCCGCGTCCACGCTGCGGATGCCGATCTGGCGGATCTGCTCTGGGCGCAGCGCGGGCGCGCCACCGGGCATGCCCGCGAGCTGCGTGAGCGCCTCGGGGCCGAAGCCGCACAGGCAGGCCACCGGCATGCCATGCACGTTGCCGCTGGGCGTGAGCGCGCTGGTGTTGAAGTCGGCATGCGCGTCAAGCCAGAGCACGCGCAGCTTGCGCCCGGTATCCACGCAGTGGCGCGCCACGGCGCTGATGCTGCCCAGGCCCAGGCTGTGGTCGCCGCCAAGCAGGATGGGCAGGCGGCCCTGGCGCAGTTCGTCCCGCACGGCGTCGAACACGGCGCGGTTCCATTCCACCACCTGGGGCAGGTGGCGGTAGCCGTCCATGGGCGGCAGCCAGGGGTTGGCCGGGCCCGCCAGGTTGCCCCGGTCCACCACCTGCAGGCCCCGGCCTTCGAGCGCTGCCTGCAGCCCGGCCACGCGCAGCGCCTCGGGGCCCATGGAGGCGCCGCGCGTGCCCGCGCCGATGTCGGTGGGGGCTCCCACAAGACTGATGGATGGGGTGGGGTGGAGGGTGTCGGTCATGGTGTCGGGCCTCGGGGGGCAAGGGCGCACGGTTTGTGCGTTGCAGTGGTGTGGGCTGGGCTGGTGCAGGTATTGTTGCAGCAGCTTGCGCTGGGCGGGCCAATCCACGCACCGATGCCGCTGCTACCGCGGCGATACACTGCCGGGCATGCAAGTCGCCCTGGCCCAACTCTCTTCGCAACTGCAGCGCGGCCTTGCGCCGCTGTATGTGCTGCACGGCGACGAACCCCTGCTGCCGCAGGCGGCGGCCGACGCCACCCGCGCCGCGGCGCGCGCCCAGGGCTACACCGAGCGCAGCAGCTTCACCGTGGCGGGCGCGCATTTCGACTGGAGCGCGGTGCTGGCGGCGGGCGGCAGCCTGAGCCTGTTTGCCGACCGGCAGATCGTCGAGATCCGCATCCCTTCGGGCAAGCCCGGCAAGGACGGCAGCGTGGCGCTGCAGCAGTTGGCGGAGAGCGCGCGCGGCAATGACAGTACGCTCACGCTGGTGCAGCTGCCGCGCCTGGACAAGGCCACCAAGACCGGTGGCTGGTTCACCGCGCTCGACGGCGCGGGCGTGTCCGTGCAGATCGACCCTGTCGAGCGCGCGCAGCTGCCGCAGTGGATCGCCCAGCGCCTGGCCGCGCAGGGCCAGCGCGTGGCGGCGGGCGAGGAGGGGCAGCGCACGCTGCAGTTCTTCGCCGACCGGGTGGAGGGCAACCTGCTGGCCGCGCACCAGGAAATCCAGAAACTCGGCCTGCTGCACCCGCCGGGTGAGCTCTCGTGGGCGCAGGTTGAGGCGGCCGTGCTCAACGTGGCGCGCTACGACGTGTTCAAGCTCTCCGAGGCCGTGCTCGGTGGCCAGGTGCTGCGTGTGCAGCGCATGCTCGACGGCCTGGAGGCCGAGGGCGAGGCCGCCGTGCTGGTGCACTGGGCGCTGGCCGAGGACATCCGCGCCCTGAAGCGCGTGAAGGACGCCATGAACGCCGGCAAGCCCCTGCCCATGGCGCTGCGCGAGAACCGCGTCTGGGGCGTGAAGGAGCGGCTGTACGAACGCATCCTGCCGCGCGCCAACGACGCGCAGCTCGCGCGCCTGCTGCAGGCGGCGCACCAGGTGGACGGCATCGTCAAGGGCCTCAAGCTCTCCGACTGGCCGGCCCAGCCCTGGCAGGCCTTGCAGCGGCTGGCGCTCCAGCTCGCGCGGCTGGGCATGGCGGCGCGCTGAAGTGGCGGGAAATCAAGCAAAAAGTGCTTCTGATTCCCGTGGAATAAGCGCGGGCAGCTATTGTTTTTGAGTCAATCAGGCGCCAGGCAGCACGCCGCGCGCCTTGTCCACCCAGGTCTGCAGGTGGTCCAGCAGGTCCTTGCGGCTGAACGAGCAGCTTTCCTCGGTGAACAGCGCGCTGGATTCCAGCCGGTCGATCAGGTTCAGCAGCACCTCGCC
>JANJVG010000073.1 GCA_024710165.1 Burkholderiaceae bacterium
CACGCAGGCGTTGGGCGCACTGCCGGTTCAGGCCCGCCAACTGGCCGTGGCGTCTGGCATTGACAACACCGGGGAGCAGGCGCGTGCCGGGTTTGCCGAGCTGCATTTTGTCGGGCCAGATGAGCCCTGCGAGTTCTCGGCGCCAACCCGCCCTGAGCTTGACGAAGGGCCTGGACAAGCTCAGTCCGAACGGAATTCAAAACTTCCATAAGCCGGATCAATCCGCGCTGGCTCAAATCGCCAGCGGGTCCACATCCACCAGCCAGCGGATCAGCCCCTTGTGCTCGGGCTGGCTGCGGGTAGCCTGCATCACGGGTTGCCAGTGGGCCAGAAAGCGCTGCAGCGCCGTGCGGCTGCTGCTTTCCAGCAGCATCTGGGCACGCTCCACGTTGGCCACGCGCTGGATGGTGAGCGGCACCGGCGGGTAGAGCGTGACCTGCTCCAGCCCCGGCAGGCCGTGGGCGTGTGCGGCGCTGCTGGCGGCGGCGAGGAAGCCCTGGGCCACCTCCTGCGTGCGGGCGTCGGCGCGCACCAGCGCCTGGAAGGCGAAGGGCGGCATGGCGGCATCGTTGCGCTCTTTCAGTTGCTGGGCGGCAAACGCGGGGTAGTCGTGCAGGCGCAGCGCCTCGAACACGCTGTGTTGCGGGTGAAAGCTCTGCACCCACATTTCGCAGCGCGTGCCCTGCGCCGCCATGTAGGCCGCGTCACGCCCGGCGCGGCCCCCGGCCTGCATCAGCAAGGCGAACAGGCGCTCGGGCGCGCGGAAGTCGCTGGAAAACAGGGCGCCATCCGGTTGCACGGCGGCCACCAGCGTGATGCGCCGGAAGTCGTGGCCCTTGGCGATCATCTGCGTGCCCACGAGCACGTCCACCTCGCCCGCGTGCACCTGGGCAAGCTGGCTTTCCAGCGCGCCCTTGAGGCGCGTGGTGTCGGCGTCGATGCGCGCGATGCGCACCGGCGTGCCGTCGGGGCGGCGCACGGCGGCGAGCAGCTCGCCGAGCTGTTCTTCGAGCTGCTCGGTGCCCCGGCCGATGGGCACGATGTCCGGGCTGCCGCAGCCCGGGCAGGCGCGCGGCACGCGCACCGTGAAGCCGCAGTGGTGGCAGCGCAGCGTGCGGTCGAGCTTGTGGAAGACCTGGTGCGCACTGCAGTGCGGGCAGTCGCTCTTCCAGCCGCAATCGGCGCAGTGCAGCACGGGGGCGTAGCCGCGCCGGTTGAGCAGGATCATGCTCTGCTCGCCGCGTTCCACGCGCTCCTGCAAGGCCGCCAGCAGCGGGGCCGAGAACACGGTGCGCCGGGGCTGGTGGTTCATGTCCACGCGGCGCACGCGCGGCAGCTCGCCTGCGCCCACGCGGCTGGGCATGTGCAGGCGCTGGTAGCGCCCGCCCTCGGGGTCGTCCGGTGTGGCGGGGCGGCTGGCGTGCCAGCTCTCCAGCGAGGGCGTGGCCGAACCCAGGATGACCTTGGCGCCCTGCTCGCGGCCGCGCCACACGGCCAGGTCGCGCGCCGAGTAGCGCGCGCCCTCTTGCTGCTTGTAGCTGGGGTCGTGCTCTTCGTCCACCACGATGAGGCGCAGGCCCGGCAGCGACGCGAACACCGCCATGCGCGTGCCCAGCACGATGCGCGCCTGCCCGCTGTGCGCGGCCAGCCAGGCCTTGAGGCGCTGCGGGTTCGTCATGCCGCTGTGCAGCGACACCACCGCCCCGGCGCCAAAGCGTGCGATGAAGCGTTCCTCGAGCTGCGGCGTGAGGTTGATCTCGGGCACCATCACCAGCGCCTGGGCGTGCTCGTCCTGCTCCAGCACCTCCTGCACGCAGCGCAGGTACACCTCGGTCTTGCCGCTGCCGGTGCTGCCGAACAGCAGGAAGGGGCCATTTTTTGAGGAAATTTCGGCCCTGGCGCTTTCCTGCTCTAAGCTAAGTGCTATCAAATGTGTAGCTACTGCGGGGGAGGTCTCGCGTGCGGGGCGGCGCAGGCGGCGCGCCAGCTGCTCTGGGCCCAGGTCGCGCAGCTGCGGTGGCAGGGCCGACAGCGCCACTTCGCCCAGGCTGCGCTGGTAGTAGCGCGCAGCAAAGGCCACCAGGCGGCGCCAGTGCGCGTCCAGCGGGGCGATGCCGTCCAGCACGGCGGCCACCGGGCGCAGCGTGCGGCCCTCAGGCGGCGGTGCGCCGGCGCTGTCCCACACCACGCCCAGCACCTCGCGGGCGCCCAGAGGCACGCGCACCAGTGCGCCTGGCGCTAGTGGGCGCTCACAGGCGTAGTCCAGCAGGTCGCCCACACTGCTGTGCGATGGGGTGTTGACCGCGATGGAGACGGTGCAGAGGGTTGCGCTCACGACGTCAGCTTGTTGCGCCAAGTGCTTGATTCTGTGGGGTTCGCGTCCGGGCAGGGCTCGTTCTGTGGATAACTTTGTTGACATCCTGCTGACTGCGATGTAAGGGCGGGCGCTGCTGCCCTGCAGCAAGAAATCTGCAAAACCCTGTAAAATCAAAAAACCACATGTAAATCAATGGGTTACGGTGCGTCCGGAGGGGGTTTGCACCGGCCGGTGCCGGGCTGCCGTGCCGCTGCGCTGCGGGTGTGTACAAGTCGCAGCAGCCAACTGCGTCAGCTTGCTGCAGTGATCTGCCATCACGTCATCCACCGGGCCGGGTTCACTCATTTTTTGGGGTTTCGGCGCCAAGTGCTTGTCGCGCCGAGGATTTTTGCAGTCATCCCGATGTTCTGTGGATAACTTTGTTGATATCCCTTGGGAATGGGCCGCAAAGCCTTGAAAACACGGGCTTTGAACAGAATGCCCAGCAAAGCAGCAACGGAACGGCCCTAAGCAAATCAAGCACTTGCAGCGCTGTGCCTGTGACCGTTGACCCTGGTGCCTGGATGTGCATGCCCGCACAGGGCGGGCATGGGGCGCTGCGCCAGTGTGCATAAGTCAGCCCACCGGGCGCACCCCAGAGCGTGCTCAACCCTGGCGCTGTGCGCGCGAATGGCTGTGGACGGCCTCCACCAGCGCCGCCACGTGCTCGGGCGGCGTGAACTGGCTGATGCCGTGGCCCAGGTTGAAGATGTGCGTGGGGCCGGTGGTGCTGCGGTCGGTGTGCGGCTGGCCGAAGCTGTCGAGCACGGCGTGCACCTGGGTGACGATCTGCGCGGGCGGGGCGAACAGCACGTTGGGGTCGATGTTGCCCTGCAGCGCCTTGCCGGGGCCGCCGACCTGGCCGCCGACGATGGCGCGCGCCTTGCCGAGGTTGGCCGTCCAGTCCAGGCCCAGCACCTCGCAGTCGATGTCCTTCATGTCGTCGAGCCAGATGCCGCCGCCCTTGGTGAAGACGATGCGCGGCACGTCCTGGCCGTCCACGCCCGTGCGCTTGAGCTGCGCGAGCACGCGGCGGGTGTATTCCAGGCTGAAGTCCTGGAAGGCGCCGTCGGCCAGCACGCCGCCCCAGCTGTCGAACACCATCACGGCCTGGGCGCCCGCGTCGATCTGGGCGTTGAGGTACTGCGCCACGGCGTCGGCGTTCACGGCCAGGATGCGGTGCATCAGGTCGGGACGGCTGTACATCAGCGTCTTGACGAGGCGGTAGTCGTCGCTGCCCTTGCCCTCGACCATGTAGCAGGCCAGCGTCCAGGGGCTGCCCGAGAAGCCGATCAGCGGCACGCGGCCGTTGAGGGCCTTGCGGATGCTGGTGACGGCATCGAACACGTAGCGCAGCTTGTCCAGGTCGGGTGCAGCGAGCTGGGCCACATCGGCTTCGGTGCGCACCGATTGGGCGAAGCGCGGGCCCTCGCCCTCGGCGAACGACAGGCCCAGGCCCATGGCGTCGGGCACGGTGAGGATGTCGCTGAACAAAATGGCGGCGTCGAGCGGGAAGCGCTCCAAAGGTTGCAGCGTGACCTCGGTGGCGTAGTCCACATTGGTGGCCAGACCCATGAAGCTGCCAGCCCGCGCGCGCGTGGCCTTGTATTCGGGCAGGTAGCGGCCTGCCTGGCGCATCAGCCACAGGGGGGTGTAGTCGGTCGCCTGGCGGCGGCAGGCGCGCAAAAAGGTGTCGTTGGTGAGAGGGGCGAAGGAGGTGCTCATGCCCCCGATTGTCGCAGGAGGAAGGGAGGGCACCCCCTGAGCCGCCTTCGGCGTCTTCCCCCTCTCTCGCGCTGCACGCGGGAGGGGACGCACCCGGTGGCCTGGCAAAGCCAGTTCCACGGGTGCACTGGCCTGGTCCGCGCCCGTCTTGGCGCCCGGGGCCTTACCTTTCAGCGATGTAGTGCGACATGCGCGCCGTTTCGCCGGACGCGAGGAAGGCGCGCACCTCCGTCTCCAGCGCCTGGTCCGCCATGGTGGCGCGGGCCCGCTGGTGCAGGTAGTCGGCCCAGGATGCAACGATGAAGCGCTCCACATAGCGCGAGGGCTCGCCCAGGTCTTTGTAGACCCGCCAGAAGGTGGCGCCGTCGCGCCGACGCGGGGCCTTCATGCGGCTGATGGTGTCCAGAAAGGCCGCGTCGGTTCCCGGCGCGATGCGGTAGCCCACCTCCACGGCCACGGGGCCGGCGTCGGGCAGGGGTTCGGCTTCGATGAACAGCTCATCCCAGGGTGTGGCCTGGGTCACCTCGTGCAGGGCGCCCATGCGCAGGGGCAGGGGGCGCGACAGCAACAGACTCGCGCCCATGAGGGCGGCCGCAGCGTACAAGGTGGGCGTCAGCCCGAAGAGGTCGGACGCCGCCCCCCAGAAGGCCGAACCCATGGCAAATGCACCCAGCGCCGCCACCATGTGCATGGCCACGGCGCGTGAGCGCACCCACTGCGGTGCGCTGGCCTGGGTGGCGGTGTTGAACGTGGACATGCAAGACATCCAGGCGGCGCCCGCCAGCAGCATCCAAAGGTAGATGAACCAGGCCGTCTGCGTAAAGGCTGCCACCAGCATGGCGGCGGCAAACACGGCGCCGCCGGTGCCCACGATGGCCTCCAGCCCGAAGCGCGCCCGCAGGCGCCCCAGCACCAGGCCCACCAGCACGGCGCCCGTGCCCAGGCAGCCCATCAGCAGGCCAAAGCCCGGCGCACCTGTGCCCAGGCGCTGCGCAATCACCGGCAGCAGGGCCCACAGGGCCGAGCCCGCCGCACCAAAGGCCATCACGCGCACCAGCTGCGCCAGGATCATGCGCGAATGCCAGGCAAAACGCAGGCCGCTGAGCGTGCCTCCCCACAGGCGCTCGGCGGGCAGCTTGGACGGCGGGTGCGCTTTGGGCGGCCAGCGGCGGATGGACTCCCACATCACCAGCGTGGTGAGCACCGTGACGGCAAACACCCAGCCCGCCCCCAGCTGCGCAAACAGCAGCCCGGCCAGCGTGGGCCCCACGGCGCGCGCGGCGTTGTAGGCAATGCTGACGGCTGTGATGGCCTGCGGCCACTCGTCGCGCGGCACCGGGTCGATCACCGAGGAGTTCCAGGCGGGCGTCAGCATGGCCATGCAGCAACCGCACACAAACACCAGCAGCAGCACCGAGGCCGGACCGCTCCAGCCGCCCAGCGTGAGCAGCGCCAGCAGCGCACAGGCCCCGGTCTGCGCCAGCAGCGCGCCCGAGATCAGGCGCCGGCGGTCGGTGGTGTCGGCCAGCACGCCCGCAGGCAGCGCCAGCAGAAACATGGGCATGAACACGGCGGTCTGCACCAGCGCCGCCAGAAACGAAGAGCCCGTCAGCTCCACCATGAGCCACGCTGCCGCCATGGTCTGCATGCCGCTGCCGACAAAAAACACCCCGCCGCAAATCCACAGGCCCCGGAACGCCGGTTGGCGCAAGGGGCTCCACAAAGAGGTTGAAGGGTGCGACATGGGCGATGGAGGTGGATTGCCGGGCACGGGGCACCTCACGGTGCAGGGCAAGGATAGCGCCGATGCACAGGTCAGGTGTCGTTGTTCAAAAAATAGGTGTTTTTGGCTTCAAGCCATTGATTCATATACGCAGGAAGCTATCGATTCAGTAGCGACTTGCTGTGCCCGGCCTCCAGCAGCCGCGTCAACAGAGGGTGCATGACCTTGCGCGCGCTGTAGATCAGGTGGAACTGCTCCTGCACATCGGGCGTGCTGCCCACCTGCACCAGGCCATGCGTTTGCGCCAGGTGTTCGCCCAGCAACACCGGCGCGGGCATCATGCCCATGCCGGTGGCGGCAAAGGTGCTCAAGAGGGCGCTGTCTTCAAATTCTCCGGCGATGCGTGGGCGAATGCGCTCGCGCTCCAGCCACTGGTCGATGCGTGCGCGCATGGCCGCGTGCTCGGTGGGCAGCAGCACGGGCACGACGGCCAGGCTGTGCGGGAACTGTTTTACCGCCGCCTCGGCCCACAGCGGCGGGGCAAACCACGCGATGGCGCTGCTGCCCAGCAGCTGGCTGGTGGTGCGCAGGGTGGGATTGGACGGCGCCGCGCGGTCGGCCAGCACGGCATCGAGCTTGTGCAGCGCCAACTCGCCCAGCAGCGGTTGAAACTCGCCCTCGTGGCACAGCAGGCGCAGATGGGGTTCGTCCAGCACGGGCTTGAGCAACCGGTGCATGGCCAGCTTGGCAATGCCGTCCGAAACACCCAGGTTCAGCCGAAGCGTCTGGCCGCTGGCCGCCTCGCGCACGCGCACCGGCAGCAGCTCACCCAGCGCAAAGATGTGGTCGGCCTCGTGCAGCGCGGCCACACCCGCGTCGGTCAGCACCAGGGTGCGCCCCTCGTTGCGCAGCAGGCTCACGCCCAGCGATTTTTCCAGCTCACGCACCTGGGCGCTGATGGTCTGCACGGCCATGTCCAGCCGCTCGGCGGCGCGGGCCATGCCGCCCTCCTTGGCCACCACCCAGAAGTAAAAAAGATGGCGGTAATTGAAGCTCTGGCTCATGGGACCTCCGGCCGGGAAGGGTATCTTGTTCGTAAAAACCGAACCAATCATACCGATAAGACAGGTTTTTTAGTATTTCTGGTGCGCCTACAGTGCGTTCCTTCGGCGGGGCGGAGGGCCCTGCACAACAAATTCCGGAGCAGAACAATGGAAACGATAGGAACCTGGTGGATGTGGGCGGGCTTTGCCGTCTTTGTGGTGGTGGCCATTGCCATCGACCTGCTGGTGATGGAGCGCCAGGGAGCGCACAAGGTCACGATGGGGGAGGCCGTGCGCTGGAGCCTGCTGTGGTTCTCGCTGGCCTTCGTGTTTGTGGCCCTGCTGTGGTGGTACCTGGACGGCAGCCAGGGCCGCGAGGTGGCCAACACGGTGTCGATGCAGTTCATCACCGGCTATCTGGTCGAAAAGAGCCTGTCGGTGGACAACATCTTCGTCTTTCTGATGCTGTTCAGCTACTTTGCCGTGCCGCCGCAGTACCAGAAGCGCGCGCTCATCATCGGCATCATTGGCGCCATCGTGCTGCGCACCGTGCTGATTCTGGTGGGCGCCTGGCTGCTGGCCACCTTCCACTGGCTGCTGTACGTGTTCGGCGCTTTCCTGGTCATCACCGGCGTGAAGATGTGGTTTGCTGCCGGGCAGGAGCCCGACATCGCCACCAACCCGGTGCTCACGCTGCTGAAAAAGCGCATGCGCATCACCGACCGGTTCGACGGCGAGAAGCTCAGCACCATGATCGACGGCGTGAAGCACTACACCCCGCTGTTCGTGGTGCTGGTGCTGATCGGCACCACCGACATCATCTTTGCCGTGGACAGCATTCCGGCCATCTTCGCCATCACCAGCGACCCGTTCATCGTGCTCACGGCCAACATCTTCGCTATCCTGGGCTTGCGCGCGCTGTACTTCTTGCTGGCCGACCTGGCCAACCGCTTCCACCTGCTGGCCTATGGCCTGGCGCTGGTGCTCGTGTTCATCGGCACCAAGATGCTGCTGATCGACTTCTACAAGATCCCGATCGGCTATGCCCTGCTGGTCACGGCCACGCTGATTGCCGGCTCGGTTCTGCTGTCGCTGCGCGGCTCCAGCCAGGGCGTATCGCCCAAGGGCTGACCAGGTCAGCATCACCATGCAAATACTGTGCAGCTTGCGCCGCTGGCTGCGGGGGCTGGAGCCCCGTGTGCGCGGCCAGCTGGACCGGCCCTGGCTGCTGCGCCTGCAGCCCTGGCTGGAACGGCGCGCACTCTTCCGCTTTCAGCGCCAGCCCCTGGCCCGGGGCGTGGCGGCCGGCATGTTCTGCGGGCTGATTCCGGGGCCGCTGCAGCTGCCCGGCACCCTGCTGGCCTGTGCCTGGCTGCGGGGCAATGTGGTGGCGGGTGGTGTCGCCACGTTCTACACCAACCCCCTGACGATCGTGCCGCTGTACGCCCTGGCCTTCTATCTGGGGGCGCTGGTGATGCCGGGAGAGCAGGTGATGCCCGCCTGGGGCAGCGTGGCGCCCGGGGGCGACTTCACCCTGCAGGCCCTGGCCGCGTGGGTGCAGGCCCTGGGTGTGCCACTGCTGGTGGGGCTGCCCGGGCTGGGCTTGCTGCTGGCGGCGCTGGGGTATGTGGCGGTGCACATCCTGTGGCTGGCGCCGGCCGTGCAGCGGGGGCGGCGCTGGCAGCGCTGCCGCGTGGCAGCCCGGCGCATGCCGCCAGAGGAGCCCTGACAGCCCAGGCTCCTATCCCGTGGCGCGCTCCAGCGCCTGGTCGATGTCCCAGAGGATGTCGTCCACGTCCTCGATGCCGACGCTCAGGCGCACCATATCGGCGCCCACGCCCGCCCGCGCCAGCTCTTCGTCGTTCAGTTGCCGGTGCGTGGTGGAAGCGGGGTGGATCACCAGCGTCTTGGCGTCGCCAATGTTGGCCAGGTGGCTCAGAAACTCGCAGGCGTCGATGAACTTCTCGCCCGCGGCAGCCCCGCCCTTCACGCCGAAGGTGAGGATGCCCGAAGCGCCGGGGTGGCCGTCCACCGCGCGGAACTGCTTTTGCGCCAGCGCGTGGAAGGGCGAGCCCGAAAGGCCGGGGTAATTGACCCACTGCACCTTCGGGTGGCCCTGCAGGAACTGCGCCACCCGCAGCGCGTTGCGGCAGTGCTCGCGCATGCGCAGGTGCAGCGTCTCGGCGCCCTGCAGCAGCAGCCAGGCGTTCAGGGGCGAGAGCACGCCGCCAAAGGTGCGGTTGACCTCCATGCGCGCTTTCATGGTGTAGCCGAAGTCGCCGAAGGTCTCGTAGAACTTCACGCCGTGGTAGGCGCGGCTGGGCTCGACCATCTCGGGGAACTTGCCGTTGTCCCAGGGGAACTTGCCGCCTTCCACCACCACGCCGCCCATGGTGGTGCCGTGGCCGCCGATGTATTTGGTAGCGCTGTGCACCACGATGTCGGCGCCAAAATTCAGCGGGTTGCACAGGTAGGGGCTGGCCACCGTGTTGTCGATGACCAGCGGAACGCCGTGCGCGTGCGCCACGTCGGCTATTGAACCAATGTCGAGCACGTTGACCAGCGGGTTGCCGATGGTCTCGCCGTACACGGCGCGCGTGTTCGGGCGCATGGCGCGTGCAAAGTTCTCGGGGTCGGCCGGGTCTACAAACGTGGTCTCGATGCCCAGCCGGGCAAAGCCCACGCCCAACTGGCCCACCGTGCCGCCATACAGCGTGCTCGCTGCCACGATGTGGTCGCCGCATTTCAATATGGCCAGCAGCGCCGCCATCTGCGCGGCCATGCCGCTGGCGCAGGCCAGCGCGGCGCGGCCGTTCTCCAGGCTGGCGATGCGCTCCTCCAGCACGGCGACCGTGGGGTTGCTGATGCGGCTGTAGACGTTGCCGAAGGTCTGCAGGTTGAACAGGCTGCTGGCGTGCTCGGCGCTGTCGAAGACAAAGCTGGTGGTCTGGTGGATGGGCGTGGCGCGCGCGCCGGTCACCGGGTCGGGCTGGGCGCCGGCGTGGATGGCGCGGGTGCCGAAGCCGTAGGTATGGTCGGCGCCGGAAGAGGGTGTATCTGCCATGGTTTTATGCATCAAAAGTGCATCCAGCGCTTGTGTAGCAAGCGCAGGTAGCTATCAATAGGGGAGCTGCCGAAGGCGCTTGGCGGTGATCACCTGGGTGTTCACGCCCATCCAGCCCAGGCCGCCGAACAGGCGCGCATGCTCGATCTTCACGCAGCGGTTCTGGATGACCTGCAGGCCCGCGTCCTCGGCGCGCTGGGCGGCGTCCTCATGCCGCACACCGAGCTGCAGCCAGAGGCAACTGGCGCCGATGGCCACGGCCTCCTCGGCCAGCGGAGGGATGTCCTCGCTCTTGCGGAAGCAGTCCACCATGTCGATGCGCCCGCCCTGGCGGGCGATGGCCTGTTCGGCCTCGTACAGGCTGGCGTGGCAGGGCTCACCCAGGATGCTGCCGCCTTCGCGTGCCACCACCGGGTTGACGGGCACGATGCGGTAACCGTGCGCCTGCATGTATTTGGCAGCGAAGTAGCTGGGGCGGTGCCATTGCGGCGACAGGCCCACTACCGCGATGGTGCGGCAGCGCGCAAGAACATCGCGCAGGGTGCTGATGGTGTCGGGGGTGCGGCTCATGCGTGCCAGTGTACGCAAGCAGGGCCCCTGGGCGGGCAGACTACAGCGCCGCCAGCGCCGCGCGCAGCTCCGGCACGCTGAGGATCTCGCTCATCACCACGGGCGCACGGCCGGGGGCCATGAGCACGTACACCGGAACGCCGTTGCGGCCCAGCTCGGCCAGGGCGGCGGTGATGGCGCTGTCGCGCCGCGTCCAGTCGGCGCGCAACAGCGTCACGCCGTGTCTGGCGAAGTCGGCCAGCACATCGGCATCCTGCAGGGCGTTGCGCTTGTTGTACTGGCAGGTCACGCACCAGGCGGCGGTGAAGTCCACGAACACCGGCTTGCCTTGGGCTGAAAGTTCCTGCACGCGCTGGGCCGACCAGGGTTGCCAGGTGGTACCGGCCGCTCCGGCCACGGGGGCGGGTGCTTCCATGGGCTGGAGCACGTTGGGGCCGATGGCGCCCCCCAGCCAGGCGCAGAAGGCGACCAGGACAGACGCCATGACGAGGCGCGTGCGGCCGCGCAGCGTAAGCGACCACACCACGCTACTACCAGCCACCAGCAGCGCCAGCAGGGCCCCCGCACCGTCGATACCGCTTTGCTGGCCCAGCACCCACACCAGCCAGACCACGGTGGCAAACATGGGGAAGGCCATGGCGCGGCGGAAGGTATCCATCCAGGCGCCAGGGCGTGGCAGGGCGCGTGCCACGGCGGGCACCCAGGCGGCCGCCAGGTAGGGCAGGGCCATGCCCACGCCCAGGGCGCCGAACACGGCCAGTGCCTGGGGGGCCGGCAGGTCGATGGCAAAGCCCAGCGCAGCCCCCATGAACGGGGCCGTGCAGGGCGAGGCAATGGCCACGGCCAGCACACCGGTGAGGAAGGCATCGCCCGCCGGGTGGCGCGCCTGCAGCGTGGCCAGGCGGCCGGGCACGAACTGGCCGAATTCGAACACGCCCGCCAGGTTCAGCCCGATGAGCGTGAACAGCGCGGCCAGCAGCGCCACCACGGCGGGCGACTGCAGCTGGAAGCCCCAGCCCAGCTGCTCGCCCGCAGCGCGCAGCGCCAGCAGCAGGCCGCCCAGCGCGAGAAACGACAGCACCACGCCGGCGGTGTAGGCCAGGCCGCCCACGCGCTGGGCGCGCCGGTGCTGGCCGTGGCGGGCAAAGCCCATCACCTTGATGGCCAGCACCGGGAACACGCAGGGCATGAGGTTGAGCAGCAACCCGCCAATCAGCCCGCCCACCAGCGCGGCCAGCAGCGAGCCTGAAGCGGTGCCGGGGGTGGGGGTGCTGGCGGTGCGGTTGGCTTCCAGCGCAGCGGCCAGTGCCGGCGAGACGCCTGCGCGGGGCGTGGCAGGCGTCCATTGGCCCTCCACTGTGGCCACGGTGTGCCAGCCGGCCGGGCTGCCCGCGGGCTGCGGGCCCTGACCGGGAGCGGGGGCCAGCACCAGCGGCAGCTGCGCCAGGCTGGTGCCCCGGTCGGGCGAGAGCGGCAGGCTGGCCGTCCAGGTGTCACCCTGCCAGGCCTGCGTCCAGTCGGTGCCGGGCACCGCCGCCGGAATGAGGACGGCGGCCGGCTCGGGAAACACCTCCAGCTGCCGGCCCTGCACGCTGGCGGGCAGGCCCCTCACGCGCAGCTGCAGGCGTTCGCCCTGCACGGTGACGTGGCTGCTGCCCTGCAGCGGGCGGGGTTGTGCGGCCTGGGCCTGCGCAAAAGCCGCGCTGTGCATGGCGGTGGAGCCGCGCACCGGCAGTTGCAGCTCAAAGTTGCCCTCCTGCGGGATGCACTCGACCCGGCAGGCCAGCCAGGTTGCGCGCAGGCGGATGTCGATGTGGCCGCTGGCGGGCGCCGTGAAACCGGCAGACACCTGCAGCGGCGCTGCCAGCAGCACCTGGCCGCCGTAGCCGTAGTTGGCCAGCGTGTCGATGCGGAACAGGCTGGGCACGGGCCAGGCGGTTTCGCCCACATCCAGCCCGGCGGGCAGTTGCCAGCTCAGCTCGGTGGGTAGGCCCGAATCACCGGGGTTCTTCCAGTAGGTGTGCCAGTCTTTCTGGTGCGTCAACTGCAGCCCCAGCCACACCGGTTTGCCGGGTTCCACGCCCTCGGGTGCGTGGGCCAGCAGCTCGGCGTGCACCTGCGGCGTGCTCGCCACGCTGCCTGTCGCTGCAGCAGACTTGGTGTCAAATTGGGCGTTTGCGCTTTTCCATTCTGCGCTGGCAGCTATGAAAAAAAGAGCAATCAGAAAACGGTGAAGGCGGTGGGACATGGTCGTCCTGTGGGAGCGTGGTGCGGTGTTTTGGTTCCGGGGGAGGGCCTGGGCCAGAGCCAGGGGCAGGGGGCTGCGCCGGTATTGTGCCGGTGTGGCGCGCCCGTGCGGCGTGTGCGGGATTGAGGCGATCCCGGCTGCGCCCCAGGCAGCATCCAACCATTTGCGGGCACGTTCTTCGTCATTACCATGGCGGGCATGACCCAACGCCGCTTCTTGCCAGCCCCGCTGGTGCCCGCCCTGCGCGCCGCCTGGACCGCCGTGCTGCGCCATGCGGGCGCCGGGCTGCTGGTTCTTGTGGCGGTGCTGGCCATGCTGGCCCGGTACACCTGGCAGCTGCGCTGCGAGAGCTTTGGCTGCACCTTTGTGGGCGTGATCTGGGTGGCGCTGGCCGGGCTGTGGGCTGCGTTGCTGCTGGCGGGCCTGGTGCTGGCGGCTGCCCAGCGGCGCCGGGGGCTGGGCACACAGGCCAGCGCCTGGGCGCTGGGGCTGCTGGTGGCCCTGGGGGTGGGGCACCTGCTGTATTGGCAGCTGCACTGAACTGGCAACCGTCAGGCTGCACTACCATGGCGGGCATGACTGCAGCCGCTTTCTCCCTGCCCTCGCGCTTCTGGGCCGAACTCACCACGCGCGACTTTGCGCACCTGCAGGCCAGCCCCCTGGCCGCGCAGGCCGTGGCCGTGCTGCCCGTGGCCGCCATCGAGCAGCACGGGCCGCATTTGCCGCTGAGCGTGGACGCCACGCTCCTGCAGGGCGTGATCGATGCCGCGCTGCCGCTGCTGCCCGCCGGTCTGCCAGCGTTGTTCCTGCCGCCGCAGGTGATGGGCCTGAGCACCGAGCACCTGGCCTACCCCGGCACGCTGTCGCTGTCGCCCGCCACGGTGATTGCGCTGTGGACCGAGATCGGCGCCTGCGTGGCGCGCGCCGGGATCAAAAAGCTGCTGCTGCTCAACGGCCACGGCGGCCAGGTCAGCGTGATGGACATCGTGGCGCGCGAACTGCGCCAGCACCAGGGCCTGCTGACCTACAGCGCGAGCTGGTTCAGCCTGCCGCTGCCCGATAGCGTGCAGGCGCTGTTCAGCGCGCAGGAGCACCGCTTCGGCATCCACGCCGGGGAGATCGAGACCTCGATGATGCTGCACCTGGCGCGGCAGACGGTGTGCATGGACCAGGCGCGCGACTTCCGATCCACCTCGCAGGACCGGGCCGAGCGCTACGCCCTGCTGGGCAACGGCAAGAGCGCCAAGATGGGCTGGGCCATCCAGGACTACCACCCGGCGGGTGCCGTGGGCAATGCGGTCGGTGCGACGGCCGAGAAGGGGCGGGCCGTGGTGGAGGCGGCCGGCGCGCAGCTGGCGCTGCTGTTGCAGGAGCTGTGTACGTTGCCGGCGGAGTCGCTGGTGGCTCAGGGTGATTTTTGAGGTGTTTTAGGCTTGTTGTGCTTGATAGCTAGGCGTTTGTAGCTATTATTTTGATAGTTAGCGCGGTTTTTTTTGAGTGCGGGTGCCGGGATGTGCGCCCGGCGGCGCAGTAACTTTCTTTTGCTCACTTTTCTTTGGCGAAGCAAAGAAAAGTGAGTCGCCCGCCGGGGCGAGACCCGGCACCTGCCCTCAATCAAGGCACTGAAGTAACTATCAAAAAAATAGCAGGAAGCGCTGATTCAACAGGCGCCAGTGGCCAAAATCAGAGGTTGACCAGCCAATCCCCCTCCCGCCGCGCCGCGCCCGAGCGCACCAGATCGTCGGCCAGACCTTGCAACCATTGGTCCTCGGGCTGATCGCCGAAGTGGCGCGCGCGCAGCGCACCGAAGTAGGGCGTGGCGATGGCCCAGGCGTACAGGTCGGCGAGCGGAATGCGCTGCCATTCCAGCAGCTTGTACTTGAGCAGCACCTTGGCCGCATAGAGCGCGTGCTTGCCGGGGTTGCTGGCAAAGCCGTCGAGCCGCTTGCGCGCCACGGCGAGCGCCCGCGCTGCGTCGTGGAACACCGGGCCGTGGCCCGGGATCACGGTGCGGGGGGCCAGGTGCTCGATCAGGTCGAAGGTGGCGACCACCTCGGCAAAGGCCTCGTTGCCCTCCAGCTCGGGAAAGACCACGCCGAAGCCGTTCTCCCACAGCGCGTCGGCCGAAATCAGGATGCGGTCCTGTGGCTCGAACAGCACGATGGAGTGCGGGTCGTGCCCCGGCGCGGCGTGCACCTGCCAGGGGCGGTCGCCCAGCCGTTCCTCGGTGCCGGGCTGCAGCAGCGCGTCGCAGCGGAACTTCGGGCAGTTCTGGCCGGTGGGCGTGTAGCTCAGGGCGTACGGGTCCCAGTCGCGCACATGCGCGGCCTGGCCGGGCGGAATGGCGGTGTGCACCTGCGGCCAGGCCTGCTGCAGCGCGGCGTTGCCGCCGCAGTGGTCGCTGTGCAGGTGGGTGTTGAGAATGCGCTCCAGCGGCCGCCCGCCCAGCGCCGACTGCACCAGAGCCAGGGTCTGTTCGCCGTGCGAGCAGTAGCCCGTGTCCACCAGCGCCGCCCCCGAGCGCTCGCCCGTGAACAGGATGTTGTTCGAAGACAGCCATCCGCGTTCAAAAACAGTGATTTCTGGGGGCAGGACTGATGGATGGGGCGTCATAAGCTATCCAATGAGTAGTTACTGTCCGTGGTGGTTGCCACGCGCGCGGCTCAGGCCAGTGACCGCCGCGCAAGGGCCGCCCCGCCGCGCTGGCGGTGTCCCTCTTCCGCAGCGCGCAGCGCTGCAAGAGAAGGGGGAAGGCGCCGCAGGCGACTCAGGGGGTTGTCCTTAGCTCCCGCCGCAGGATCTTGCCCACGTTGGTCTTGGGCAGGTCGTCACGGAACTCGATGTACTTGGGCCGCTTGTAGCCGGTGAGGTTGTCGTGGCAGAAGCGCACCACGTCGTCCTCTTCGAGCGAGGGGTCGCTGCGCACCACGAACACCTTGACGGCTTCGCCCTGCTTTTCGTCGGGAATGCCGATGGCCGCGCATTCGAGCACGCCGGGGCAGGTGGAGATGACGTTCTCGATCTCGTTGGGGAAGACGTTGAAGCCGCTGACCAGGATCATGTCCTTCTTGCGGTCGATGATGCGCGTGTAGCCTTCGGCGTCCATGATGCCGATGTCGCCCGTGCGCATGAAGCCGTCGGGCGTGAAGGCCTTGGCGTTTTCCTCGGGCTGGTTGTAGTAGCCCGGCATCACGTTGGGGCCCCGGATGCAGATCTCGCCCGATTCGCCCTGGGGCACACTGTTGCCCGCGTCGTCCTTGATGGCGATGTCGATGCCCGGCAACGGCAGGCCGATGCTGCCACTGAAGGCGGTGTTGTTGACCGGGTTGTTGGTGCCGATGGCGCAGGTTTCGCTCATGCCCCAGCCTTCGATCATGGTGCTGCCCGTGACCTTCTGCCACTGTCTGGCTGTGCCTTCGGAGGCTGCCATGCCCCCGGCCTGCGACACGCACAGGTGCGAAAAATCGAGCGCACGGAACTGCGGGTTCTGCAGCAGCGCGTTGAACAGCGTGTTCACGGCAGGCAGCATGTGGAAGGGGCGCTTTTTCAGCACCTCGACGAACTTGGGGATGTCGCGCGGGTTGGGGATCAGCGTCAGGCGCGAACCCTGGCGGATGGCCAGCAGGCACAGCGTGAGCGCAAAGATGTGGTACAGCGGCAGCGCAGCAATGCTGTTGGCCTTGCTCAGGTCGCCAATCTTTGCCAACGCCGGCGTGAACCAGGCCTCGGCCTGCAGCGTGGCGGCCACGATGTTGCGGTGCGTCAGCACGGCGCCCTTGGACAGGCCCGTGGTGCCGCCCGTGTACTGCAAAAAGGCGATGGAGTCCGGGGTGGCCTGGCTGGGCTGCAGGTTACGGCGTGCGCCCAGGGCCAGCGCCTTCTTGAAGCTGGTGACCTTGCGCCCACCCGACAGCGGCAGTTCGTAGGCGGGCACCATCTTGGCCAGGTGGCGCACAGCGAACGAAATCCATCGACCGTACCAGGCGCCCAGCAGGTCGCCCATCGAGGCCATCACCACATGCTGGACGCCGGTGTGGTCGATGACCTCGGCCAGGGTGTGGGCAAAGTTTTCGAGGATGACGATGGCGGTGGCGCCGGAGTCCTTGAGCTGGTGCTCCAGCTCGCGAGCGGTGTAGAGCGGGTTGACGTTCACGCAGGTGTAGCCCGCACGCAGCACGGCGGCCATGGTCACGGCGAACTGCGGCACGTTGGGCAGCATGATGGCCACGCGCGCGCCCGGCTCCAGCCCCAGGCCCTGCAGCCAGGCACCCAGGGCGGCAGAGTGGCGGTCCAGCTCCCCGTAGCTCATCCAGCGCTCCATGCACACCGAGAAAGGGCTGGATGCGTGCTTGCGCATCGCCTCTTCCAGCATGTGCGCGGCGGAGCGGTACTGCTCGGGGTCCACATCGTGCGGCACGCCCGCGGGATAGTTTTTCAGCCAGATCTTGTCCATGCGATGTTCTGCGGTCAAAAAGTCGGAAAGGGGTGGGCGGTCATTGTCCAAGCAAGCGGATGCTTGGCGTTATCGGGCTTGTCCTAGGGTGCGGGTCAGTTCGGTCTCGCAGGCGACAGCCGGGGCCTCGAACATGATCTCCATCAAGTGCGACTCGCGCTCGTGCACTGTGTTCAGAAAACGTTCAACCGCGCCGCGCTGGCGTGCCAGTTCGCCAAAGGTGTCAAAACCCGACTCCAGAAAGTGCTGCAGGGCCCCCAGGCCGGCCGCCTGGGCCGGCCTGCGCATCATGCGCAGCATGGTGCGCAGGCCGGGCATGCGCGTGAGCCGCGCGAGGTCTTGCCCGATGGTGATGACGCTGGCCAGCTGCCCATGGCGGGCGTGGCGCTCGCCCACGGCGCGCCAGGCGATGGTGTAGCGTGCGGCTTGGCCGGGCGCATCGGCCCGGGCCAGCCAGGCGCGGCCCATGGCCTGGTCCAGCTCCTCCGTCTGGGCATGGAGCAGCGCCAGCGACACGGCGGTCTGCACCACGGGCTTGGGAAACACGGTCTGCAGCGTGCCGGCAATGCGGCCAAACTGATCGTCGCGCGCCGAAAAATCGCCCGGGCTGTACAGCTCGTCCAGAAAAAACCGGGTGGCGGGCCGCACAGCGGGGTCGGCCATCAGATCGGCATAGGTCCCGGTGAAGCGGCGCGATTGCAGCGTCTTGACCTCCAGCACCGCACGCGCCAGGGCGGGGTCGCCCATGCGGTGCATGCGCAGGGCCGTCACGTCGGCGATGCAGTTGCGAATGGTGTCAGCGGCGTCCATGGGCTCCAGCGGGTTGGCACGGGGAAGACCCATTAGACCCAAAAAATACGGCTGCCAGCGCATCGTCTTTCGACAGGTCAGTCGAATGCGCAGGCGGCCCTTTCGGTTACCCTGCCCCCGGCCCTGCGGCTGTTCACCCCACGATTGGCACCTTCCATGATCGCTCGCATACAAATTGTCTGGACCCTGGCGCTGGTGTTGGGCCCGCTGGCCTGGCTGCTGGCCGTGTGGCCGCAGTCACCGGGCTGGGCGCTGGCGGTGCCGCTGCTGGGCTGCTGGCTGTTCGCTCTGGTGATGGGGCTGCAATTCGTGCTGATGCGCGCCGCCAACCGCTCCGACCCGGCGCCGCGCGCCCGCGCAGCGCAGGTCTGGCGCGCCTGGTGGGGCGAGATGGGTGTAGCACTGGCCGTGTTCTGCTGGCGCCAGCCGTTTCGCAGCCGCAGCGTGCCTGACTGGCTGCCCGCCACCCCCACGGCGCGGCGCGGAGTGGTGCTGGTGCATGGATTCCTGTGCAACCGCGGGCTGTGGCTGCCCTGGATGCCCTTGTTGCGCGCACGGGGCCACGCCTGGGTGGCGGTGAACCTGGAGCCGGTGTTCGGCTCCATCGACGAGTACCCCCCCCTCATCGAGGACGCCGTACGCCGCGTCACCGAGGCCACCGGCATGCCGCCGGTGATCGTTGCGCACAGCATGGGCGGCCTGGCCACGCGGGCCTGGCTGCGGGCCTACCAGGCCGACGCCCGGGTGCACCATGTCATCACGCTGGGAACGCCGCACGGCGGCACCTGGCTGGGACGCTTCAGCCAGGCCACCAACGGGCAGCAGATGCGGCTGGGGGGCGACTGGGTGCGGCAACTGCAGGCTGCCGAGCCGCCTGCGCGGGCGGGGCTGTTGACCTGCTGGTATTCGAACTGCGACAACATCGTGTTCCCGGCGAGCACGGCGGCCCTGGCGGGAGCGGACAACCGCCTGGTGGAGGGGGTGGCGCATGTGCAAATGGCCTGCGATCCGGGGGTGATGCGGGCGTGTCTTGCGGCGCTGGAGCCGGGCCAAAGCTGAGCGGAACCGGGTTTTAGCGCGCGGCCATGGCGGGCTGGGTGCGCAGCGCCAGAGCGGCCTTGATGCGCAACTGCTCCTCGGGTGAAAACAGCTGGGTACGCAACTGCTGCAGGCGGGCTGCATCCGGTGTGCTGCGCTGCGCCTGCTGGTAGCGATCGAGGCGGGCATTCCAGTCGCGTTCCTCGAGGTCGAGCCGTGCCAGGCGCCGGGCGGCTTCCTCGCCGTGCTGCGCACTGCGCAGGGCGTGGCGCGTGGTGTCGTCCACGCCCTGCGCATGAAAGGCTGCGGTCTGTTGCGCCACGCCGACATGGGCCACGGCCTCGGCGCGCAGGGCGCGCTGCTCGGCGGGCAGCACGGCCTCGGCCTCCTGCAGCGCGCTGCGTTTTTGTTCGGGGCTGAGTGCGCTGTTGTGCTCGATCTCCAGGCGGGCCAGCGTCGCCTGGTCCAGCGCCATCTCGGGTGCAAACAGAGCGTCAAATTCGTCGGCTTCGAAATACTGCCGCCGCAGCTTCTGGCGTGCCTCCAGTGTCTCGCGCAAGGCGCGCGGGTCGCGCAGGTCGGCGGGCGCACGCAGCTGGCCCAGGGCTACGCGGTAGTCCACATAGCGCTGCGCAAGTGCCAGGGCGCGGGTGGCCAGTTCGGGTGCAAAGTGCTGATCCACCAGGCCTTCGAGGCGCTGCTTGAGGGCCTGCGGGTCAGGGACATCACCCGCTGCGTGCAGCAGGGCTTCGAGAGCGTCACGCAGACCGGGTTGCAGCAGCGGGTCGGCCATGCCGTCAAGGCCCCGGCCGGAAGCCGTGTGACCCGGTGCCGTCGCACCACCGGGAAGGGCGGCAGCGCTCGGGGCGCCCGACGCCGGCACACGCCCCGGAGCGCGCGCCCCCGATGCCCCCTGCGCCTGCGGGGCAGCATCCCCCTGCATCCACCACCAGGCTCCTGCACCCAGCAGGGCGCAGGCCACCAGTGCCAGGGCGCCCTTGCGCATCACAGACCGGCGGTTTTGAGGCGGTTGGCGTGCTGGCGGTACAGCGTGACCGGGTCGGTCGAGAACCAGTCGCGCAGGCCGACGAGCTGGTTGACTTCGTCCAGGTGGTTCTGACGGTAGTCACCCAGATGCCTGCCCAGGCGCGAAGAGCAGGCCGACACCAGCCCATCGTTGGCCTCACCGAACGCCAGGCCCAGCACTCCGAGTGCGCCGTCCGTCACATCCAGCACGTTGGTCTGGGTCCGGGTTCCGGTCCAGGAGTAGTAACGTACGCCGTTGACCAGCTCGGCACCATGGCCGCAGCCGCTGGTGGGCACGCCCGCCGCAAAGCGCTGATTGAATTGGGCCGAACCCGCCGTGGTGAGTGAATCGAGTGCAGCGGTAGGCAGCTGCGGCAGGCTGCTGCCGCCCGAGACCAGGTTGATCAGCCCGACCAGCGCCGACGCAGCGCCGTTGGCCACGGTTTCGCTCACGGTGCCGGCCGGGGCCACGCCGCGCACGATGTCGGCCACGCGCGAGCCGCGGTTCACCCCGCCAATCGAGGTAACCGAAGCCACCAGCTGCGGAGCCACGCCAGCTACATAGCGCGTGGTGGGGCCGCCGTGCGAATGGCCGATCAGGTTGACCTTGGAGGCCCCCGTGAGGGCCAGAATGTTCTTCACCTGGGCCAGCAGCTGCTCGCCGCGCACCTCGGTACTGTGGGCGGCAGACACCTGGGCCACGTACACCTTGGCGCCATCGCGCTGCAGGGCGCCCGGGATACCGTAGAAATAATCCACCCCCAGCGCCGAATCGAAACCGAACAGCCCGTGCACCAGCACGATCGGGTAGCGCGTCTGGGTGTAGCCGCTATGGGCGTGTGCACTCTGCAAGGGGAGCAGGGCCAAGGCTGCCGAGGCAAAGGCCAGGCCGCGCAGCAGGCGGCCGAAGAAACCGGTCATGGGATGTCTCCTGGGGTGGTGATAGGTATCAGCGCATAAAACGAACGACCGTGCGTTTTTGCAAACGAAATTTTCATGATCTGCAGTGCTGTCGCCATCGGGACATACCCGGGTCTGTGGCCGTTCTGCGCTCTCGGCAGGTCAACGCCCCCGAAGCCTGCGACCCGAACGGCAAACGGGTGGCTCTGTCGACCAACCGGCAGGCAAGGCCCCACCGGGGGGGGTGCAGAACGCCCCAAACGGTTGATTCCATTCGAAAACTGGGGTGTGGGCACTAAATTGTTGCAGCGCAACAAAAAGACTTGGAAACCCCCGGGAAAACCCTTATATTGGCGCCATGACCGACACCAAAGACTGGCTCAAAGCATCCTGGAACGCAGGCACCGATCTGCTGCGCCCGGCGGGTGCAGGGGAGCCCAAGCCTGGCAAAACCAGCACCCCCCTGATGGTTCCGATCCGCTCCCTCGGCCCCAGCTACCGCGAGCGCATCGCTGTGCACCTGCTGGCGCTGGACCCGGCCGACCGCTACCTGCGTTTTGGTTTTCCTGCCACCGATGAGCAGGTACGGCGCTACGCCAGCCAGCTCGACTTCGAACACGACGACATCTTCGGCATCTACAACCGCCGCCTGGAACTCGTCGCCATGGCGCACCTGGCCTACACCGCGCTGCCTGAGCACAAGCACTGCGCCGAGTTCGGCGTTTCGGTGCTCAAATCGGCCCGCGGGCGCGGCCTTGGGGCGCGGCTGTTCGAGCGCGCCGTGATGCACGCCCGCAACGAGGGCGTGCGCATGGTGTTCATCCATGCGCTGTCTGAAAACACTGCCATGCTCAAGATTGCCCGCAACGCGGGCGCGGTGGTGCACCGCGACGGCTCCGAATCCGAGGCCTACCTGGAAGTGCCGCCCGCCAGCCTGGACACCCGGATGACCGAAATCGTCGAGCAGCAGTACGCCGAGGTCGACTACCAGATCAAGCGCCAGGCCAAGCAGTTCCGCGAGTTCCTGGCGGGCGTGCAGGAAGTGCGCGAAGGCGTGCGCAACGCACGCCACCAGTCTGCCGAATAAGCCCGGCAGCCGCGGGCTGCAGGAGGGTGCATGGGTGTCACGCCAATCCGTTATCCTCAAGGCTTGTTTCACTACCGCACGTCCTGCACCCGAAGGCAGTGTCAGACCCGCACCCCGCGCGAACCCCTGAAAAGGAAGACAAGCGCACATTCCTCCAGAAGGTGGTGGAATTCATCCACCCCGGGCCGGATTCGCCCGAAGAGCTGATCGAGGCCCTGGCCGACGCCGAAAGCAACGACGTGATTGGCGCCGATGCGCGCGTCATGCTCGAACGTGTGATCCGCATGGCCGACATGACCGCGGGCGATGTCATGGTGGCTGCGCCCCGCATGGACCTGCTCCCTATCGACGCCCCCTTCGACGAGTTGCTGCGGGTCGTCATCAGCACCGCCCATTCGCGCTTCCCGGTGTACCAGGACGAACGCGAGAACATCATCGGCATCCTGATGGCCAAGGACCTGCTCAAGCTGCAGCGTTCTCCCGAGCTGAACATCCGCGCCCTGCTGCGCCCGGCCGTCTTTGTGCCCGAAAGCAAGGGCCTGAACGACCTGCTCCGCGAATTTCGGGCCAACCGCAACCACCTGGCGGTGGTGATCGACGAATTTGGCCGTGTGGCCGGGCTGGTCACCATCGAGGATGTGCTCGAGCAGATCGTCGGTGAAATCGAGGACGAGTTCGACATCCCCGAGGACGAGGGCGACATCTTCGCCCTGGCCGACCGCACCTACCGCGTCAGCGGAGACACCCCCATCGAGCGCGTGTCAGAAGCCTTTGACGTGGCCATTGCAGGCAGCGACCCGCACGAAACCTTCGAAACCATCGGCGGCCTCATCTCCCACGAAATGGGCCACGTGCCCAAACGTGGCGAGCAGACGGAGTTGTGCGGCCTGCAGTTCGTCGTGCTGCATACCAAAGGCGGTGCCGTGCGCTGGTTCAAGGTGACCCCCCAGACGCCAGACCGCGCAAGCGCCGGCTGATGCCCGCACGCCTCTCCTCCGTGGCGCATGCGGCGCGGTGGCGCATGCCGCTGGCGCTGTGCGCCGGCCTGGCGCAGGCGGCCTCGCTGGCACTGCCGGGCAGCGGGCAGCCGGCGTGGTGGCTGCAGCTGGCTTCGCTGGCGGCGCTGGCCTGGTTGCTGCGCAGCAGCACCACGGTGCGGCGGGCAGCCGCCCTGGGCTGGGTCTTTGCCACCGCCTGGCTCGCAGGCACCTTCTGGTGGCTGTACATCTCCATGCACAGCTATGGCGGCCTGAGCGCCCCGCTGGCCGTGGCGGCCGTGCTGGCACTGGCGGCTGCACTGGGAGCCTACTACGCCTTGGTTTCAGGTCTTTTCAGAGCTCTAGCCCTTGATGGAAGAGCGCTGACAGCTATTGTTTTCGGAGCGCTCTGGATGCTGGCCGAACTGGCTCGCGGCGTCTGGTGGACCGGATTCCCGTGGGGTGCAGGCGGCTATGCCCACGTCGAAGGGCCCCTGGCCGCGCTGGCACGCAGCATCGGCGTCTACGGCATCAGCGGCGTTGCCGCGGCACTGGCCATGCTGCTGGTGCAGGTGCGCCGCAGCGACCTGCGCAGCGCCCCCGCCTGGGCTCTGGCGCTGGGGCTGGCGGCACTGGGAGCGGGCGCCGCATGGCAGCGCCACTGTGCCGTGGAGCTGTGCCAGACCCCTGCAGGGCCGCCCGCTCCACCCCTGTCCCTGGCCCTGCTGCAAGGCAACATCCCGCAAGACGAAAAATTCCAGCCGGGCAGCGGCGTGCCCATGGCACTGCAGTGGTACGGCGACCGCCTGACCTCCCTCAAGGGCGCCCTGGTGGTGGCCCCCGAAACTGCCATTCCCCTGTTGCCGCAGCAGCTCACGCCCGGGTACCTCGACGCCATCGCGCAGCACTTTGCCAGCAACGACAGCGCTGCGCTGCTCGGCATGCCGCTGGGCAGCCTGGAATCCGGCTACACCAATTCGGTGCTGGGTTTCCAGCCCGGGCAGGTCGAGCCGTACCGCTACGACAAGCACCACCTGGTGCCCTTTGGGGAGTTCATCCCGCCGTTCTTCCGCTGGTTCACCGAGCGCATGAACATCCCGCTGGGCGACTTCAGCCGGGGCGGGCTGGCCCAGCCGCACTTTGCATGGCGTGGCGAGCGCATCGTGCCCAACATCTGCTACGAAGACCTGTTTGGCGAAGAACTGGCCGCACACTTCCGCAACCCTGGCACCGCGCCCACCGTGTTTGTCAACCTCAGCAACATCGCCTGGTTTGGCAACACGCTGGCCATCGACCAGCACCTGCACATCAGCCGCATGCGCACCCTCGAATTCGAACGCCCCATGGTGCGTGCCACCAACACCGGCGCCACCGCCATCATCGACCACCGGGGAGTGGTCACCCACCAGCTCGAGCGCCATGTGCGCGGCATCCTGAAAGGCCAGGTGCAGGGGCGCGAGGGCCCCGTCACGCCGTATGCCGCCTGGGCGGCGCGCTGGGGCTTGTGGCCGCTGTGGATTCTGGGGGGTCTGGCCGTGCTGGCAGCATGGGGGTTTGCACGCCGGAATGCCGGGCACCATACGGGATAATGCAACCCTGCAATTCAATCAAAGCGATGGGCGCGATGGGCAATCAAGGCGGCATGCCCGCCGATCTGGAGCACGACTGACAATGGCTGATTCCTTTTCCTATGACCAACTGATCGCCTCGGGCGAGGGCCGGCTGTTCAGCCCCGACAGCGGGCGCCTGCCCCTGCCGCCCATGCTGATGTTCGATCGCATCACGCACATCGACAGCGATGGCGGTGCGCATGGCCTGGGCAAGATCGTGGCCGAACTGGACGTCAAGCCCGACCTGTGGTTCTTTGCCTGCCACTTCCAGGGCGACCCGGTCATGCCCGGCTGCCTGGGGCTCGATGCCATGTGGCAGCTCATCGGCTTTTATCTCACCTGGCTGCGCCTTCCGGGCAGGGGCCGCGCGCTGGGCGCGGGCGAAGTCAAGTTCACCGGCGAGGTGGGGCCGGATGTGAAGCTCGTCACCTACGAGATCGACATCAAGCGCGTCATCAAGCGCAAGCTCAACATGGCGATTGGCGACGCCCGCCTGCTGGCCGACGGCAAGGAGATCTACGTTGCCAACGACTTGCGCGTGGGCCTGTTCCTGCGCGAGGAAGGTGGCCAGGGAGGCGCAGCATGAAAAAGCGGGTCGTCATCACGGGCGCGGGCATTGTCTCGTGCATTGGCAACGACATGGCGACGGTCGAGGCCTCGCTGCGCACGGGTCGAAGCGGCATCAAGGCCGTGGAAAAGTTCACCGAGCTGGGTCTGCGCAGCCAGGTGGCGGGCGTGCCCGAGATCGACCTCGAAGCGCGCATCGACCGCAAGCAACTGCGCTTCATGGGTGACGCGGCCGCCTACGCCCAGATCGCCCTGGAAGACGCCATTGCCCAGGCGGGATTGAGCCCCGAACAGGTGAGCCACCCGCGCACCGGCCTCATCATGGGATCGGGCGGCGGATCGCCCGCCAACCAGATCGAGGCGGCCGACACGCTGCGCGAAAAAGGCATTCGCCGCGTGGGCCCCTACCAGGTCACGCGCTGCATGAGCTCGACCGTGTCGGCCTGCCTGGCCACCAACTTCAAGGTCAAGGGCATCAACTACTCCATCACCTCGGCCTGCTCCACCTCGGCGCACTGCATCGGCGCGGCGGCCCAGCAGATCGCCTTCGGGCTGCAGGACGTGATGTTCGCCGGTGGCGGCGAAGAGCTGTCCTGGGGCATGGCCCTGCTGTTCGACGGCATGGGCGCGATGTCGAGCAAGTACAACGCCACGCCCGAGAAGGCCGCGCGCGCCTATGACGCCCATCGCGACGGCTTCGTGATAGCTGGCGGCGGCGGCGCCGTGGTGCTCGAGAGCCTGGAGCACGCCCAGGCACGCGGCGCCACCATCCTGGCTGAAGTGGTCGGCTTTGGCGCCACCAGCGACGGCGAGGACATGGTGGCACCCTCGGGTGACGGCGCCATCGCGTGCATGCAGCAGGCGATGCAAGGGCTGGACGGCCCCATCGACTACATCAACACGCACGGCACCTCCACGCCCGTGGGCGACATGCAGGAAGTGCGCGCCATGCAGGCGGTGTTTGGCGATGCTGTGCCGCCGTTCTCGTCCACCAAGTCGCTCACCGGCCACTCGCTGGGCGCCACCGGCGCGCAGGAGGCAATCTACTGCCTCATCATGTTGAACAAGGGCTTCATCGCCGGCTCGGTGAACGTCGAGACACCCGATCCGTTGCTCGGCGCCATGCCCCTGGTCACCACCACGCGCGACGCACGGCTCACCCACGTGCTGTCCAACAGCTTCGGCTTTGGTGGCACCAACGCCAGCCTGGTGCTGCGCCGCTGGGACGGCGCGTAAGCCTGCCGCACCGCCAGGCGCAGGCCGCCGGGTGGCTGGCGCAAACCACAAGACCTACCTGCTGCGAAGACCGGTGCAGTTTTCGCAGCAGCTTGTGGGCGCAGCAAGCGATCAATAGCCCAGATTGAGCTGGAACACCGCCGTGCTGCCGCTCACCTCGTTACCCACCAGCAGCAGGGGTTTGCCATTGGGCGAGTCTTTGGCGGCAATGAAGGCCAGCCCCTCCGGGCCGAGGTCGCCCACCGAGTCCAGGGCCGGTGCGGCAGTGGCGCTGAACACCGTGCCCCAGTTCTCACGGGTGTTGAGGTAATCCACACGCTGTGGAGCCTTCGGGTCGGTGATGTCGAACACCAGCACGCCCCCCATGCGCTCCAGGCCCACAAAGGCAAAAGTCTTGCTGCCGATCGTGCCCAGCGCCAGGCCCTCGGGTTCCGGGCCCTTGGCCGAGCTGCGGGCGTCCAGCTTGGCCGTGGCATCGTGGCCGGTGTTGAAGTAGGTCGAGCAGGCACTATCGCGCTTGGCGCCGAGCTTGCAGGCATCGCTGGCCAAAAACTGCTCGATCGCCGCGCCCGAATCCCACACCTGCACGCCCTGCGCGTTCCAGATGGAGATGGAGCGCCCGCCATAGGCGTAAAGCTTGTCGTACATCAGGCGGTTGCCGTTGGCGTTAGCCACCCCCTGGGCGTTGTACCAGACCGGGCTGCCGTCGGCGTGTGTCTGGTAGCCCTGCGTCCAGGAGATCTTCAGGCGGCCCAGCTTGTCGTCGTCGCGGCAGGTCTTGGGGTCGCCCGCCACGGCGCCGCACCAGGCGAAATGGGCCGGGTTCAGCAGCGCGCCGCCATTGCCCTTGGCCAGTGCAATCAGGTGGGCAGGCAGATCGTCGTCGGCGCGGCGCAAAAAGCCGTCCTTGTGCACCAGATGTTTGACGCGCCACTCCTCCACAAAGCCCTTGGTCACATCGCCCGGGCCTTTGGCGCCGTTGCCAAAGTAGGCCGGGGTGCCCTCGCCCCAGGCGCGTGCATCGCCCTCGTTGGCGCTCACCACGTAGGTCTGACCGTCGCCCGCCTGGTAGGCGGCAATGGCATCGGGCTGGTACATGCCCAGCACATTCGGGGCTGTGGCGATCTGGATGACCGGGTTCTTGCCGTCGCTGTCGGCCACGTCCAGCGCGTTCGCCGCGAGGCCGTGGTCCTTGTAGCCCAGCGGCACGATATCGGTGACGGTGGCCTTGGCCAGGTCCACGATCGCCAGGGCATTGTTCTCCTGCAGCGACACCCAGGCCGTCTTGCCATCGGGCGATACCGCAATGTATTCCGGCTCCAGGTCCTGGGCCACGGTGGCCTTGCCCGTGCCATCCGCAGACGGCCCCAACAGGCGCACCCCCTTGGCGGCCAGCTCGGCCGCGCGGCCATTGAAGGCCTTGAAATCGGCCGTGCGGACCGTGGGGCGTGAGGGGGTACTCACATCCACCAGGCTGATCGAGCCCTCGGGGTCGCTCTGGTAGTCGTCGCTGGGCTCGGCCTCGTTGGCCACCAGCACCGTCTTTCCATCGGGAGTGAAAACCAGCATGTCCGGCAGGGCGCCGACCGGCACCGAACCCAGCAACTGCAGGTCGGCGGCCCGGTACAGGGCCACGCGGCCCGCATCGGTCTTGGGCTGTGCCTGGATGGCAATGGCCACCAGGCCTTTTTGCACGGCCACGCTGTTGACCTCGCCACGGGCCAGCACGCTGGTGCCGTCCACTTCGCCCACCTTCCGGGGCTTCTTGGGGTCGCTCAGATCCAGCACATCGAGCTTGCCCGACTGCGCATTGACCACAAAAGCGCGCCGGGAGGCCGCATCAAATGCCGGGATTTCTGCGGCACTCTGCAGGAACACACCCGAGGAATACCCGCCGATCTTCTCCAGCTGGAGCGAGACGGGCGAGCGTTCGGCCTCGTCATCGCTCCCGCCACAGGCAGAAAGGGCGGCCACAGCAACCAGGGAAAGGCAGAAAAGCTGCCGACGGGAGGAAGTGAACAAGGAAGTCATGCGTGGGGGTCGTAAACGATGAAATAAAGCGGGAACCCGCATTGAATGTCACGACCATGACGGATTTGTGAAGGTGTGCGGTGGCCGGTGCGTGCAAGCGGCCTCCGCTGGCGCCACATGTCTGCCTCGCCGCAGGCGGCACCGTAAAATCACCGTTTGCGCAGCGCGGACTGCCCCCTCTCCTTCATCGGCGCAGGCCCGGCCTGCGGCAAGCCAGAATCGATACATGCTGACCTTCCAACAAATCATCCTCAAGCTCCAGACCTACTGGGACGCCCAGGGCTGCGCGCTGTTACAGCCCTACGACATGGAAGTGGGCGCGGGCACCTCGCACACCGCCACCTTCCTGCGCGCTATCGGCCCCGAGCCCTGGAAGGCTGCTTACGTGCAGCCCAGCCGCCGCCCCAAGGACGGCCGCTACGGCGAGAACCCCAACCGCCTGCAGCACTACTACCAGTACCAGGTGGTGCTCAAGCCCGCGCCGAGCAATATCCTGGAGCTGTACCTGGGATCGCTCGAAGCGCTGGGCTTCGATCTGAAAAAGAACGACATCCGCTTCGTCGAGGACGACTGGGAGAACCCCACGCTGGGCGCCTGGGGCCTGGGCTGGGAGGTCTGGCTCAACGGCATGGAAGTCACGCAGTTCACCTACTTCCAGCAGGTGGGCGGCATCGACTGCAAGCCCGCCACGGGCGAGATCACCTACGGCCTGGAGCGCCTGGCCATGTACCTGCAGGGCGTGGACAACGTCTACAACTTGGTCTGGACCGAGGGCGCGGACGGCAGCAAGCTGACCTACGGCGACGTCTACAAGCAGAACGAGGTGGAACAGTCCACCTACAACTTCGAGCACAGCGACGCCGACTTCCTGTTCACCGCCTTCAATTCGCATGAAAAGCAGGCCAGGCACCTGATGGAGCAGCAGCTCGCACTGCCCGCCTACGAGCAGGTGCTCAAGGCGGCGCACAGCTTCAACTTGCTGGACGCGCGCGGCGCGATCTCCGTCACCGAGCGCGCCGCCTACATCGGCCGCATCCGCAACCTGGCCCGCGCCGTGGCCCAGAGCTACTACGAAAGCCGCGAACGCCTCGGCTTTCCCATGGCGCCGCGCGAGTGGGTCGAAAAAATCACCAAGAAGGCCGCCTGAGCGCAGGAACCCCACACCATGACGACGCAAAACCTTCTCGTTGAATTGTTTGTTGAAGAGCTGCCCCCGAAAGCGCTCCAGAAGCTCGGCGATGCCTTTGCCCAAGTGCTGTTCGATCAGCTCAAGGCCCAGGGCCTGGTCGGCCAGGATTCTGGCGTGACGGCGTTTGCCTCGCCGCGCCGCCTGGCCGCCCATGTGAGCCATATCTGGCTCAAGGCCGAGGACAAGGCCGTGCAGCAGAAGCTCATGCCCGTGAGTGTGGGCCTGAATGCCGAAGGGCAGGCCACGCCGGCTCTGCTGAAAAAACTGCAGGCGCTGGGCGCTGACCTGTCCGACCCCGCCGCCGCCGTGGCCGCGCTCAAGCGCGCCCCCGACGGCAAGGCCGAGGCGCTGTTCTACGACAGCCTGGTGACCGGCGCCACACTCGACACCGGCCTGCAGAAGGCCCTGGACGAGGCCATTACCAAGCTGCCCATCCCCAAGGTGATGAGCTACCAGCTGGAGACCGATTGCGAGCTGCCCGGCTGGAGCAGCGTGCACTTCGTGCGCCCGGCGCATGGCCTGGTCGCGCTGCACGGCAGCACCGTGGTGCCCGTCAAGGCGCTGGGTTTGAAGGCCGGCAACACCACCACCGGGCACCGCTTCGAGGCCGCCAAGCCCACGGTGGTGCTGGCCCATGCCGACCAGTACTCCGACACCCTGGCACGCGACGGCGCCGTGATCGCCAGCTTTGCCGAGCGCAAGGCCGAGATCGCCCGCCAGCTCGCCGCGGCCGCCGCCCGCGTGGGCGGCGGCGCACGCCCCATCGAGGACGAGGCACTGCTCGACGAGGTGACGGCCCTGGTCGAGCGCCCCAACGTGCTGGTCTGCGAGTTCGAGGAGCAGTTCCTCGGCGTGCCGCAGGAATGCCTCATCCTCACGATGAAGGCCAACCAGAAGTACTTCCCGCTGCTCGACGCGGCGGGCAAGCTGACGAACAAGTTCCTGGTGGTGAGCAACATCAACCCCGAAGACGCGAGCTTCGTCATCGGCGGCAACGAGCGCGTGGTGCGCCCGCGCCTGGCCGATGCCAAGTTCTTCTTCGACCAGGACCGCAAGAAGACGCTAGCCTCGCGCGTGGACAGCCTCGGCAAGGTGGTCTATCACAACAAGCTTGGCACGCAGGGCGAGCGCGTGGAGCGTGTCAGGTCCATCGCCAACGCCATTGCCACGCAGCTGGGGGATGCCCAGCTTGTGCAGCAGGCCGACCAGGCCGCGCTGCTGGCCAAGACCGACCTCGTGACCGACATGGTGGGTGAGTTCCCCGAGCTGCAAGGCACCATGGGCCGCTACTACGCGCTCAACGACGGTCTGGCTGCCGAGGTGGCCGACGCCATCGAGGACCACTACAAGCCCCGCTTTGCGGGCGACGAGTTGCCGCGCAACATGGCCGGTGTGGTGGTGGCGCTGGCCGACAAGCTCGAAACGCTGGTGGGCATGTTCGGTATCGGCAACCTGCCCACGGGCGACCGCGACCCGTTTGCGCTGCGCCGCCATGCGCTGGGCGTGATCCGCATGCTGGTCGAAAAGAACCTGTCGCTGGATCTGCAGGCCTTGCTGCAGAGCGCTGTGCCCGCGTTTGGCGACAAGATCCAGAATGCCACGGCGCAACTAGCCGATTTCATCTACGACCGCCTCGCCGGCAGCCTGCGCGAGCAGGGCTACAGCGCGCAAGAGGTCGATGCCGTGCTGGCCCTGCGCCCGCAGCGCCTGGCGCTGGTTGAAAAGCAACTCGCGGCCGTGCGCGCCTTTGCCCAGCTCCCCGAGAGCCCGGCCCTGGCAGCGGCCAACAAGCGCGTGGGCAACATCCTGAAAAAGGCCGAGATCGAGGGTCCCGTCGATGCCCACGTCAACCCCGCCTTGCTGCAGGAGCAGGCCGAAAAAGACCTCTACGCCGCGCTGCAGCGCTTCGTGCCCGAGGCCAATGCGCAGTTTGCGGCGGGCGACTACACAGCCAGCCTGCAGACGCTGGCGGTGCTGCGTGCGCCGGTCGACGCGTTCTTTGACGACGTGATGGTCAACGCCGAGCAGCTCGACCTGCGCCTGAATCGCCAAGGCCTGCTCAAAATCCTGCACGACGCCATGAACCGCGTGGCCGACCTCTCGCGCCTGGCCGCCTGAGCCCTGGCAGGTGCCGCCACGCATGTCTGCATCCCCTGATACGGACGCCGCACCGGCCGTGGTGCAGCGCACGGCCTGGTGGCTGTTTGCTCCTCCGGCCGGGCTGGCTGCGCTGCGCTGGTTGCTGCAGTGGCAGTCCGAGCGCGCAGCGCCATCCCCTGCGCTGCCGCTCCAGCCCCTGGCAGAAGGGGGCACCCTGATGACCGCGCTCATGCCCCTGTTCTGGGGCGTGGGGGTGTTGCTGGTGCTGGCCCTGGGCATTGCGGGCGCCATGCGCCGCTGGGGCGGGACGCGGGTGCGCCAAATATTGCTCTGGGCCTGGGCGCTGCTGTGCCTGGCGGGCAGCGCGGCACTGCTGGCGGGCCATCTCAACCGTCAGGCGCTGCAGCCGCTGGCCCCGGTGCAGGCCCAGGTGCTGGGCAGCCGCCCCCGGCCACCGAGCCTGCACTCCGTGGGCGGCACCGAGCTGGTGCTGCGCCTGGACGGGGTCGATGCCGTGCAGCACATCGTCCTCAACGACCCCCAGGCCGCCCGATGGACGCCTGGCCAGCGCATCCAGCTGCAGCGGGCGCACGGCCGCTTCGGCGGTGTCTTCGTCACGCACTGGCAGGCCGAACCGGCCACAGCGCCGAATCTTTGATAATGCCCCCATGAAAATCGTCATCCTGAACCGCGACGGCACCATCAATGCCCTGGGCAGCGATGACTACGTTGCCTCGCCCGACGACTGGGTGGCCCTGCCCGGCGCCCTTGAAGCGATCTCCCGGCTCAACCGCGCCGGCTGGCACGTGGTGGTGGCCTCCAACCAGCCCGGGCTGGGGCGGGGCATGATCGACATGGCCACCTTCAACGCCATCCACGCCAAAATGCACCGCCAGCTGGCCGCCGTGGGCGGGCGCATCGACGCGGTGTTCTACTGCCCGCACGCCCCCGACGAGGCCTGCACCTGCCGCAAACCGGCCCCCGGCCTGCTCGAGCAAATCTGCGATCGCTACGGCGTCGACGGCAAAGACACCCAGGTCGCAGGCAACTGCCTCGTGCACCTGCAGGCGGGCGCAGCCATCGGCGCCCAGCTGCACCTGCTGTGCACCGGTGAATCGGCCGGCATGGCACCCGGCCAGCCCCTGCCGCCCGGCTGGCCCGAGGGCGTGCGCGTCCACGCCGACCTGGCCGCGTTTGCCGACCAGCTGCTGCGCAAGGTCGCAGCCCCCTCTGCCTGAGCGGCCGCACCCATGTTGCAGCCGCTCGTGCAACTGGCCCTGGACCTGTTCGACCCCCCGCAGCCTCCAGCGGCCGCACCGCAAAAAAACAAGTCAAATACGCCTCTAGCCCTTGATGGTCAAGCACAAGCAGCTACTCAAATCGTAGCAAATAGGACGGTGAAAACCGCGCCCTGGCACACCCTGCAGGCGCCTGTGGCCTTCCGTCACCCCCAGGCGAGCCATGAAGTGGTGCTGGGGCACGCCGTCGTCGGCTATGCACTGCAGCGCGCGCGGCGGCGCAGCATCGGCTTTACGGTCGGGGCCGACGGGCTCTCCGTCCGCGCGCCCACCTGGGTGCCGCTCGCGGCGGTGGACGACGCGCTGCGCGAAAAATCCGGCTGGATCCTGCGCAAACTCGGCGAGGCGCGCGAACGCCAGCAGCGCCTGGAACACACCCGCATCCTCTGGCAGAACGGCGCTGTGCTGCCCTACCTGGGTGCGCCGCTGCAGGTGGTGCTGGACCCCGCTGCCAGCGTGGCCGGTACGCTGCACCGGGCTGGCGAAGCCGCCAGTGCGGCGCAGCACCTGCACATCGGGCTGCCCGCTGCGGCCCGGCCCGAGCAGATTCGCGACGCCGTGCAGGCCTGGCTCATGCGCCGCGCACGCCAGCACTTCACCGAGCGGCTCAACCACTTCGCGCCCCAGCTCAACGTGCGCTGGAGCCGCCTGCGCCTCTCCAGCGCCCAGACGCGCTGGGGCAGCGCACGCGCCGACGGCTCCATCAGCCTCAACTGGCGCCTGCTGCACTACCTGCCCGCCGTGATCGACTACGTGGTCGTGCACGAACTGGCACACCTGCGCGTCATGGACCACAGCCCCCGCTTCTGGGACACCGTGCGCACCGTGGTGCCCGACTACCCCACCCTGCGTCGCCACCTGCACGAAGAACCCGCGCCCCTGTGGGCTTGAATGCCGCAAAAAAGATAGCTACTGGCGCAATGAAAACGGGCGCAGGGGGCTGTTTTGGCTGATATTTTGTACGCACGGCAACGACGCATGCAGGCCAGCCGGCTACCCGCGCACCACCGATGCCCCTGATTCCCGAGTCCGACAGGCTCCTGGGCCAGAATCGGCAAGCTTCCGCACTGCATGAACCAGCCACCATGATCCCCCTGCAACTCTTCGACCCCGCCTCCAGCAGCTACACCTACCTCCTGCACGACCCCGCCACGCGCGAGGCGCTCATCATCGACCCGGTGGACGCCCAGATCGAACGCGACCTGGCCGTACTGCAGGCCCAAGGCCTCACCCTGCGCTGGGCCGTGGAAACGCACAACCACGCAGACCACATCACCAGCGCCGGCCTGCTGGCCGAACACACCGGCGCGCGCACCGCGGCCCCGGCCGGCTGCGGCATCGGCACCGCCAGCCTGCAGCTGGCGCCGGGCGACACGCTGGCCTTCGGCGGCGAGCGCCTCAGCGCCCTGGCCACCCCCGGCCACACGGCGGGCAGCCTGTCGTACCTATGGCGCGGCCATGTGTTCACGGGCGATGCCCTGCTCATCAACGGCTGCGGCCGCACCGATTTCCAGTCGGGCAGCGCCCGGCAGCTTTACCACAGCATCACCCAGGTACTGTTTGCCCTGCCGCCCGACACCACCGTCTGGCCCGGGCACGACTACCACGGACGCGGCCATTCGACCATCGGCGCCGAAAAGGCCGGCAACGCCCGCGTGGCCGGGCGCAGCGAGGCCGAGTTTGTGGCGCTGATGGAAGGGCTGCACCTGCCACCCCCCGAACGCATGGGCGAGGCCGTGCCCGCCAACCAGACATCCGGCCTGCGCCACGATGCCGGCGCCTGCGGCCAGCCCCAGCCACGCGCGGCCCAGGGCTACGCGGGCGATGTGCCGCCGGTGCTGGCCTGGCAATGGGTGCAGGCCGGAGAGGCGGTGCTGGTCGATGTGCGCAGCGACGCCGAACGCGCCTGGGTGGGCGAAGTGCCCGGCGCCGTGCCCGTGCCCTGGAAGCAATGGCCCGGCATGGCCATGAACCCCGACTTCGATGCACAGCTGCTCGCCGCTGTGCCGCCCGGCCGCAAAGCCGTGCTGCTGTGCCGCAGCGGCGTACGCTCGGTCGCCGCAGCGCAACGCGCCACGGCGTTGGGGCTGCAAGCCTGGAACGTGCTCGAAGGCTTCGAAGGCGACCCCGACCAGCACGCCCACCGCGGCCAGCGCGGTGGCTGGCGCTTGCGCGGGCTGCCGTGGCGGCAAGGGTAGGGGGCTGCCCCCCCAAAAAAGGCCGCTTACTTGCCCAGCCCCAGCTTCTCGATCACGGCCTTCTCGGTCTTCATGGTGTCCACCGCATACTGCTTGTAGGTGGCACTGTCCATGTAATAGGTATCCATGTCGAACTTCGCCAGAGACTCCTTGTAATTGGGCATCTCCATCGCTTTCTTGAAGGCATCGTGCAGCGCCTGCACCACCTTCGGGTCGGTGCCCTTGGGCGCGGCCAGGCCGAACGGCGAGGTCTGCACCAGGTTGATGCCCACCTCCTTGAGCGTGGGCGCATTGGGGAACTTGGCCGAACGCTTGTCACCCCACACCGACAGCAGCCGCAGCTTGCCCTGATCCACATACGGCGCCCAGCCGGGCGTGTCGGCCACCGACATCACATGCCCGCCCAGCACCGCCTGCAGCGATTCGGAATTGCCCTTGTAGGGGATGTGGTTCAGGGTCACGCCCGCCTGCATCGCAATGTTCTCCATCGTCAGGTGCAGCGTGGTCAGCGCGCCCGGCGTGCCGTAGTTCAGCTTGCCGGGGTTGGCCTTGGCATAGGCAAGGTAATCCTGCATCGACTTGATGGGCGAATCCGCCGGCACCACCAGGCCAAAGGCATAACCTGCCAGGCCAATCACATACTGCAGATCGGCCGCCGGGTCCCAGTTGATCTTCTGCGTGTACGGCAGGCGGAACACCGGCAGCGGAATCTGCGCCAGCGTATAGCCATCGGCGGCCGCGCTCTGCATCATCTGCGCAGGCAGCACGCCGCCGGCACCAGGCTTGTTCTCGATGATCACCGGCTGGCCCAGGATCTTGGACGCATTCTCCGCCAGCACGCGGAACGGCACGTCGGTCGACCCACCCGCCGTGAAGCCGATCAGCACCTTGATCGGGCGGCTCGGAAAACGATCGGCCTGCGCCAGGGCAGGGGCGGCAACAAAACCGGCGGCCAGCAGCAGGGCCAGGGAACGGCGGCGGAAAAGGGTTTGTTTCATGGAAGAGTCCTTCAGGTCAGGGGGAATCAGGAAGCCGGGCAGGCATTCGGGGTGCGCGAGCGCGAGGAGAACTTGCAGCCGTAGAGCGGGTCGGCCACGGTGGCACGGTCCAGAACGTCATCGCCCTCGGGCTTCACGCCGTTCTGCTCCCAGCGGGCCATGGCATCAAACGCGGCGGTCTGCTCATCCAGCGTGAAATCGCAGTGCGATACGCCGCGGATCGCGCGCTGCACCAGCCACGGGTCGGTACCCAGCGCCATGGCGCGGCGCTTGTAAATTTGCTCCATGCTGAACGGCACATAGACATCGCCCAGCGTATGAATGGTCACCACCGGCACGCTGATGCGCGCGTTCGCCTTGGGGAACCAGCGCAGACCATCGCGGCGCAGGCGGTTCGCTTCGGGGTCGGCCTTGAGCCGGAAGGCAGCCTGGTTGAAAGACTGTTCTGCAGCGGTGAGGGCCGGATCGTTGTCGAATTGGTAGACGATGCCGGTGGTGTCGTAGCCTTCACGGTTCAAGATGCCGTTGACCGTGCCATCGCGCCCGAACGTACCCCAGACGGTGGCGTTCATGCTGCCGGCAAACCCCTCATTGAACATGGGCCGCTCTCCGCCCGTCAGTTGCTTGACGATTTCCTTGTACTGGTCGCCCAGCGGCGTCGTCACACTCGGGAAGGTGCTGAACAGTGCGCTGCGCACCGTGGGCGCCTGTTCCGCCCAGTTGCTCACAGGCCAGGACGTGGCGGGCACGCCGGCCAACTGCTGGGCTGCGATCTGCGACGCGCCAAAATAGTTGTACAGCTCGGTATCGCCCAGCACACCGCACATCGGCACCGCCCCGTGGTAGCGCACCTTGTGGTTGGCCGTCTCCAGCGCCTCGGCGTCCACCGCAGCAGCGGCAATATGCCCTCCCATGGAGGTGCCGATGATGTAGGTTTTGGCGGGTGCCGCCAGCGTGCGGCCGTTTTGTGCGGCGATGCCCTGGAACGCCAGCGCCAGCGCATTCGTGTCTTCGATGCCGGCACGCACGTCATAGTAGTTTTTGGAAAAGCTGGACGCACCCCAGGCGTAGCCGTTGCGAATCAGGTGCGCGCGGATCGGCGGGTCGCTGACGTTCACCGTAGGCCCCGTGCCGCCATAACCGTGGGCGTACATCACCAGCATGCCGTTCCAGTTCTTGGGGACTTCAACCCTGTAGCTGGCACCGTCCAGCACGCCCCACCAGCGGTCCGTTTCCGGGGCATCTGCAAGGGCGTTGAAGGGCAGGCGTGTCGGGTCGGGTGCGAACTGGCGGCTGTCCTGCACACGCGTCTCCTCCGGCTCGGGCGCACTGCCCCCACCGCATGCGGCCAAAGCCAAGGCGCTCAACAAAGTGGTGGTGGCAGCCCGGCGGCCCCGAAAAATCGTGAATGACATCGCGTGAGTCTCCTTGGGAAAGTCTTTTGAATTTAATTTTGCTGTGCAGAATTAAAATTTTCAAAAATGCACAGGTTTGCCAGTATGTGTGCATACTAAAGCGGCGATGCTTAGGGAAATCCCCAAAAATTGTACAAATCTTTTCATCCAATAATTCCGTCAAGCAAAATTAAAAGGAACACCCATGGCACGAACCCGGCAGCTGGATGTCGAGGAAGGGGCCGACAGCAACCGCTTCGTCACCGCGTTGGCCCGCGGGCTGGACGTTCTGGCCTGCTTTCATGTCGATGAAAAGTGGCTCACCAATGCCGAAATCGCAGCGCGAACCCGCCTGCCCAAGCCCACGGTGGTGCGCATGGCGTACACGCTGTGCGTGCTCGGCTACCTGCGCCAATCGCACGAAACCGGCAAATACGCCCTGGGCGACAGCCTGGCCGCACTGGGCATCACCATGGTGTCCAACCTCCAGCTGCGCCGCATCGCCCGGCCCTACATGCAGGACCTGGCAGACCGCTACGACATCTCGGTATCGCTCGGCATCCGTAACGGCCTGTCGGTGCTGTACGTGGAAAACTGCCGCTCAGGCGCACCACTGTCGCTGGGGCTGGACCTGGGTGCACGCTTGCCGATTGCAGAAACCGCCATGGGCCACGCGCTGCTGGCCGTGATGGAACCCCGCGAACGCGAGCGGCTCCTCGCCGAGTTGTCGCGGCAAGAGGGCGAGCACTGGCCGCGCAAACGCCAGGCCATTGAAGCCGGCTGCGCGCACTGGCGCCAACGCGGCTTCACCGTAGTCGTGCGCGACTGGCAGACCGACATCGCAGGCGTGGGCGCCGCCATCCGCCAGCCCGACGGCCGGGTCATCGCCTTCAACGCCGGCGGCTCGGCCAGCAAATTCCCGCGCGAACTGCTGGAGCAGGAAATCGGGCCCCAGCTGGCACGCATGGTCAAAGGGCTCGAATCCTTTGTGCGCAGCGACGAAGTCTGACCCCTGGCACCCCGCTGCACCGTCGCAGCCGCCAGATCGGCTGTCCCGCCGGCGAACGCCCGCATCTCAAAACTCGTGATAATCGCCGCCATGACTCTCCTGGCCATCGATGTCGGCAACACCCGCCTCAAGTGGGCCTTGTACGAAGCACCCCACCCCGGCGCGGCCCTGCTGGCGCAGGGGGCCGAATTCCTCGACCACATCGACCGCCTGTCCGAAACAGCCTGGGTCCGCTTGCCCGTGCCCACCCGCATGCTCGGCTGCGTGGTGGCCGGCGACGCCGTGCGCCGGCGCGTCGAAGCGCAAATGGAGCTGTGGGACGTCTCCGCGCAGTGGGTCGTGCCAGCCGCCCACGAGGCCGGGCTCACCAACGGCTACGACCACCCCACACGCCTGGGCTGCGACCGCTGGGTGGCCATGATCGGCGCACGCCAGCGCATCCTGGCGCAGGGCCCGGCCCGGCCCCTGGTGGTGGTGATGGTGGGCACCGCCGTCACGGTGGAAGCCATCGACGCCCAAGGGCGCTTTCTCGGCGGGCTCATCCTGCCGGGCCACGGCATCATGCTGCGCGCCCTCGAATCGGGCACCGCCGGCCTGCACGTACCCACCGGCGAAGTGCGCCCCTTCCCCACCAACACCAGCGACGCCCTCACCAGCGGCGGCACCTACGCCATCGCCGGTGCCGTCGAGCGCGTCTACCAGCACCTGCTGCAGCACTGTGGCCAGGAGCCCGCCTGCATGATGACGGGTGGCGCGGGCTGGAAGATGGCGCCGAGCATGACGCGGCCGTTCGAACTGGTGGACAACCTGATCTTCGACGGCCTGCTGGAAATCGCCGCCCGCAGATTTGGGACACCCCCCTGAGTCGCTTCGCGCCTTCCCCCCTCTCCTGCGGGAGGGGGGACGCCACCGGG
>JANJVG010000077.1 GCA_024710165.1 Burkholderiaceae bacterium
GGGCGTGATCTCGCTCGGCGGCATGGTCTACAAGGGCAGCGTGCGCGTGGGCGGCGACAAGTTCGACGAGGCCATCATCAGCTACATCCGCCGCAACTACGGCATGCTGATCGGCGAGCCCACGGCCGAAGCCATCAAGAAACAGATCGGCAGCGCCTTTCCGGGCTCCGAAGTGCGCGAGATGGAAGTGCGCGGGCGCAACCTCAGCGAAGGCGTGCCACGCAGCTTCACCATTTCCAGCAACGAAGTGCTGGAGGCCCTGACCGAGCCGCTCAACCAGATTGTTTCGGCTGTGAAGAACGCGCTGGAGCAGACGCCGCCCGAACTCGGCGCCGACATCGCCGAGCGCGGCATGATGCTGACCGGTGGCGGCGCCCTGCTGCGCGACCTCGACCGCCTGCTGGCCGAGGAAACCGGCCTGCCGGTGCTGGTGGCCGAAGACCCGCTGACCTGCGTGGTGCGCGGCTGCGGCATTGCGCTCGAGCGCATGGACCGCGCCGGCAGCATCTTCACCAGTGAGTGATGCGCGAGGACCTGTCCGCATGCGGGTCCTGCCTGGCAGCATGGGCATGAAGCCTGTTTTCGCATGGTGCACCGGCATCGCGGCAGCGCGTGCCACGGGCCGCGATTGACCGGGACGCGCCATGCCGCTTGGAACCCTGGACCGCCGCGCCCCCTCCTTTTTCCGGCAGGGGCCTTCGGCACTTTCCCAACTCGTCCTGTACAGCGCCTTGGCGCTGTTTTTGATGGTGGCCGATGCGCGTTTTCAGGTGGCAGAACCACTGCGCCGGGTGGTGGCCACGGTGCTGTATCCGGCCCAGTGGGCCATGCTCCAGCCGGTGGCGTTGGTCAGCCGTGCGGCAGACTATTTCGAGTCCGTGCAAGAGGCGCAGATCGAAGCCGACGCGGCCCGCAAGCAGCTGGCCGTGTTGGCGCAGCGTGCGCACCAGACCGATCAGCTGGCCCAGGAAAATGATCGCTTGCGAGGCCTGCTGGATTTGCGCGAACGCCTGCAGGTGCTGGCACAGGCCGCCCAGATTCTGTACGACACCGCCGACCCGTATTCGCGTCGTGTGATGGTGGACCGGGGGCAGGATGCGGGCGTGCAGCCGGGTTCGCCCGTGCTCGATGGGGCCGGCATTGTGGGCCAGGTCACGCGCGTCTATCCGCTCGTGAGCGAGGTCACCCTGCTGACCGACCGGGAGCAGGCCATTCCGGTACTCAACGGGCGCACCGGAGCCAGGGGCGTGGCCTATGGGGACCCGGTGGCAAGCCATGGGGGCGGTATCGAATTGCGTTTTGTGTCGGCCAATGCCGATGTCCAGCAAGGTGACCCGCTCCTGACCAGCGGGCTCGATGGGGTTTATCCGCCGGGTGTGCCGGTGGCGCGTGTCGTGCGGGTCGAGCGCCGGGCCGATTCGGCGTTTGCCCGCATCTATTGCGAACCCGCAGCAGCCCTGCAGAGCACGCGCCATGTGCTGCTGCTGCAGCCGGTTGCAGTGCAGCTGCCGCAACGCCCCGAGCCTGAACCGGCCGAGCCCGCTGTGCGCAAAAAGGTCCGCAAATGAACCGTGCCCTGCACCGGCGTTGCCGGCCCGGCCGCCAGACAGGAGGTATGCCATGATCATGCCGCGAGGTCAGCAACTGCTGCTGCCCGTCAACCCGATCTTTATTGCTGCCAGTCTGGTGGCTGCGCTGGCGTTCAATATGCTTCCCCTGGGGCGCGTGCCCTGGATGCCCGACGCGCTCATCGTGCTGCTGGCCTTCTGGGGCGTGCACCAGCCTTCGCGGGTGGGCATGGGAACGGCGTTTGTGCTCGGGCTGTGCATGGATGTGCAGCAGTCGGCCTTGCTGGGGCAACATGCGCTGGCGTATGCCGTGCTGCTGTACGGTACCGGTCGTATCCACCGGCGTGTGCTGTGGTTCCGGCCCGTGGAGCAATCGCTGCCGATGCTCGGCCTGTTCTTTTCCGCACACGCGGTGCACCTGCTGGTCGGCATGCTGTCGGGGGGCGTTTTTCCGGGGGTGACCCTGCTGTTGTCGCCCTTGTTCGAGGCCTTGCTGTGGCCGCTGGCAAGCTGGCTGCTGCTGGCGCCGCAGCGCCGCTCGCTCGGCAACAACGAAAATCGCCCGCAATGACGCGCCTGGACAGATCAGTGGTACGGCTCCGGGTTCGCGCAGTGCTGCAGGGGCGCCTGACTGACGACGCGTGCCCGCCATGACCGAATTGCGCAATGTCGAGCTCGATTCGCGGCGCTTTCGTATGCGCGTCCTGGTGGTGGCCGCGGTGGTGTTCGCCGCATTCTGTCTGGTGATTGCTCGCCTGGTGTTCCTGCAGGTCGTGCGCCACGACGATCTGCTGGAGCAGGCCGAGAGCAATCGCACGGCCGTGGTGCCTGTTGTTCCCAACCGTGGGCTCATCCTGGACCGCAACGGCGTGGTGCTGGCCACCAATTACGCGGCCTACACGCTGGAGATGACGCCCTCCCGGGTGACGGATCTGGACGAAACCATCGAGACCCTCGGGCAGCTGATCGACATCCAGCCCCGCGACAAGCGCCGTTTCAAGCGGCTGATGGAAGAATCCCGGGGGTTTGAGTCCCTGCCGATCCGTACCCGCCTGACCGATGAAGAGGTGGCGCGTTTTACCGCCCAGCGCTACCGCTTTCCTGGCGTAGATGTAAAAGCGCGGTTGTTCCGCAATTACCCGCTGGGCGAGGTGGCCAGCCATGCCATCGGCTACATCGGCCGTATCAACCAGGCCGAAAAGGCGCTCATCCAGGATTCGGAAGACGAGGCCAACTACCGGGGTACGGAATACATCGGCAAGTTGGGTATCGAGCAAAGTTTTGAGGCGCAACTGCACGGCATGACCGGAGTGGAGCAGATGGAAACCTCGGCCGGGGGGCGTGCCGTGCGCAGGCTCGACAGCTTTCCGGCCACGCCGGGGCAGACGGTGCAGCTCTCGCTCGATATCAAGCTGCAAAAGCTCATTGAGGACCTGTATGGCGAGCGCCGGGGGGCCCTGGTGGCCATCGACCCCCGGAATGGGGAGGTGCTGGCGCTGGTGAGCAAGCCCACCTTCGACCCCAACCTGTTTGTTGAGGGCATCGATGTTGAGAACTGGAACGCGCTCAACCAGTCGCTCGACAAGCCCTTGCTCAACCGGGCCCTGCGGGGCACCTACCCGCCTGGCTCGACCTACAAGCCTTTCATGGCCATGGCGGCCCTGGAAACCGGCAAGCGCACGGCCGGGGCCATCACCATGGACAGCGGCTCCTGGACCTTCGGGGGCCATACTTTTCGCAGCCATGGTGACCACGGGCTGGGCGCGGTCGACATGCACCGCAGCATCGTGCAGTCGAGCAATGTGTATTACTACCAGTTGGCCAACGACATGGGCGTGGATGCCATGCACGACTTCATGAAGCCCCTGGGCTTTGGCCAGATCACGGGCATTGACCTCCATGGGGAACTGCGTGGCGTTCTGCCCAGCCAGGCCTGGAAGCGCAACGCCTACCGCCGCGCCGAGCAAAAGAAATGGTACGCCGGTGAAACCATCTCGTTGGGTATCGGGCAGGGCTACAACAACTTCACCATGCTGCAGCTGGCATCAGCCACGGCCACACTGGCCAATGGCGGTATCCAGTACCGCCCGCACCTGGGCATGGCCACGATGGACGCCATGACGCGTGAGCCACACCCGATCGAGCAGTCACCACCCGTGGACCTGGGGTTCAAACCGGCCCATGTCGATGTGATCAAGCGTGCCATGGTGGCGGTGACCCAGGGCGGAACCTCGACGCGCGTCTTTGCCGGTGCGCGGTACCTCTCGGGGGGCAAGACCGGGACGGCACAGGCCGTGACGATCGGACAGAAGGAGCGGTACAACGCGGCCCGGATGGAGGAGCGCCAGCGTGACCATGCCCTCTACATTGCTTTCGCCCCGGCCGAGGCACCACGCATTGCCATTGCAGCCATTGTGGAAAACGCCGGATTTGGTGCAGCCCATGCAGCACCCATTGTTCGGCGCGCGTTTGACTACTGGCTGCTGGGTGAATACCCGAGCGAAGAAGACATCGCCGCGGTGCGCAAGGGGCAGGCCAGTGCACCCATCGGCAAGCCCCGCGCGGTGGCCGATGTACCGCTGGTAGCGCCCTGACGGTCTGGTGCCGCGCGGCCCTCAGTCGGCGCCGCGCAGGGGTGCTGCCGGCTGCAACTGGCTGAACACCAGAGCCGCCACCACGAGGCTGGCGCCCAGCAGTCCGGCCCAGCCCAGGCTTTCCCCCAGCAGGAACCAGGCCGTCAGTGCGGCAAAGACCGGCTCCAGCCCGAAGATGATGGCGCTGCGCATGGCATCGACCCGCTGTTGCCCCCATGCCTGCAGCGTGACCACCACCACGCTGGCCAGCAGCCCCAGATAGATCAGCGCCAGCCAGTCGGGTGCTGTCAGCGTTTCAAGCACCTCCATCCATCCCATCCCGTCACCCCTTCCCAGCAGCAGCAGCGTGGAGGCCAGGCACATCATGGATGCCTGGGCGGCCGCCATGCGGGTGGCACGCAAGGGGTGGGCGAGGTTACGGCGTGAACATTCTTCCAGGGCCAGAATGTAGACGGCATAAAAGACGGTGCTGGCCAGGGTCAGCGTATCGCCCAGATTCCACGGCTCGTTTTCGTGAAACATCAGGGCCATGCCGGCGCATGCCAGGGCGCAGGCAGCCCATAGGCGCCAGCCATAACGCCGTCCCAGTGCCAGCATCGCGATGATCGGGACCACCAGGACATTGAGGCCGGTGACGAAGGCGTTGCGGTTGCTGCTGGTGCGCGCCAGTCCCTCGATCTGCAGCCAGAAAGCGATGAACAGCAGCAGTCCGAGGGCACACCCCCATATCCTTTCATTGCGGCGCATGCCCCACCACAGCGGGGCCAGCACCAGCAAGGCGACGGCAAAGCGCAGCCAGATGATCTGCAGGGCATCGAGCTGCGCCGACAGCAGCTTCATGGCGGGGAAGGTGGTGCCCCACACCATGGTGACCACCATCAGTGCCAGCAGGCCGAAACGTTCAGGACGCATGAAAAAAGCCGACCGGTTTCCCGGTCAGCTTGGGTGGGAAACCCGAGACGGGAATCAGTTGAAGAGGTAACGGGCCTGGAGATTCAGGCGCGTCATGTTGCCCGTGGAGCCGCCATACGTGGTGCGGCGGCCGCCCAGCAGCTCGCCACCGAGCTCGACGTTCTTGATGGGGGTGTAGTACAGGCCAGCGTGCCACTGGAACAGCTTGAGGTTGCCGTCGGTGCCATACGCGTTCACGTAATCGTCACCCAAGGTGCGACGGGATTTCACCCAACCCACCGACGCGGTGCCGCGCAGCTTGTCGCTGAACACGTTGCCCAGGCCGAGCACGACCCCCTGGGCGCGGTCCAGGCGCAGGTGAGCACCATCAACAACAGGGTAGTTGGCGCCCACCAGGTAGGCACCGTCGTTATCGCCATCCATGAGGGTGTATTGCGCCATCAGGGTGGTGGTGCCCGTCAGCTTGTACGAGCCCGACAGTCCGACACCCATGCCGCGCTTGCTGACGTTGCCCATGCGCTGCTCGTGCGACATCACCCGGGCACTCATGCTGCCCCAGTCGTAGCCTTTGTCGACGCGGGCAATCAGGTTGGGCGAATGTGCGCCGTCCGACGGGTCTTCCAGCGCGAACTGGAATTTGGCCAGCTGGGGGTTGTTGTCGGTGTAGCGCACCTGCACGGGGCGGCGCGAGGTGGCACCGGGCGGGCCGTTGAAGTCCACCGTCTCGGGCAGGTTGTCCAGGTCCATGAAGGTGGACCAGGTCTGGCCGATCAGCCAGCCTGCGTATTCGCCATAGGCGTGGCGCAGGCGCAGGCGGTTGCGGTTGCACTCGGAGCCGCAGTAGCCGTAGAAGTCGGCCTCGATCTTGGTGTTGAACGCGCCGTTGCCCAGCGGGGTGGAGGTTTCGAAACCAAAGCGCGAGGTCTGTCCCGTGAGCACGGTCTTGCCCTGGTCGGTGCTGCCCAGGGGTTGCTCCATCAGGTTGGAGAAGTTGTCGCCGGGGGCCGTGCCCTTGAAGTCCTTGATCAGGTTGGCTTCGGCAAAACCATAGACGCGGATCGAGGTTTCGCTGCCCGGAAGACGGAAGCTCCCCGGAATGTCACCCAGCACCACGGCATCCTTCTGCTTGAGCTCCACGGCGTCAATCCGATCGTTCCAGGCCGATGCCGATGCGGCGGGTGCCTGTGTCTGCTGGGCCTTGAGCTCGTTGCGCAGTTCTTCCAGTTCTTTGGCGGACTGCGCCAGGGCGCCCGCAGGCAGGCTGCACAGGCCGGCGGCCAGCAGGGTCACGAAGGTGTGGGTCAGTTTCATGGTCACTCCGTTGGGTTGTGTGGGAGGTGGCGAAGGAACGGTGGGCTCTGGATCTCAGGCGCCCATGCGGCCGATGAAGGCACGGATACGGTCATTGCCGGGGTTGTCGAAAAACGAAGCGGGAGGCGCATCGTGGGCAATGCGGCCCTGGTCGAAGAACAGCACGCGGTCGGACACCTCGCGGGCAAAGCCCATCTCGTGGGTCACCACGATCATGGTCATGCCGCCGCGCGCCAGTTCGCGCATCACGTCCAGCACTTCCTGCACCATCTCGGGGTCGAGCGCCGAGGTGGGCTCGTCGAACAGCATGACCTTGGGCTGCATGGCCAGCGCGCGGGCGATGGCCACACGCTGCTGCTGACCGCCGGAAAGCTGCCATGGGTACTTGTGCGCGTGCTCGTGCAGGCCCACACGGTGCAGCAGTGCCATGGCCTGCTCGTTGGCCTGGGCACGTGCCGTGCGGCGAATGCGCCGGGGCGCCAGTGTCACGTTGTCCAGCACGCTCAGGTGGCCAAACAGGTTGAACTGCTGGAACACCATGCCCACCTCGCAGCGCTGCTGTTGCAGGGTGTGCGGGTCGTCGGTAACGGGTACGCCATCGATGGTGATGGTGCCGCTGTCGTGGGGCTCCAGGCGGTTGATGGCGCGCAGCAGGGTACTCTTGCCCGAGCCCGAGGCGCCGATGATGACCGTTACCTCGCCCGTGTTGAAGTGCGTGGACACGTCGCGCAGCACCTGGTGCGAGCCGAACGATTTGCAGACATGGTCTGCCACGATGTAATGGCTGGCCTGGCTCATCGGCTGCGCCCTTCCACATCGAAGCGGTACTCGATGGCGTTGGAAATCTGCGTGACCAGCGTGGTCAGCAACAGGTAGGTCACGGCTACGGTGGTCAGGGTGGCGATGGGCTGAAAGGTGGCCGACTGGATGCGGTTGCCCACGTTGGTCAGCTCCACCACACCAATGGCATAGGCGAGCGAGGAGTCCTTGAGCAAGGCCACGAAGTTGCTGACCAGCGGGGGGAGCGAAATCTTGAAGGCCTGCGGGAAGACCACATCAAAAAAAACATGGAAACGTCCCAGGCCCAGGGCGCGTGCTGCCTCGGTCTGCCCGCGCGGCACGGCCAGCAGGCCGGCACGGATGGCTTCGGCGTTGTAGGCGCCCACATTCAGCGACAGCGCCACCACGGCCGCGGCAAAGTCCGGCAGATTGAGCCCGGGCACGAGCACCGGCAGGGCGAAATAGACAAACAGGATCTGCACCAGCAGCGGCGTGCCACGGATGACCCAGATGTAGAACCCTGCCACCCAGCGCAGGGCAGCCCAACGCGCGGTACGCGCCAGGGCCGCGCCGGTGCCCAGCGCCAGCCCGACGCTGCCGCTGACCAGGGTGAGCCACAGCGTGGTGCGTGCACCGGCAGAGAACGCCTGCGCATTCGGGCCAATCGGCTCGGGCAGGAACGACAGCACCTGACCCAGCAGGGCCAGGGCGAGCACCATCAGGACCAGAGCGCTGACCAGCGTGGCATTGCTGCGCTGCTGGCGGCTCCAGTGGTGCGGCCAAAGGGCGATGAGCATGAAAATCCGTCCGGCGGGGCGCAGGCCCGCGCTCAGTTGCAGCGCACGTCTTCGTTGAAGTACTTCTTGGAAAGCTGCGTATAGCTGCCGTCGGCCATGGTGTCGGCCAGGGCCTTGGACCAGCCCTGTGCAAGCGACTGGTTGCCCTTGGAGACGGCGGCGGCGATGAGTTCGATGAAGAGCATCTCACCGAGCTTGAAACCTGCGTTGGGGTTCTTGTCCACCACGGCCTTGGCGACAAAGCGGTCGGTCACCCAGGCATCGACGCGGCGCGAGTTGAGGGCGCTGCGCGCATCCACGTCGGTGGGGAAATTCTTCATTTCCTTGATGGCGGAGACCTTCTGCACGTTTTCCAGGTAGCTGGTGCCGGTCTGCACCGCCACCACCTTGCCCGCCAAGTCCTTGGCGGTGCGGATGGCGGGGTCCATTGCGATGATCATGCCGCCCGAGCAGTAGTGCTGCTGCGTGAAGGTGACGGCCTTGGCACGCTCCTCGGTGATGCCGTGGGAGGCGATCACGAGGTCCCAGCGGTCCTGGCGCAGGCCGGTGAGCAGGGCGTCGAAGCCCAGGGTCTTCCACTGGATGGTCACGCCCATCTTCTTGGCCACGAGTTCAGCCAGTTCGACCTCGAAGCCGGTCAGGGTGGTGCCGTTGAAGAAGTTGAAGGGGGCAAACTGCCCTTCGGTGGCAACGAGGATCTTGCCGTCTTACTTGATTTCGTCGAACGTGCGGACCTGGGCGGCAAACACGGCGCACAGCGCCACGGCGGAGGCAACAACCTTGAGCAACTTCATTGCGTGTCCTGTCTGGGGTGGTTCAGGTACAAAAAATCCGGCCTGCGGGTAGCGCAGCCGGAACCAGAAAATCGGCACGCCCGCATGGGGTTACCAAGCGGACATGTCATCAAACTGACGCAATTATAGGCGGGGGCTATTTGCTTATGCCTATTGCGGAGAACCCCTATGGTCAGCGCAGGAAGGCGTCGTAACCGGTCTTGAGGATCAGTGCGCTGACCACGAAGATGAAAATCCAGCGCACGAAATGGGCGCCGTGTTTGAGGGCCATGTGCGTGCCCAGCAGGCTGCCAACCACGTTGGCCACGGCCAGGGGGATGGTGAGATGCCACCAGACATGGCCCTTGGCGGTGAACAGGATGATGGCTGCGATGTTCGTGGAGACGTTGAGCAGCTTGGCCGACGCCGAGGCATTGAGAAAGTCGTAGCCCAGCAGGCGCACGAACAGGAAGACAAAGAAGCTGCCCGTGCCCGGGCCGAAGAAGCCGTCATAGAAGCCCACGGTCAGGCCGATCAGGCTGGCGACCAGTCCTTCGGCCCGTGCGGCCAGCCGGGGCACATGGTGGCGTCCGAGATCCTTCTTGGCCAGTGTGTAGACGAGCACCACCAGCAGTACCAGCGGCAGCAGGCGGCGCAGGAAATCGGGCGACAGGATGGTGACGGCCCAGGCCCCCGCGAAAGCCCCCGCAAATCCGGCCAGCGACGCCGGCAACATGGACTGCCACCGGATCTGCACGCGGCGGCTGTATTGCCATGTGGCCATGGACGTGCCCCACACCGATGCGCTTTTGTTCGTGCCCAGCAAGGTGGCCGGGGGGGCACCGGGGAAGGTGGCAAACAGCGCCGGCAGCAGAATCAGGCCGCCGCCGCCCACGATCGCATCTACGAAACCGGCGAACAGGGAGGCCAGAGAAACCAGTATCCATTCCATGCCGGGATTGTCGCACCCCGTGTGCGAATGATTTGCTTACATACGACCCGATGCCCTGTGTGCCGCCAAGCGTGCGGGGGAAAAGGCCAGACGAAAAAAAACGCCGACAGAGTCGGCGCTTAAAAAATGACACCTCATCGGGTGCTTGGGAATGTGGTTGTGGCTGTAGGTTGTCTCCTCGGCCCCCCGTTCGGCGCACCGGGGTACGCTTTCGAGTGGTCGTACTGTAACGGCGCAAGCCCTGGAGTGGGATAGGGGATTTCCCGCCCTTTCGGCCGCTGTTCAGCGGGCGTTGTCTTCCGCGATCCAGGCTGCTGCTTTCTCGGCCATCATCAGCGTGGGGGAGTTGGTGTTGCCACTGGTGATGAGGGGCATGGCCCCCGCGTCCACCACGCGCAGGCCGGCAATGCCGCGCACGCGCAGGCGTGCGTCGAGCACTGCCATCGGGTCACCATCGCGCCCCATCCGGGTGGTGCCGACTGGGTGGAAGATGGTGGTGGCGATGTCGCCAGCCAGGCGGGTGAGCTCCTCATCGGTCTGGAACTGCACGCCTGGCTTGTACTCCTCGGGCTGGTAGCGCGCCAGCGCGGGCTGGGCCACGATGCGGCGCGTCACGCGCAGGCTGTCGGCGGCCACCTGGCGGTCCTCGGGCGTACTGAGGTAATTGGGGGCGATGGCGGGGGCGTCCTGGAAGTTGCTGCTCTTGATCTGCACCGTGCCCCGGCTCGTCGGGTTGAGGTTGCAGACGCTGGCCGTGAAGGCCGGAAAGCTGTGCAGCGGTTCGCCAAACGCCTCGAGCGAGAGCGGCTGTACGTGGTATTCGATATTCGGCCAGGGCTGGTCGGCGCTGCTGCGCGTGAAGGCGCCCAGTTGCGAGGGCGCCATGCTCATGGGGCCGCTGCGCTTGAGCGCGTATTCGAGGCCGATCTTTGCTTTGCCGAGCAACGAGTTGGCCAGGGTGTTGAGTGTCTGGACGCCCTGCACCTTGTAGACGGACCGGATCTGCAGGTGGTCCTGGAGATTGGCTCCCACCCCCGGAAGCTCATGCACCACATCAATGCCATGCTGGCGCAGCAGCGCTGCCGGGCCGATGCCCGAGAGCTGCAGCAACTGCGGCGAGTTGACGGCGCCGGCGCACAGCAGCACCTCGCGCGTGGCGTGCGCCGTGACCATTTCCTTGCCGTTCCAGACCTGAACGCCGGTGCATCGGCGGCTGCCATCGGCTTGCGGGGCGACGATGAGCTTGGCCGCTTGCGCGCTGGTCCACATTTCGAAGTTGGACCGGCCATAGCAGGTGGGGCGCAGGAAGGCCTTGGCCGTGTTCCAGCGCCAGCCGGCCTTCTGGTTGACCTCGAAATAGCCCACGCCTTCGTTGCTGCCGCGGTTGAAGTCGTCGGTGGCGGGAATGCCTGCCTGCTGCGCCGCCTGGGCAAAAGCGTCGAGCACGTCCCAGCGCAGGCGCTGTTTCTCCACGCGCCACTCGCCCGTGCTGCCGGTGGCCTTGTTGCCGTGCAGGTGCTTGAACTGGTCGCCTGCCGCTTCGGGCTGGTCCAGGCGCCAGTGGTCCTCGTGGCGGCGAAAGGCCGGCAGTACCTGGTCCCAGCGCCACGCGTCGTCGCCCGTCAGCTCGGCCCACTGGTCATAGTCGCGCGCCTGGCCGCGCATGTAGATCATGCCGTTGATGCTGCTGCAGCCGCCCAGCGTCTTGCCGCGCGGGTAGCGCAGCTGGCGGCCATTGAGTCCGGCGTCGGGCTCGGTCTGGTAGAGCCAGTCGGTGCGCGGGTTGCCAATGCAGTAGAGATAGCCCACGGGGATATGGATCCAGTGGTAATCGTCCTTGCGGCCCGCCTCGATCAGCAGCACGCGCCGGCGGCTGTCGGCGCTCAGGCGGTTGCACAGCAGGGCGCCGGCCGTGCCGCCGCCGATGATGATGTAGTCGAACGTGGTGTTGCTCATGGTGTCTGGTCGCGGTGGTCATTGCGCGCGAGCGCGTGCGGTGGCTGCTATTGTGCTTCGGCACGGATGCCGGACACTGTCACGTTGGCTAATGCTATTAATATAATAGCTGTTAGCGCTTTGCCGTATTGCGCTAGTGGCACTTTTTGTTATTATTTCTTCGGTGCAAGGTGCGGTAGGGCCGCTCGGGCCACCAAGCCGCTACCATCCGCCCTGCAGCATGCGCTGCTGCCCTCTTTCTTCTTTCTGGATCGCCATGCCCGAGCTCGCTCCCCGCATTGTTCGCACCGACACGCCCGATGGCCCGTGTGCGCAGCTGTGCGGCCGCTGGGGCGCTGCCGAGCTGGGCTCCCGCGCGCAGTGGCGGGCCCTGTCGGTACAACTGCAGGCGCTGCCGACCGATGCGGGCCTGGCCTGGGACTTGCGGGGGCTGCAGTGGCTCGACCACGTGGGGGCCCAGCTGCTCTGGAACCACTGGGGGCGCATCTGGCCGCAGCGGCTGGCGCTGAGCGAGGCCCAGCGTGCCATGCTGGAGCGCGTGGCCTCCCTGACCAGCGCTGCGCCGCCCGCCGAGCCCTGGCGCCTGGCCGACCAGGTGGACCGGCTCGGCGTACTGGTGCTGCATGGCCTGGACCATGCCCGCCACCTGCTGGTGCTGGTGGGTCAGATGTTGCTCGACAGCCTGCGCCTGGTGCGCGCGCCACGCCGTGCCCCCTGGCGCGATGTTTCGGGCCACCTCTACCGCATGGGCGCCACGGCGTTGCCCATCACGGCGCTGGTGGGCTTTCTCATTGGCGTGGTGCTTGCCTATCTGATGTCGCTGCAGTTGCGCCAGTTTGGTGCCGAGGCCTTCATCGTCAACATCCTGGGCATCTCGCTGATCCGCGAGCTCGGGCCCATGCTCGCCGCCATTCTGGTGGCGGGGCGCTCGGGCTCGGCCATCACGGCGCAGATCGGCGTGATGCGCGTGACCGAAGAACTCGACGCCATGCGCGTGATGGGCATCCCGCACGGCTTCCGGCTGGTGCTGCCGCGCGCGCTGGCGCTGGCGCTGGCCATGCCGCTCATCAGCGTCTGGACCACGTTGGCGGCGCTGGCGGGTGGCATGCTCGCGGCCGACTTGGCGATGGGTATCTCGCCGGCGTATTTTTTCCATGCGCTGCCCGCTGCCGTGGGCTTTGGCAATCTCACGCTGGCGCTGTCCAAGTCGGTGGTCTTTGGCACGCTGATCGCGCTCATCGGCTGCCACTGGGGCCTGCGCGTCAAGCCCAACACCCAGAGCCTGGGCGAGGGCACGACGGCCTCGGTGGTCACCTCGATCACCATGGTCATCATCGTGGACGCGTTGTTCGCCGTGGCGTTCAAGAACGTGGGGTTTTCATGAACCATCCCCCTGTGCGGCTACGCCGCTTCCCCCTTCTCTCGCATGGCCCTGCCATGCGGGAAGGGGGACGCCAGCAGCGCGGCGGGGCGGCCCTTGCGCGCTGGCCGCTGGCCTGCGCTGTGCCAGTTGCATGCGCAGCGGGTAGTGCTCCGTACCGAGGATTTTCGAGATGACGCCAGCGCCTGAAGTCGTCCGCATCAAGGGCCTGTGGTCGGTCTTCGGCAAGGGCAGTGAGGCCTTCGCCGTGCACCAGGACCTGGATCTCACGGTGCACCAGGGCGAGATGCTCGCGCTCGTGGGCGGCTCGGGCACGGGCAAGACGGTGCTGCTGCGCCAGATGCTGGGCCTGATGCACCCGGCGCGTGGCAGCGTCACGGTGCTGGGCCGTTCGGCCGAGCTGATGGGCGGCGAGGGCGCGGCCAGCCGCGTGGGCATGCTGTTCCAGCACGGCGCGCTGTTCTCGGCCTTCAACGTGCTCGACAACATTGCCTTCGCGCTCAACGAGCAGGGCACGCTGCCGCCCGATCTGGTGCGCGACGCCGCCATGGTCAAGCTGCAGATGGTGGGCCTCAAGCCCGAGCACGCCACCCGCATGCCGGCCGACCTGTCGGGCGGCATGATCAAGCGCGTGGCGCTGGCGCGCGCGCTCATCATGGACCCGCCGCTGCTGCTGCTCGATGAACCCACCGCCGGCCTGGACCCCAACGGCGCTGACGACTTCTGCGCCCTGGTGCGCGAGCTGCATGCCGCGCTGGGCCTGACCATGGTGATGGTCACGCACGACCTCGACACCCTGTTCGCCCTGGCCACGCGGGTGGCGGTGCTGGCCGACAAGAAGGTCATCGTCACCGACGTGCCCTACAAGGTGGCGCAGTTTGATCACCCCTTCGTGCACGATTTCTTCCAGGGGGAGCGTGGCCGCCGTGCCATGGCCGACCTGCCCACCGCCGCCAAGGAACCCTGATGGAAAACAAATCACATGCCTTTGCTGCCGGCATTTTCGTGCTGGTCGTCACCGCGCTGGTCATCGGTCTGGGCGTCTGGCTGACGCGCGACCGGGGCAATTACCGCACCTATGAGCTCTCCAGCCGCGAGGGCGTTGCCGGCCTGCAGCCCCAGGCGGCCGTGCGCTACAAGGGCGTGTCGGTGGGCAAGGTCACGCACATCGGCTTCGACACCCAGACCAACGGTAACGTGCTGATCCGCATCGCCGTGAGCGTGGACGCGCCCCTTTCCCCCACCACCTTCGCCGTGCTCGGTTACCAGGGTGTGACCGGTCTGGCCTACGTGCTGCTCGACGATGCCGGCCAGAGCTACCCGTCCCTGCCGCCCGGCCCGAGCGGCCTGCCGCGCCTGCCGCTGCGCACTTCGCCGTTCAGCCAGCTGTCCGAGCAGGGGCCTGCCATCCTCAGCCAGGTCGAGGAAGCCACCCGGCGCGTCAACCAGTTGCTGTCCGAAGACAACCAGCGCCTGCTGCGCGAGGCGGTGGTGCACATCGGCCAGGCGGCGGGCGGCGTCAACGCCCTGAGCCGGCGGCTGGACGCCACCGTGCAGCAGCGCCTGGACCCGGCCCTGGCGGCGCTGCCGCCGCTGGCCCAGGATGCGCGCCAGGCCCTGCAGTCGCTGCAGCAGGCTGGCGATCAGGTCGCGGCTACGGCGGCTGGTTTTGGCCAGACGGCCCAGCGCCTCAATGCCCCGGGCGGCGCCCTGGAGCAGGCGACCCGCAGCGCACAGACCCTGTCCCTGGCGGTGGACCGTTTTGCCACCAGCACCCTGCCGCGCATGGAGCGAGCCGCCGACGAGACCGCACGCGCGGCCCGCCTGACCGGGCGCGCCGCGACCAGCGTGAGCGACAACCCGCAGGGCTTTCTGTATGGTTCCGGGCGCGGCCTGCCTGGCCCCGGGGAGCCCGGTTTTACCCCTCCGCAGCCCGCAGGAGATGCACCATGAATGCTATTTATAATATAGCTGCTAGCGCTTTATACAAAAGGGCTGGAGGCATTTTTGGCTTGATATTTATGGTGGGGTGCTCGGCCTTGCCCGAGCCCCCCGTGCGACCGGTGTTGTACGACTTCGGCCCTGGCCAGCAGGTGCTTGCCGCACCCGCAGTGCCAACACCCCTGCCCGCGCTGGCGTTGGCCACGGCAGACCAGGCTGGCGTGCCCGAGGCGGCCACGGCCGTCTACTACCGCCTGGCCTATGCTGATGACCGGCAGCTGCGCCCCTACCAGGCCGCGCGCTGGAGTGAGCCGCCACCACAGCTCCTGCGCGAAGTCCTGCAGGCCCGACTGGGCCAGCGCCGGGTCATCCTGGGCGCCAGCGGCTCCATGGCCTCAGCCCGCGTCGATGGGCAGCCGCCGGCAGTGCTGCGGGTGGAACTGGAGGAGTTCAGCCAGGTCTTCACCAGCCCGACGCAGAGCGCTGGCCTGGTACGCTTGCGTGCCACCCTCACGCGGCCCTCGGCGCAGGGCGAGAACCTGCTTGCGCAGCGCCTGTTCATTGCCCTGCAGCCCGCCGTCAGCCAGGACGCCGCCGGAGGCACCCGCGCCATTGCCCAGGCCGCCGGACAGGTGGCACACGAGGTGGCGCAATGGCTGGAGCAGGCCGGCTACTGACCTGGTGCAGCCAGCGCTGCGCCCTTTCGCATCGACCGGAGCGTACACACATGACAGGGGCACGCACGCTGATGGCCCTGGTGGTTGCCAGCCTGGCAGCGACCACCGCAATAGCCATGGACCGCAGCGGGTACCGCACGGCCCGCGATCGTATCCGGGCCGAACTGCAGACCCGGCTGGCCCACTGCGCCCACCTCACGGCCAACGCCAGGGATGTCTGCCTCAAGGAGGCCCGTGGCGACGAAAAAACTGCCCGGGCCGAACTCGAGGCGCGCTACCGCCCCAGTGAACAGGCGCTGTACCAGGCCCGCGTGGTGCGGGCCGACGCAGCCTATGAGGTGGCCCGGGAACAATGCGACGATCTGGCCGGCAAGGCACGCACGGTGTGCCAGAAGGACGCCAAGGGGGTTCATGTGCGCGCCGTGGAGGATGCCAAGGTGGCCCGGATCGAGGCGCGCCCGGGTGATACGCCGGCGGCCAAGGCTGCAGCGGTGGCCGAGGCCCGCCAGCAGGCCGGCGCCCGGCGCCGCAAGGCCGATTTCGATGCCGCCAAGGCGCGCTGCGAGACGCAGGCCTCAGACCTGCGGGTCCGGTGCCTGGACGACGCCCGCCGCGTGTACGGCCCCTGATCCCGGAAACCGCTGCCAGGCTGATGGCCCCACGCCGGCACCCGCGGGCGTCAGGCGCTGACGCGCTGGTCAGTCGCGCATCAGCGCTTCGATCTCGTCGGGCTGCACCGGTACGCCGCGTGTGATCAGCTCGCAGCTGCCCGGGTGCACCACGGCGTCGTCCTCGATGCGGATGCCCAGGCCGTGGAAGACCTCGGGCACGCCCGGCGCGGGGCGCACGTACAGGCCGGGCTCGATGGTCAGCACCATGCCGGGGCGCAGGATGCGGCTGGGGCGGTCCTGGATGGTCTCGCCCGACAGCGGATCCTTGCGCTCGCTCACCGTGCCCACTTCAGACGGTTCCACGTAGCTGCCGCAGTCGTGCACGTCCATGCCTAGCCAATGGCCGGTGCGGTGCATGTAGAACGGAAAGTAGGCGCGCTTTTCAATGACGTCCTGCACGCTGCCGTGCTGGTTCGTGTTCAGCAGGCCCAGATCGAGCAGGCCCTGCGCCAGCACGGCCACGGTGGCGTCGTGCGGGTCGGTGAAGCGCGCACCCGCCCGGGTGGCGGCCAAGGCAGCCTCCTGGCTGGCCAGCACCAGGTCGTACAGGGCGCGCTGCGGCCCGGTAAAGCGCCCGTTCGCCGGGAAGGTGCGCGTGATGTCGCTGGCGTAGCCGTCGTATTCGCAGCCGGCGTCGATCAGCACCAGATCGCCCTGGCGCACCGGGGCCTTGTCGGCACGGTAGTGCAGCACACAGGCGTTGGCGCCGGCCGCCACGATGGAGCCGTAGGCCGGTGCCTGGGAGCCGTGCTCGCGGAAGGCGTGCAGCAGTTCGGCGTCGAGGTGGTACTCGCGCACTTCCTGGCCTGCACGCAGCATGCGCGCGCAGCGCTGCATGGCCCGAATGTGGGCGCGTGCGCTGATCTGGGCGGCGTGGCGCATCAGCGCCAGTTCGTGCGCGTCCTTGACCAGGCGCATCTCGTCGAGCAGCAGGCACAGGTCGGCCTGGCGTGCCGGGCACAGCGCGCCGTAGCGTGCGCGCGCCCGTACCGGGGTGAGCCAGCCGTCCACGCGGGCGGCCAGACCAGCGTGCGTGGCAAACGGGTACCAGACGCAGCTGCGGTTCTCCAGCAGGCGCGGCAGCCGTTGGTCCAGTTCGGCGGCGGTGTAGGCCTCATCGATGCCCAGCGCATCCACGGCGGCTTCGGGCCCGAGGCGGTAGCCGTCCCAGATCTCGCGCTCCGCGTCTTTGGGGTTGCACAGCAGCGTGCTGTGGCCCTCGGCCGTGAGCACCAGCCAGGCGTTGGGTTCGGCAAAGCCGGTCAGGTAATAAAAGTAGCTGTCGTGGCGGTAGGCGTAGTCGCTGTCACGGTTGCGCATGCGCTCGGGCGCCGTGGGCACGATGGCGATGCCACCATCGCCCAGTTGCGCGGCCAGGCGCGCGCGGCGCTCGGCATAGACGGAATTCGGCACGGTCAGGGTCATGGCGAAGGGGTACTTGCGTTGAGTTGGGCCAGGCGCTCGGGCGTGCCCACATCGACCCACGGGCCGGTGTAAAGCGAGGCGCTGACCCGGCCATTGTCCATGGCCCGGCGCAGCAGGGGCGCCAGCGGGGCGGCAAGCCCCTGCGGGTTGCCGGGGGGAATATCGCACCACGGCGGTGCAAACAGCTCGGCACGCAGCAGCGCGATGGTGCTGTAGGTGTAGCGCGGCTGGGGGGAGTCGGGCGGCAGGTTCAGCGCCAGCCCTTCGGGCGAAAGGCCGAAGTCGCCATGCGGGTGGTGCGCCGGGTTGGGCACCAGCCACAGGTGGGCCAGCATGGAGCTGGCCGCAAACGCCTCGGCGGCCGCCGCGTCAAAGCGGAAATCCGGGACGAACACGTCGCCCGCGGCCAGCCAGAACACCTCGCCCAGCAGCGGCAGCGCGCGTGCGATGCCGCCGGCGGTCTCCAGTGCGCCACCAAAGTCAACGCCTTCTTCGGAGTATTGAATCAATAGCATCTCGCGCTTGTCCAGAGCGGGCTGCAGGCCAAAATGGTCTGAAAAACGTGAGCGGATCTGCTCGCCCAGCCAGGCCGTGTTGACCACCGCACTCCGTACCCCGGCCGCCTGCAGGGCCTGCAAATGCCATTGCAGCAGCGGCAGGCCGCGCACCGGCAGCAGCGGCTTGGGGGTGGCGTCGGTCAGCGGGCGCATGCGCTCGCCCCGGCCTGCGGCCAGCAGCAGGGCGGGGGGCTGTTGTGGTGCGGGGGAAGGGGGGGCGATGCCTTGCATGGCGGCACTGTAGTGCATGCCGGCGCACGCGCGGGCAGCGCCCATTGGGGCAGGCCGCTAAAATCACGGGTTTCCCCTCCTCTCCCTGACCGGAAACGCCCCACATGGCCAATTCTCAACAGATGGCGAATGCGATCCGCGCACTCGCAATGGATGCCGTTCAACAAGCCAATTCCGGCCACCCCGGTGCCCCCATGGGCATGGCGGACATGGCCGTGGCACTGTGGGGCCGCCACC
>JANJVG010000122.1 GCA_024710165.1 Burkholderiaceae bacterium
TCATCGACCACGTCGTCCACCTCGCGGCAGAAACCATAAAAAGCCGTGATGGCCGCGCGCCGGGGGCGGGGAAGGAACAGAAAGGCGTAATAGAAGCTGCTGCCCGAGGCGGCAGCCTTTTGCTGGACGTACTGTTCCGGAGTCATGGGGGGCGATTGTCCCATGGCGGCTGCGTGCGTCGCGCCGCGCGCAGCCCTGGTCCGCGACAGAAGGCAGACACATCTTCGGCGTGGCCCGGGTGCTTGCGATGCAACCCGGGAGTGCTCGCTGGTCTTCGCCGCAGCCAAACGCTCGTCCGCAGGGGCAAGAGGGCCTCGCCACCGCACTTGCAGAACACGGCGAGACGCCTGAATGGATAGTCCGACCGGGCTGCTCTGTTGTGTGTATCCGGGGGGAACCCGGACGTTATCATTGTCTTTTTGTAACTCCCCTTGAAAGCGTTCATGCTGAACAATCTGCGGATCACCCAGCGTTATGTCATCGTGCTTTGTGCGTTCTGGTTGTCGCTGGTGGCGATCATCGGAGTGAGTTTCTGGGGCTTGTCCTCGGCCCGTGACAGCCTCAAGACGGTGCATGCTGAAGCCATGCACCGTGCTCTGCTGGCAGACCAATCGATTGATCTGACCGTGCAAAACCGTCTGCAGGTGTTGCTGGCGTTCCAACATGCGCCCGACGGTGCGCTGATCAGCATCCACAACCACCCCACCAACATGCACCTCGAGGCCATCGCCGCGAACCGGGCCAAGGCCAACGAGATTCAGAAATCGATGGAGCAGGGCGTTACCGACCCCGAGGAGCAGAAGCTGCTGGAGGCAACGCAAACCCACCGCAAGGCCTGGCGTGTCAAGCTGGACGTGGTGACTGCTGCGATCGCGAAGGGAGATTTCAGCCCCGAGATCATGGCCGGCTTCCTGGAGGCGGGTCGTACCGAGGGCGAGGCCGTGGTCAAGTCGATGGGGGCGTTCCGCGATTACCAGGTCCAGCGTGCCGACGAAGCCTTCAAGGCGGCCCAGCAGCGCTACGAGATCGGCATGGTGGTCTTTGTGCTCTCTATCCTGGTGCTGGGCTTGCCCGCCTCGATGCTGGCACTTGCGCTGCTGGCGCGCATGGTCAAGGGCTTTCGCACGGCCAACGCAGCGGCTGCGGCCATTGCCTCCAGCGACCTCACGCAGCGCATTGAATCCGAGGGGCGGGATGAGATCGGTGTCATGCTTTCGCAGATGGAAACCATGCGCAGCAATCTGCACCATGTGATCGGGCAGGTGCTCGGCGGGGCCGATACCATTGCTGGTGCCTCCACGCAGGTGGCTGCGGGGACGCTGGACCTGTCTTCGCGCACCGAGCAGCAGGCCAGCGCGCTGGAGCAGACGGCCTCGGCCACCGAAGAGCTCTCGGGCACTGTGCAGCAGAACGCAGACAGTGCCGCGCAGGCCAGCAAGCTGGCCGCTTCGGCGACGGGTGTGGCGCAGCGTGGCGGCACCGTGGTGGCGCAGGTGGTGGACACCATGGAGGCCATCAACACCTCATCGCGCAAGATCGTCGACATCATTGGCGTGATCGACGGCATCGCCTTCCGGACCAACATCCTGGCACTCAATGCCGCCGTGGAGGCGGCCCGCGCGGGCGAGCAGGGGAGGGGCTTTGCGGTGGTGGCCAGCGAGGTGCGGTCCTTGGCCGGACGCAGCGCCGAGGCAGCCAAGGAAGTCAAAGCGCTGATCTCCGACTCGGTGGCCAAGGTGGAAGTGGGCAGTGAGCAGGTGGCCCAGGCCGGCTCCACCATGCAGGAGATCGTGAGCGGTATCCAGCGCGTGGCCGACATCGTGGACGAAATCGCCTCCGCCAGCCGTGAGCAGTCGATGGGCCTGGGGCAGATCAACCAGGCTGTGGCACACCTGGATGGCGTGACCCAGCAAAACGCTGCGCTGGTCGAGGAGACCTCGGCGGCGTCCAGCGCGCTGCAGGAGCAGGCGCGCCAGCTGGCCAGCCTGGCTGCGTCGTTCAAGTTGCAGCAAGGCGCGGGTTCGTGGGCGGGCGCGAGCGTGCGTGCCCAGGGGCAGGCTTCGCATCAGGGATCAGCCCTCAAGGCACTTGCGCAACACTGAAACCGCACTGCAAAAGGCACCGTGCGCAAGCCCTACACTTGCGCCCACCATGAACGTAGACAAAACCTTGCTGGTGCTGGGCATCGAATCTTCGTGCGACGAAACCGGCGTGGCGCTGGTGCAGTCGCAGGGCAACAACGTGCCCGCCTTGCTGGCGCACGCCCTGCACAGCCAGATCGAGATGCACCAGGCTTACGGCGGCGTGGTGCCCGAGCTGGCCAGCCGCGACCACATCCGGCGCGTGCTGCCGCTCACCACGGGTGTGTTGAACGAAGCCGGGCGTAGCCTGGCCGAGGTGGATGTGGTGGCCTACACCCGTGGCCCCGGCCTGGCCGGGGCGTTGCTGGTGGGAGCGGGCGTGGCATGCGCCCTGGGCGCGGCGCTGGGCAAACCCGTGCTGGGCGTGCATCACCTGGAGGGGCATTTGCTCTCGCCCTTCCTGAGTGCCGATCCGCCAGAGTTCCCGTTTGTGGCGCTGCTGGTGTCGGGCGGCCACACGCAGCTCATGCGCGTGGACGGCGTGGGCCGCTACGAGCTGCTGGGCGAGACCATTGACGATGCGGCGGGCGAGGCCTTCGACAAATCAGCCAAGCTCATGGACCTGGGCTACCCTGGCGGCCCGGCGCTTTCGCGTCTGGCGCTGCAGGGTGACCCGGCGGCGTTCAAATTGCCACGGCCGTTGCTGCACAGCGGCAACCTCGATTTTTCATTTGCCGGGCTGAAGACGGCGGTGCTCACCCAGGCACGCAAGCTGGGGGGCGACCTGGAGGCGCGCAAGGCAGACCTGGCCGCGAGCACGCAGGCGGCCATCGTCGAGGTGCTGGTGAAAAAATCGCTGACCGCGCTGAAGGAGACGGGGCTCCAGCGCATCGTCGTGGCCGGGGGCGTGGGCGCCAACCGACTGCTGCGCGAGCAGCTCGACGCCGCCTGCGCCAAGCGCCGCGTGCGTGTGCACTACCCCGAACTGCACCTGTGCACCGACAACGGCGCCATGATCGCCCTGGCTGCGGCCATGCGCCTGCAGGCGGGGCAACAGCAGGCGATCTTTGACTACGCGTTCGATGTCAAGCCACGCTGGCCCTTGAACGCTATTTAGAGCGTGTAAACAGGCGCGGCGCAGGCCAGCAGCCACCGCGCAAGGGCCGCCCCGCCGCGCTGGTGGCGTCCCCCTTCCCGGCGATAGCCGAGAGAAGGGGGAAGGCGCGCAGCGCCACAGGGGGTTGTTACGTCTTTCTTACCCGCAGCAGTTCGTCCAGGATCAGGCAGGCCGCGCCCACGCTGATCCCAGCATCGGCAATGTTGAAAGCCGGGAAATGCCCGCCGTGGAACATGCCCGACAGAAAGCTCCAGTGGAAGTCGAGGAAATCGACCACGTAGCCGTGGAGTAGCCGGTCCACCACGTTGCCCACCGCGCCGCCCAGGATGCTGGCGAGCGAGAAGGCGAACAGCTTTTGGTCCGGGTGCTGGCGCAACTGCCACACGATGAACAGCGTCGCTGCCACGCCAATCCCAGTGAAGAACCAGCGCTGCCATCCACCGGCATTGGCCAGAAAGGAAAAGGCCGCGCCCGTGTTGTGCGCGCGCACGATGTTGAAGAAGCTGGTGACATAGGTGCTGTCACCCAGTTGGTAGTAGCCCAGAATCAGCGTCTTGGTGAACTGGTCAGCGATCAGGATGAGCAGCGCCCATGCCAGCCAGGGCCACAGGCTGGCGCGGGCGCCCGAAGCAGCGCGCGCCATGCTCAGGCGCAGGTCCGGTGTTCACCGGCGCCGTACAGGTTGCTGGTGCAGCGGCCGCACAGCGTGGGGTGGGCGGCGTCCTGGCCCACGTCGGCACGGTAATGCCAGCAGCGCTCGCATTTTTGGTCAGAACTGGCTGTAACGCTGATATTCATTGCGCTACCAGCTATCAATTTGATAGTAGATGTGATGAACACGAACTTCAGGTCCTCGCCCAGGCTGGCAAGCAGCGCATGGTCTTCGGGCGGGGCTGTCAACTCCACGCAGGCCTGCAGCGATGCACCCACCTGGCCCGCAGCGCGCACGCCTTCGATTTCCTTGTTCACCAGGTCGCGGATGGCACGCAGGCGCTCCCACTTGGCGGCCAGGCCCTCGTCGCCCGAGGGCAGGGTCTGGTAGGTTTCAAGGAAGATGGATTCGGAACTGCCGAACACCTTCCAGGCCTCCTCGGCCGTGAACGAGAGGAAGGGCGCCATCCAGCGCAGCATGGCGTGCGTGATCTGGTGCAGGGCGGTCTGGGCGCTGCGGCGTGCCAGGCTCTTGGGGGCGGTGGTGTAGAGGCGGTCCTTGAGCACGTCGAGGTAGAAGCCGCCCAGGTCTTCCGAGCAGTAGAGCTGCAGCTTGGCGACCACGGGGTGGAATTCGTAGCCACGATAGTGCGCCAGCACCTCTTGCTGGAACTGCGCGGCGCGCGTGAGCGCGTAGCGGTCGATCTCCAGCATCTGGTCGAAGGGCACGGCGTCCCGGGCCTGGTCGAAATCGCTCACGTTGGCCAGCAGGAAGCGCAGCGTGTTGCGGATGCGGCGGTAGGCGTCCACCACGCGCGCCAGGATCTTGTCGTCGATGGCCAGGTCGCCCGAGTAGTCGGTGGAGGCACACCACAGGCGGATGATCTCGGCGCCCATCTTGTTGCTCACCTCCTGCGGCGAGACGGTGTTGCCCACCGACTTGCTCATTTTCTTGCCCTGGCCGTCCACCGTGAAGCCGTGCGTGAGCAGGCCGCGGTAGGGCGCGCGGCCGAAGATGGCGCTGGCCAGCAGCAGCGAGCTGTGGAACCAGCCCCGGTGCTGGTCGTGGCCTTCGAGGTACAGGTCGGCCTCGGGACCCTCGTCATGGTGCATGGTGGGGTGGGTGCCGCGCATCACGTGCCAGAAGGTGGAGCCCGAGTCGAACCACACCTCCAGGATGTCGGTGCTCTTGGTGTAGTGCTCGGCGTCCTGCGCGCCCAGGATCTCTTCGGGCGTCACGCGGCTCCAGGCCTCGATGCCGCCCTGTTCGACGATGGCCGCGGCCTGGTCGATGATGTCCATGGTGCGCGGGTGCAGCTCGCCCGAATCCTTGTGCAGGAAGAAGGGCAGGGGCACGCCCCAGCTGCGCTGGCGCGAGATGCACCAGTCGGGCCGGCCGGCGATCATGTCGCGCAGGCGCGCCTTGCCGTTCTCGGGGTAGAAGCTCGTCTGCTCGATGGCGGCCAGGGCGGTCTGGCGCAGCGTGCCGGGGGCCTTGTCTTTGGTGAACACGCCCTCGCCCTCGTCCATGCGCACGAACCACTGCGCTGCGGCGCGGTAGATCACGGGCGTCTTGTGGCGCCAGCAGTGCGGGTAGCTGTGCGTGATGGTGGTGGTGCCCATCAGGCGGCCAGCGGCCTGCAGCGTCTCGATGATGACGGGGCAGGCCTTCCAGATGTTCATGCCGCCGAACAGGGCCAGCACGTCGTCGTAGCGGCCGTTGCCCAGCACGGGGTTGAGGATGTCGTCGTACTTCAGGCCGTGCGCCACGCAGGAGTTGAAGTCTTCCACGCCGTAGGCGGGCGACGAGTGCACGATACCCGTGCCGTCGCTGGCCGTGGCGTAGTCGGCCAGGTACACGGGCGAGAGGCGGCGGTAGCCCTCGTGCACATCATGCAGCGGGTGCTCGAACTCGATGCCCGCGAGCTTCTCGCCCTGGGCCACGGCCAGGATCTGGCCCGTCAGGCCCCAGCGCACCATGCAGTCATCGACCAGCGTGGCGGCCATGACGAACAGGCCGCGCTCGGTGTCCACCAGCGCGTAGGGCAGCTCGGGGTTGAGGTTGAGCGCCTGGTTGGCGGGGATGGTCCAGGCGGTGGTGGTCCAGATGACGGCGAAGGCGTCCTTCTCCAGCCGCGCCAGGCCGAAGGCGGCCGCGAGCTGGGCCGGGTCGTGGGCCTTGAAGGCCACGTCCAGCGTCTGGCTCTTCTTGTCCTGGTATTCGATCTCGAACTCGGCCAGCGAGGATCCGCAGTCAAAGCACCAGTACACGGGCTTGAGGCCGCGGTACACGTAGCCGCGCTCCATCACACGCTTCAAGGCGCGCAGCTCGCCCGCCTCGCTGGCGTAGTTCATGGTCTTGTAGGGGTTGTCCCATTCGCCGAGCACGCCCAGGCGCTTGAAATCCTCCATCTGCTGGGCGATCTGCTCGGTGGCGAAGGCCCGGCCCTTGGCCTGCATCTCGTCGCGCGGCAGGTTGCGGCCGTGCAGCTTTTCAATGGCGTTCTCGATCGGCAGGCCGTGGCAGTCCCAGCCGGGCACGTAGAGCGCGTCAAAGCCTTCGAGCTGGCGCGCCTTGGTGATCATGTCCTTGAGGATCTTGTTCACCGCGTGGCCGATGTGGATCTGGCCGTTGGCGTAGGGCGGGCCGTCGTGCAGGATGAACTTGGGGGCACCGCAGCGCGCGTCGCGCAGCTTCTTGTAGATGCCTTTTTCGTCCCATTCCTTGACCCAGCCGGGCTCGCGCTTGGGCAGGTCGCCGCGCATGGGGAAGGGGGTGTCGGGCATGTTCAGCGTGGCGCGGTAGGCGCTCGCCGGGGCGTTCTTGGGCGTCGATTCAGACATGGGGAAACCTTCAAAAATGGGGACGCTCAGGCACTGTGCCCGAGGCTACAAGCGAGCAGGGAGGGGCGAAGGCTGCCCCCGTCAAATTCGGTCGCGCGTGGTCTGGCGGCGGGTTTCGGCGTGGGCGGCAAACCAGGCGCGCGCGTCGGCACAGTCCTTCGCGATGCCTTGGGTGAGGGCATCGAGGCTGTCGTACCGGAGTTCGTCGTGCAGTTTGTGCAGCAGTTCCACGCGGATGATTTTACCGTAGGCCCCCTCGGCGCCCAGGTGCTCTGGCCACTCCAGGCAATGGGTTTCGAGCAACACGCGTCCGCCGTTGACGTCGTTCGGGTCCAGTGAGGGGCGGATGCCCAGGTTGGCCACGCCGGGCAGGGGGTGTTCCGACAGGCCGTGCACTTGCACGGCGAAGATGCCGCTGGCGGCGGGCTTCCAGTGCGCGAAGCGCAGGTTCAGGGTGCGGAAACCGTCGCCCGCCTGCCCGGTGCTGGCGCCCAGGTGGCGCCCGAGCTTGCGCCCGTGCACCACATGGCCCGAGATGGCGTAGGGGCGGCCGAGCAGCTGCGCCGCGTCCTGCATGCGGCCCGCACCCAGGGCCGCGCGCACCTCGGAGCTGGAGACGCGCAGGCCGTGCACCTCGTAGCTCATCATGCGCGCCACGTCGAAGCCCTGGGCCTGACCGGCGGCGTCGAGCATTTGATAGTCGCCCGCGCGCTGCTTGCCGAAGCGGAAATCGTCGCCCACCAGCACGTAGCGGGCGCCCAGGCCGTGCACCAGCACTTCGTCGATGAACTCCTGCGGTGAATGCGAGGCCAGCCGGGCATCAAAGGGCAGCACCACGGCCTGCTGCACGCCGTAGCGCGCCAGTTCCGAGAGCTTGTCGCGCAGCGTGCCGATGCGGGCCGGGGCCAGTTCGGGCTTGTTCAGCGCGCCAGCGAAGTAGTCGCGCGGGTGCGGCTCGAAGGTGAGCGCGCAGCTGGGCACGCCGCGCTGGGCCGCCTCGCCACCCAGCAGCGCCAGCATGGCCTGGTGGCCCCGGTGCACGCCGTCGAAATTGCCGATCGTCACGGCGCAGGCCGGGGCAATTCCAGGATGCCGAAAACCGCGAAAGATCTTCATGGAGCGTTATCTTTTTAATAGCACCTTGCGCAAGGCCACCAAGCGCAGGACACCGATTTGTCTTGAAATAAGCGTATATTGTGACGCAGCCGCTCCTGCCCGCACCGTGGGCAGGCCCGGCATCAGGTATCTGCATCCGTTCCTTGCTGGCTTTGTTGTTCGAGGAGGCGTGTCGTGAAGGTCTTGAAACTCTCTGCCCAGGGTTTGCCCCAGTCGTGGATCTCGCTGGAACAGGCGGTGATCCACTACGCCGCGGGCGAGGTGCGCTGGGAGTCCGGTGGCGAAATCGCCGTCTTTCATGGCGGCCACAATGCGCTGACAGGGAGGCAGTCGGTGATCGCGGTCAACAGCATCATCGGCACCAAGGGTGTTCCGGCCATCAACCCTTTCGACCTCAAGCCCGGCCTGACCAATGCCAAGCTGTTCGCCCGCGACCGCAACGTCTGCGCCTACTGTGGTGTCCGCTTTCACGAAGAAAACCTCACGCGCGAGCACATCGTGCCATTCGCGAAAAAGGGCCAGGACCACTGGATGAACGTGGTGACCGCCTGCCGCCCCTGCAACCACCGCAAGGGCCCGCGCACGCCCGAACAGGCCCACATGCCCCTACTCTATACCCCCTATGTGCCCAGCCTGTGGGAAGACTTCATCCTGCGCAACCGCCGCATCCTGGCCGACCAGATGGAGTTCCTGATGGCGCATGTGCC
>JANJVG010000125.1 GCA_024710165.1 Burkholderiaceae bacterium
ACCACCGAGCTCGATCACCAAGGAGACCAAAACCGACCCAAGGCACTACACTTATCCACAGCCGACCTTCACAGGTTGGCCATTAGCCCTGGCTCAAAATTCAATCGGCACGGTGGCTCAATTTTGAATCGGCGCCAACACAACTGAATTGAATGCAGTTTCTGGCCGAAGGCCGCTCCACAGATCACGCCATTTCGCAGCGGCCACCATCGCATCCGCTCCGCGGAAAAACAGCCAAATCAGCCTGAAACGCTTAACCCATAAGCGCGAAAAACTATTGATTCAATAGCGTTATCAGGTTCCATTTCCACCGTCCCGAGGCAGCACGCGGAGCGACTGCCGCGCAACCCATCACGCCCCAGGGCGTTCCGAGACGCCCGCTGCCTCAAAGCTCGCCATCTCGTGCAGGATGGCGCAGGCCGACTGCAGCAGCGGCCAGGCCAGCGCGGCGCCCGAGCCTTCGCCCAGGCGCAGGCGCAGGTCCAGCAGCGGCCGGGCCTGCAGTTGGGCCAGCATGAGTGCATGGCCGGGTTCGCCCGAGCTGTGGGCGAAGATGCAGCGCTGCAGCACGGCAGGTTGAAGACGTGCGGCCACCAGCACGGCGGCGCTGGTGATGAAGCCATCGACGACGATGACGCGGCGCTCGGCGGCGGCCTGGAGCACGGCGCCGGTCATGGTGGCCACCTCGAAGCCGCCCAGCGCGGCCAGGGCGGCGAGGGGCTCCACGGCATGGGCATTGGCCTGCAGCGCCTGCGCCAGCACGGCGCGTTTGCGGGCGATGCCTGCAGCGTCCAGCCCGGTGCCTGCGCCGATGCAGTCATCCAGCGAAATGCCGCACAGCCGCGCCAGCAGGAGCGACGCCACCGAGGTATTGCCAATGCCCATCTCGCCCAGCAGCAGGGCGTTGCCGGGCAGTTCGCGCACCAGCGCCCTGCCGTTTTCCAGGGCCTGGGCGCATTGTTCGGCACTCATCGCGGGGTCGCTGCTGGCGTCCTGCGTACCGGGGGCCACCTTGCGCAGCAGCAGGCGCGGCTGGCCGGGGGCAGCTTCGCGCGGGGCGATGTCGCGCGCCACGCCGCAGTCCACCACGATGAGCGCCAGCCCGTGCTGGCGCGCCAGCACGCTGACGGCAGCGCCACCGGCGAGGAAGTTTTCTACCATCTGCCAGGTCACATCGCTCGGGTAGGCCGACACGCCGCGCGCGGCCAGGCCATGATCGCCCGCGAAGACGACCATTTGGGGCTGCTCCAGCCGGGGCGATGCGGTACCCAGGATCTGGCCAATGCGCAGCGCGAGGTTTTCGAGCTGGCCGAGCGCGCCCAGCGGCTTGGTCTTGTGGTCGATCAAGTGCTGCAGGCGAGCCGTGAGGGCGGTGTCGGTGAGGTCGGCTATGGCGGGGGCCGTGAAGTGGGCCAGGGTTTGCATGGGTCGGATTCCGGGACGGTGGGAAGAGGGAAAAGTCAGTCAATCAGTGAGCGAAGCACGCCGGGGTCGAAGGTGTCGTCGAGGGTGGCGGCCAAGCCGTCGAACACGGCATCGAGCGTGGGCGCCTGGGCACCAAACAGGGCGTGCAGCACAGCGGCATCCTCGAACAAACCGTGCAGATACACACCAAGCACGTTGCCCGCCGGGTTCTGCCAGGCGATGCCGGGCATGACTTCGCGCGCCACGTCGCCCTTGGCGGCCATGGCAGGGTGCTGGGCGGTCTGGCCGTGGTGGATTTCATAGCCCTGGGCGCGCACGCCCGAGAGCGGCGCCCAGGCGCCCGTGAGCGGCCCGAAGGCTGCGCTGGTGCGCCGCACGGTCTTGGCGGGCTCGAACACGGTGACCAGCGGCAGCAGGCCCAGGCCGGGACCGTTGCCGTCGATGCCTGCGGGGTCGATCAGCGCCTCGCCCAGCATCTGCAGGCCGCCGCACACACCCAGCACGGTGCCGCCCTGCCCTGCGTGGGCAGCAATCGCACCGTCAAGCCCCTGCACGCGCAGCCAGGCCAGGTCGGCGGCGGTAGCCTTCGACCCCGGCAGCACGATCCAGTCGCCAGGCCGCAGGCCCGCCACGTCGGCCGGGCTGCGCACCCACTGCAAGCGCACGCCGGGCACGTTCTTGAGCGGCTGGAATTCATCCAGGTTGCTGATGCGCGGGTAGGCCACCACGGCCACGGTGGTGTGCACAACGCCGGGCGTCAGCGTGCGGTCGTCAAAAACACCGTCTTCCTCGGGCAGCCCGTGCTGCCACTGCATGGGGATGGTGGCCACGGTGGGCACGCCGGTGCGCTCCTGCAGGTGCTGCGGCGCGGGCGCGAGCAGGCTGACATCGCCCCGGAACTTGTTGAGCACAAAGCCGTGGATGAGCGCGCGCTCGTCCTCGGGCAACAGCGCCCAGGTGCCGTAGAGGTGGGCAAAGGCGCCGCCCCGGTCAATGTCGGTGACGAGCAGGCAGCGCGCACCGGCGTGGCGCGCCACACGCATGTTCACGATGTCGCTGGCGTGCAGGTTGGTCTCGGCGGGCGAGCCCGCGCCTTCGATCACCACCACGTCGTTCTCGGCGCGCAGTTCGTCCAGCGCGGCGGCGATCTGCGGCCACACCACGGCGCTGCGGCCGCGCCAGGGCAGCGCGGTGAGCGGCTCGCTCACCTGCCCCAGCAGCACCACCTGGCTGTGCGTGTCGGCCTCGGGCTTGAGCAAGAGCGGGTTCATGCGCACTTCAGGCACGGCGCGCGCGGCCAGGGCCTGGAAGTATTGCGCCGAGCCGATCTCGCCCCAGGCGCCATCGATGCCCTCGACCACGCGCGCGTTGTTGCTCATGTTTTGCGCCTTGAACGGCGCCACCTTCAGGCCCTGGTTGCTGTAGTAACGGCACAGCGCGGTGGTGAGCCAGCTTTTGCCGGCGCCGCTGGTGGTGCCCAGCACCATCACGCAGCGGGCAGGCCGTTGGCCCGGAACAAGGGGTTGTGTCATGCGAATTCCTTGGGTTGTTGCTGCGCCCAGGCCTGGCGCAGCGCGTCCTGCGACGCGGGGGCCAGCACGCCCAGGCGCACCACGCCGGGAAGGCCGAACGAGGCGCAGTCGCGCAGCTTGATGCCGCGTGCGCGCAGGTAGCGCAGCAGCTCGGGCAGATCGCCCCCCGGTGGCCGTGCACAAAAGTAATTGGCCTGGCTGCCGGGCAGCACCTGCCAGCCCATGGCGGCACACAGCGCCACCTGGCGCGCCTTCCAGTCGCGCAGCGTGGGCAGGCACTCTGCCAGCCAGTGCTGGGTGCGCGGCTGCACCCAGGCCTGCAGCAGCACCACGCCATGCGCACCCACGGGCCAGGACGGAGCCAGCGCGGCGAGTGCAGCCACGTCGCCCTCGCTGCCCTGCGGCGCGATGGCGTAGGCAGCGCGCACGCCCGTCAGGCCCAGGGCCTTGTTGGGCGTCCACAATTGCCAGACGCCGCCCAGGCGCCCCGGCGGCGGCGCATGGCCTTCGAGGCGCAAGGGGTGGTAGGCGCAGTCGAGCACGCGCAGGGCATTTGCCCCACTGCCGTCCAGCAGCCAGGCTGCCAGCGCCGTATCACTCCGGCCCAGCGGGCTGGAAGGCTCGCAGGCCCAGTGCAGCGCGGCACCGGCATCGGGCGCATGGCACACGACCAGACCCCAGGCGCAGGCGGCCTGGGCATAGTCGCCATAGCCGTGCGCGGGCACCGCCACTGCGCGAGCACCGCGCCGCACGGCCAGTGCCGTGATGCGGTGGATGAACTCGCTGGCGCTGCCCGCCAGCACGATGCGCTGGGGTGCCACGTCATGAAAGGCGGCCAACTGCGCGCGCAAGGCGGTGTAGGCCGGGTCGGGGTAGCGCGTGGCGTCGGCCTGCTGCACAGCGGCCAGGGCTATGGGGCACGGACCGCAGGCGTTGCTGTTGGTCGAGAAGTCGTGCAGCGCGGCACCCAGGCCGTCGGTGCCGCCGTGGCTGGGTATGGCTGCGGTGTCAAGCATTCCAGGCGCCTTGAATAGCTACTATAAGAATAGCTGATGCCGCAATACCAGAAAGAGTCCAAGCCACTTTGGATGCAAATTTTTGCGCCCACCCCACATCCCGTGGCGTGGGCGCCCGCCCCTGCGCATGCAACTGGTACACGCCCGGTTTGGTGAGCCGCACACCCAGCGCCAGCGCCATGGCCGCCATGGGCCAGCCGCTGTTGGGCGACGGGGTCTGGCGTGCCTCGCGCACCAGCGCTCGCCAGCGCACATTGCCCGCCGCCAGCGCCAGCAGCAGCGCAGTGAGGCGCGCAGGCAGCCACGAGAGCACGTCATCCGCCCACGCCGCCCACTTGCCTGCCCATTCCCAGTAGCGGCCATCACGCATGCCGCGGTAGCCCCACATGGCATCGGCAGTGTTGGCCAGGCGATAGAGCGCGGCGCCCGGCACGCCGGCCACGGCAAACCAGAACAGCGGTGCCACCACCGAATCGTTGAGGTTTTCGGCCAACGACTCAATGGCGCTCTGGCGCACCTCATCGGCGCTGAGCTGCGACACATCGCGGCTCACCAGCCAGGCCAGGCGGGCACGCCCTTCGTCGAGCGAGCAGGCCAGTGCGTCTTCCACCGCGCGCACCTCGCGCAGCAGCAGCCGGAATGCGAACAGCGGCTTGAGCAGCAGGCCCAGCAGCAGCGCGGCCAGCAGAAAGCGCAGCACGCCCATCACGGACGATGCGCCTTCCAGGCCCATGCCCGGCACATCGACGACCACCTCGCACACCTCGGTGGGCGCGCCCCACACATACAGCACCGCCGCCTGGAGCAGCGCAGCCACTACCAAAACAATAGCTGCCAGCGCACACCAGCAAAGCGCTCCAAGCCAAAAACTCTTCAAATCCCGGGCCGTGGATTCTGTCGGCGCGATGCGCCGGCCGCAGGCGCCCAGCACGAGGCCCATCCACACCACGGGGTGCCAACGCGCGGGCGGCTCGCCCCACAGGCGGTCTACCGCCAGCGCCACCAGAGCCGCCAGCGCGAGGAAGGCCGCACCCTGCCCGGGGCAGGCGACGAGCGGGTGCAGCCAGTGCCAATGCATGGGAGCGAACTCAGTCCTCAATGCCGCGCTGCGCCGGGATGCCGGCCTGGAAGGCGTGCTTGACGAGCTTCATTTCGGTCACCGTATCGGCAATGGCAATGATCTCCTCAGGGCAGCGGCGGCCCGTGAGGCACACATGCACGTCCTTGGGCCGCGCGGCCAGGGTGTCGAGCACGTCCTGCAGCGGCAACCAGCCGTAGACCAACGGGTAGGTGATTTCATCGAGCACCACCAGAAAGCGCTCGCCACTGAGGATGTCGGCACGCGCCTTGGCCCAGCCGTCGCGCGCAAGCTGGGCCGAGTGCTCCAGGTCCTTGCTCTTCCACGAAAAGCCGTCGCCCAGGCCCTCGATCGGCAGGCCGATCTGCTCGAACATGCGGTGCTCGCCAAAGCGTGCGCTGGGCACCTTCATGAACTGGTACACCTTGACCGGCTTGCCGCGCCCATGCGCGCGCAGCGCCAGGCCGAAGGCGGCCGTGCTCTTGCCCTTGCCGTCGCCGGTGTTCACGATGACCAGGCCCCGGCGCTCGCCCTCGGCCTTGTCGTAGCGCTTTTCGGTGGGGGGGGGTTCGATCTGCATGGTGTGTTCTCTCAAAGAGGTGGTGTATTACAGCCCGGCAAAGCGCGGCTGTGCGGAAAGCGAAGAGGATCGGCGCGCCTGCCAGGCAGCCCCTGCCAGCACCACCAGGGCCATGACCAGCAGGGCCACGATGTCGGCCATGCGCTGCACGGGCGTGGGCGGGGCGGCGTGGTCGGGTTGGCGCTCCAGCAGCACGCCCAGCGTGGGCGCGGCGGGTGCGGCGGGCTGCACTGCGGCCTGGGGTGGCGGCGCGGGCTGCGGCGCTGCAACTGCGGGCGACTGCGGCGTCGCCACGGCCAGACCGGTGGGCGCGGGGGCTGCCCCCTGCGCGGCCTGCGCCACCCACCGACGCACGCCGGGCAGCTCGGCCGCCAGCGGCGCGGCGCGCGTCAACGCCTGGTACAGCTGCGCCAGCTGCTGTTGTGTCTCGGCATCGGCCTGCCAGTAGCCCTGGCGCTGGGCCTGCACCAGGCGCTCCAGCGACTGGGCGTAGGCCTGTGGGTGCTCTTTCAGCCACTCGGGCAGGCCCAACTGGTGCTTGTCGCGCACCAGCACGTCGTAAAAGCTTTGCCAGTGGTCGCTGCGCACCGTGTCGGGCGCCACGGCCTGCCAGCCCCAGGCGAACTGCACGGCCTTGAGCACCTGCAGCGTGCCCGCATAGCCCTCGGCCTTCTGGGCCTGCAGCCAGCCGGGGTGCAGGTAGCGCGACTGCATCTCCAGCGCAATGGCGCGCTGCGCGGTCTCGGTGGTGGGCTCGCTCACGTCCCGCAGCTGGGCCACGTGCAGCTCCAGCCCCTGCGGGCGGCCGGCCACGCGGGCTGCGGCCGACAAGCCTCCGAGGTACTGGAACGGGTCGTCCGAACTGACCATGGCGTACAGGTTGGAGCTGCGCGAGAGGATGGCTGCATCGGTGCGGCGCAGATGCGCCCCCAATGCCTGGGCCGCCACACCGCCCGCAACCCCTGTCACCGGCTCGCCATCCAGGTAAGGCTGGCTCATGCGCTCCAAGAACATCTGGCCCAGGCGCGCATCGTTGGTCTGCAGACCATCGCTTTGCACCGCGTCCGACAGGCCGGTGCCGTAGTCGCCCACCGCGTTGCCGAATGCACGCACGCGCGCCAGTTGCTCGGCCTGCGCGCGCGGCACGCCCTGCTTGCGCAGCTCCTGGCCGATCTGCGCGGTATTGCGTGCGATCACATTGCCGGGCTCTGCCGTGGCGGCCTGGGCCACCGCACGGTCCAGCAGCGCCATCAGCGCGGGGAACTGGTCACGGTACGAGCCGGTGATGCTCATGAGCACATCGACGCGCGGGCGCTTGAGCTCTTCTGCGCCAATGGTCTCGACGCGCACCGGGCGGCCCGAGTCGTCCCACACCGGGCGCATGCCCAGGGCCACCAGCGCCTGCGCTTCCATGATGCCCTGGTGGCGCAGGGTTTCGCCCGCCCACAGCGACAGCGCCATGCGCTGCGGCGCCTGGCCGCTGTGGCGCGCCTGGTAGTCCTTGAACCAATCGTTGAACAGCGTCTGCGCCACGGCATAGGCCTGGCGCGTGGGCAGGCGGCTGGGGTCCAGCCCGGTGAGGTTGCGGCCCGTGGGCAGGCTGTCGGGGTTGCGGATGGGGTCGCCGCCGTAGGCTGCGGGCAGGTAGCGGCCCTCCAGCCCGGCCAGCAGGCCGGGCATTTCGCCCTCGGTGGCCAGCAGGCGTTCCAGCGCCTGCGCGCGCTGGGCCAGTTGCAGCAGCGCGGGCGTGGCTATGGGTTGGCGCGCGGCGCGGTTGGGTACATGGTCTGCAGCGCGCACCAGGCCCTCCT
>JANJVG010000151.1 GCA_024710165.1 Burkholderiaceae bacterium
CCGATCTGGTACGTCTTGGCCGCCTCCAGTGAATCCACCCGATACGCCTTGCCAGGCTGGCCGTACAAGTAGTACACGGTAGGGGCGATCACGCCGACCCATTTGAAATACTTGTCTCGCTCGGGGGTGCGGCCAATGCTGTAGATCAGCACGCCGGGCGTATTGCGCGCTGTTTCGTAGGCCCGTGCCCAGGGCATGGACTGAATGTGCCCCTGCAGCCCCAGCTCTTTCAACACCGCCTCGACCACCTCGGTCGCCAGCCCGGTGATCTTGCCTTGTGCGGTGTAGTTGTAGGGCGGGAATTCTTCCGTGAGGATGCGCACCGGCCCGTCGGCCATGGCGCCCGCAGCCCCGCCCAGCCAGAGCAGCGCCACCGCACAGGCCAGTCGACGCCTGCGCAAACCGTTGGAGCCGAAAAGCTGCGATAGGTCCATGATCTTTTGGATGCGGAATGCGTGGAGCCGACGATAAACAGCGCGACACATGGGGAAGAGGTCCGTGGCCATACCCCCTCTGGGGGGCCTGGCACTTGCGGACCAGTATCCAATGTCCGGCGTGCAGGGTCAACGATGGGAATCCCGCATCTGCGGCCCGCGAGGATCAGCCTGTCGCCTGCTGCTGCTGCAGCAGCAACTGAACCAGCGGATGCGCCACCTTGCGCTCGGTACTGATGGCGTAGTAGTGCTCCTGCACCCCTTCGCAGGCACCGATCAGCCGCACCTGGCTGCGCTGGCGCAGCCCGTCCTGCGCGGCCACGGCGCCCGGAAATACGCCCAGTCCGGTCCCGCCAAAGGCCTCCAGCAGCGCGTTGTCCTCGAACTCGCCCACCACATGGGGGCGCAGGCTGTTCTGCGCCAGCCACTGGTCGATATGGCTGCGCACGATGGAATGCGTGGTGGGCAGCAGCACCGGCACCTGCTGGAGGCTGTCCGGAAACCCCTCGGCCGCCTGCTCCCACCAGTACGGCGTCCCATACCAGCCCATAGGTGAGGTGCCCAGCGGATGGTTGTGCACTTTCAGGCGCGCATTGAACGGCGCAGGGTGATCGGACAGCACCACGTCGAGCTTGTGCACCGCCAGCTCGGCCAGCAGATCGGCCATTTCGCCCTCATGGCACACCAGCCGCAGATGCTCCACCTGCAGCACCGGCTGCAGCAGGCGCTGCACTTCCAGCTTGGGCAGTCCGTCGGCTATGCCCACCACCAGCCGCACCGCCTGAATCTCGGCGGCACTGCGCACCATGTCGGGCAAGGCCTCGCCGAGCTGGAAGATGTGCTCTGCCTGCCGCAAGGCCACCACACCGGCGTCCGTCAGTTCCAGCCCCCGCCCGGCGGGCCGCAGCAGCTGGCAGCCCAGGTCGCGCTCGAGCTCGCGCACCTGGGTGCTCACCGTCTGGACGGCCATGTCCAGCCGCGCCGCTGCGTTCGACATGCTGCCTTCCTTGGCCACCATCCAGAAGTAGTACAGGTGGCGGTAGTTGAACTGCCGGCTCATATTCAGATATTTAAGAAACGTAATTCATTGATTGTCTTCTTTTTACGATTGAATTACATCGCTACCCTTGTCTTCCTTTCCTCAGTTTTCTGGAGACCCCCATGACCCAACCCGCCATCTACCGGGCCGGCACCGCTCATTCCGGTCTGGGCAGCACCCTCGCGACCCACCGGGTACTGCGCAACACCTACGCCCTTCTGTCCATGACGCTGCTGTTCAGCGCGGCCGTGGCAGGCACTGCCGTGGCCCTGCGCCTGCCCGCACCCGGGCTCATCCTCACGCTGGCCGGTTACTTCGGCCTGCTGTTCCTGATCCACAAGGTACAGAACAGCGGCTGGGCCGTGGGCGCCGTCTTCGCGCTCACCGGCTTCATGGGCTACACCCTGGGCCCGGTGCTGTCGGCCCATCTGGCGCTGCCCGGCGGCGGGCAGACCATTGCCCTGGCGCTGGGCGCCACGGGCGCAACCTTCCTGGCGCTGTCGGGCTATGTGCTGGCCACCCGGCGCGACTTCAGCTTCATGGGCGGTTTCCTGTTCGCCGGGATGGTGATTGCCATTCTGGCCGGGCTGGCGGCCATGTTCTTCCAGATACCCGCGCTGGGTCTGGCGGTTTCCGCCATGGTGGCCCTGCTGTCGGCGGGCCTGATCCTGTTCGAGACCAGCCGCATCGTCAACGGCGGAGAGACCAACTACGTGCTCGCCACCGTGGGCCTGTTTGTCTCGCTGTTCAACCTGTTCACCAGCCTGCTTAGCCTGTTCGGCTTCAGCACCAACGACTGAATTTTTATTTTCGACAAGGACACTCCATGACCACCATTTCCCGTACTGCCGCTGCCGTTATCGCGCTGAGCGTGGCCGCCTTCACCCTGCCCACTTCCGCCCACGCCAAGCGCATGGGCGGCGGCTCGCGCAGCATTCCACCAGCCAGCATTGGCAAGGCGCCCGCAAAACCTGCAGCCCCGGCAGCTCCGGCAGCGCCCGCCGCTCCTTCGGCAGCCGCAGCGCCAGCCCCTGCGGCGGCCACTGCCCCCGCAGCCCGCGGCCCCGGCATGATGGGGACCATGGGCGCCGCCGCCGTCGGCGCCGTGGCAGGCTCCATGGTCGGCAACGCCATGGCTTCCCCCAACAAGGAAGTCACCGCCAAGGAAGCCGAAGCCCAGACCGCCGAAAAGGAAGCCCAGGAGCTGCAACGCAAGGCCGATGAGGCCAAGGCCAAGGCGGAAGCCGCACGCGCTGCGGCCAAGTAAGCGCGCTGGCGCACAGAGGAGTGTTCATGCAGGCCGTGCCATGAACACTCATCGGCCACCCTGGCAGATACCCATAAAACCGGAAATGTAGTTGCATTTGGCGCGCGCGTCCATTACAGTCCCCCCTATGGACCTTGACCAAACCGCTCGCTGCCTGGCCGAACTTGGCAATGTGGCGCGCCTGCGCCTCTTTGCGTTGCTGGTGCGTGCCGGTGATCCGGGCCTGACGATCACCGAACTGCGCCAGGCGCTGGACATGCCCGCCTCCACCCTGGCACACCATCTGCGCGGCATGGTGGAAGTGGGTCTGGTGACCCAGGAACGCCAGGGCCGCGAGGTTCGCTGCCGGCCCGACTTCCGCCTGATTGACGCCGCCTGGGGCCATTTCCGCGCCGAATGCTGCCAGGGCGTTCCAGCGCCCGCCCCCGCTGCCACGCCCCCGGGCTGCGACAACCCTGCCTGACCCGTCTGCATTGCACACGGCTTTTTTTTTGACTCAAAACAACCATTTTTCCGGCTTTATGGTTTTATTGGAGAGCACCATGGCAACCACCCCTTCCTGCTGCACACCGCACACCGCCGAATCACCCACCCCGACGGCAGCGCCCCCGTCCGGCGCACCCTCCTGCTGCCGTCCGCCCGCAGCCTCCGGTGTGGCGCCCCGCTTCTTGCAACGGCTGCGAAACACCGATCGCAGCCTGCTGGCCTTGCTTGCGCTGCTCACCGGCATGGCATGGGCCGCACCAGCGCAACTGGGGCCGTCGCTGCACTTCATGGCCGCCAGTCTGGCGGGCCTGGCACCGGTTCTGGCACTGTCCGTGGCACTGGCTGCAGGCATCCGCGCCAGCGGTGCCGAGTCGCTGATCGGGCGCGCCTTCACGGGCCGCCAGGGGCGCGCCATCGCGCTGGCCGCGCTGGCGGGTGCGCTGTCGCCGTTGTGCTCGTGTGGGGTCGTTCCGCTCATCGCCGGCTTGCTGGCCGGTGGCGTGCCTCTGGCGCCGGTCATGGCGTTCTGGCTGGCCTCCCCCGTGATCGACCCCGCCATGTTCGTGCTGACCGCTGGCGCGATTGATCTGGAATTCGCCGTGGTCAAGACGCTCGCGGCCATCGCGCTGGGCCTGCTGGGGGGCTTTGCAACCTTCGCCCTCGCATCGCTCTACCCCCACCTGGGGCGCGATGTGCTGCGTGCAGAACGTCAGCCCCAGTGCGCCACCGGAAAGCGCGCCCCCATACCAAGCGTGCAGTGGAGCTTCTGGCGCGATGCCACCCGGCGGGCCCAGTTTGGTGCGCAGGCGCTGTCACACCTGCGCCTGCTGGTTCCGCTCATGGCCATTGCGTTCCTGCTTGAAAGCCTGATGGTGGCCTGGCTGCCAGCCAACGCCTTTGCCCAATGGCTGGGAGGACAGCAGGCGTGGGCGGTTCCGGCCGCCGTGCTGCTGGGCATTCCGGCCTACCTGAACGGCACCGCGGCCGTGCCGCTGATGGGCGGGATGATCGGGATGGGTCTGGACCGCCCCGTGGCGCTGGCCTTCATGGTGGCCGGTGGCGTGACCAGCGTTCCAGCCGCCATGGCGGTATGGACGCTGGTGAAACCCCGGGTGTTCGCGCAATACCTTGTTCTCGCCCTGCTGGGCTCCACCCTGATCGCCTACGCCTATGCAGCCTGGCTGGGGTTGGGAACATGATCACCGTGCACTGAAACGGCCCCGTGCGAAGCACTGCACTACCATCTACGGCGTGCACTTTTTCTCGCACAGCCAAGGAGCGCCCCGTGAGCCTCGCCCGCCTTTCCCTGCAACCCCTGATTCCCGCCCTCGCCTGTGCCGGGCTGCTGTACAGCGCCGCCGCCCTGGCGCAGGACAGCGCCTCACGCATCGCCCGCGTCACGGTCTACCCCGGCGTTGCCACGGTCGAGCGCGTGGCCAAGGTGGCGGCCGGTGCGCGCAGCCTCACGCTGACCTGCCTGCCCGCCACGCTGGACACGCAAAGCCTGCAGATCCAGGCCGACGCCGCCGTGCGCGTGGGCGAGTTCAGCGTGCTCACCGAGGACCGCGACGTGGCCAGCGCCTGCGCCAGCCCGCTCGATGGCCGCATCCGCGAGCTGGAGGACCAGATCGCCGCCGCGCGCGCCGAGGCCAGTGCGCTGCAACTGGTGGAGGGCTACCTCAAGGCCGTGGCGGGCGGCCCGGCCGCCGATGACGCGGCCACGCCGCGCCCCCCCGCCACCACGCCCGCGCAGCTCGCGGCCATGGTCGAGGCGCTGCGCAAGTCCGGCCAGGACACCCAGACACGTGCCCACCAGCTCAAGCGCCGGCAGGAGGCGCTGGAACTGGCCCTGAAGCCGCTCGTGGCCGAACGCGACCGCGTGGCCAGCCAGCGCACGCGCGTGGTCTCTGTCACCGTGAACCTGGCCGCCGAACGTGAGGGCGAATTGCGCCTGGCCTACCAGGTGCGCGGCCCGGGCTGGCAGCCCAGCTACCGCGCCACGCTTGACGCCGCCAAGCCCAGCGTGCTGCTCGAACGCCTGGCGCTGGTGGCGCAAAACAGCGGCGAGGACTGGAGCCACGTGCAGCTCACGCTTTCGACCGGCCAGCCCAGCCGCGCCACGCAGGGCCGCCTGCCGCGCCCCTGGACGCTGGACGTGGCGCCGCCACCCCAGCCCCGCCCACCCGCGCCCGCCATGGCCATGGCGCCCGCCCCTGCAGCAGCGCCGCTCATGCGCGAGCGCAGCAATGCGGCGCAGGAGGCCCTGCCGAGCTTCGACGTGGGCACCGTGGACAAGGGTTTCGCCACCGAATTCGCCGTGCCCCAGCGCATCACCGTTCCCTCGAACGGCCAGCGCATCACGCTGGCGCTGGGCACGCACACCGCCCCGGCCCAACTGCTCACCCGCGCCGCGCCGGGCGCGGAAGAAGCCGCCTACCTTGTGGCCGAGATGGCACCGCCCCCCGGCGTGTGGCCCGCCGGCAGCGTGGGCCTGTACCGCGACGGCGCCTACGTGGGCACGGGGCGGCTTGACTTCAGCACCGCCACAGCCTCCGCGCCGGGCGCCACGCCCGTGGCCGGCCTCTCGTTCGGGCGCGACGAGCTGGTGCTGGTGCGCGCCGATGCGCCGCAGGATGTGACCGGCAGCACCGGCCTGACCGGCGCGCGCACCGAGCGCAAGACACGCCGCGCCTACCAGGTGGAAAACCGCCACAAGAACACCATCACGCTGCAGGTGCTGCACGCCGCACCGGTATCGCGCCACGAAAAGATCGAGGTGGAGTCGCACTACCAGCCCGCGCCTTCCGACCTGGCCTGGAACCGGCAGAGCGGCACCATCGCCTGGCAGCAGCCGCTGGCCGCAGGCGCCACGGCGCAGTTCAGCGCCGAGCACACCATCCGCTACCCCAAGGACATCGAGCTGCTCGAACGGCCCTGAAAACGGGCCCGGATGCCGCACCCGCCCACCGGGTCATTCGGCACGGCATCCGTGCACCCTGGATGACAATCCCGGCCATCCCAACCATCCCTCGCAACACTCCGCCATGTACACCCGCATCCTCGTCCCGATCGACGGCAGCCCCACCTCCAACCTCGCCCTGGCCGAGGCAGGAGAACTCGCCCGGCTTACAGGCGCCCAGGTGTGCTTGCTGCACATCCTGGACCCGGTGGCGCATGCCAGCGGCTTTGAGCGCCCCGAAACCTACCGCCAGGACATCCTGCCCCAGGCCCGCCAGAACGCCCAGGCGCTGCTCGACCAGGCGCGCGCCCAACTCACGGGTGCCGGTGTATCCACAGAGACCGAGCTGATCGAGAACCGCGATGCCAGCGTGGCCCGCCTGGTGGTCGAGCATGCCAGCCAATGGGGCGCCTCGGTGATCGTGCTGGGCACCCAGGGCAGACGCGGGATCGAGCGCATGCTCATGGGCAGCGACGCAGAACAGATCGCCCGCCATGCCTCCGTTCCCGTGCTGCTGGTGCGCCAGCCCGGCCGCCCCAGCGCACCCGCCAGCACCAGCACCTGACCCCTTCGCGATGACCACCGCCCCCTCCCTGCGCCCCACCGTCCGCTTTCTGCTGGCCCACCCGGCCCATTTCATCGCCCTGGGCTTTGGTTCAGGCCTCTCGCCCAAGGCGCCCGGCACCGTGGGCACGCTCTGGGCCTGGCTGGCCTTTCTGGTGCTGCAACCGTGGTTTGCCACACCGCTGCAGATGGGCCTCTTGATCGCTGCCAGCACCCTGGGCGGCTGGTGGGCCTGCACCGTGACCGCGCGCCACATGGGTGTGGCCGACCCCGGCAGCATCGTCTGGGACGAAGTCGTGGCCTTCTGGCTGGTGCTGTGGCTGGCCATGCCCATGGGCTTCTGGGGGCAGCTGGCGGCCTTTGCGCTGTTCCGCTTCTTCGACGCCGCCAAGCCCGGCCCCGTGGGCTGGGCCGACAGCCTGTTCAAGGGCTTTGGCTGGCGCGGCGGCTGGGGCATCCTGTTCGACGACTTCGTGGCGGCCTTCTGCACGCTGCTGGTGATCGCGCTGTGGAGGTTCTGGTGAGCACACCACCCCCCCACGAAAAGCTATTAAATCAGGAGCTATCAGCGCTTGATGGTAAAGCGCTAGAGGCCATTTTGACTGAAATTTCTGGCCTGCTTCTGGCGCGCGGCCAGATGCTCGCCACGGCCGAGAGCTGCACCGGCGGCCTGATCGCAGCCGCCTGCACTGACCTGGCCGGTTCGAGCCAGTGGTTCGAGCGCGGCTTCGTCACCTACTCCAACGCCGCCAAGACCGAACTGCTCGGGGTGGACGCCGCACTGATCGGGCAGCACGGCGCCGTGAGCGAGCCCGTGGCCCGCGCCATGGCCGAGGGCGCCATCGCCCGCTCGCACGCCCAGGCCAGCGTGGCCGTGACGGGCGTGGCCGGCCCCACGGGCGGCAGCGCTGAAAAACCCGTGGGCACGGTCTGGCTGGCCTGGAGCGTGGATGGGCGCACACACAGTGCGCTGCGCCACTTCGCGGGCGACCGCGCTGCCGTGCGCGCGGCCACAGTCCGGCTTGCGCTGGAGCAGCTGGCCCACCTGCTGAGGACTTGACGCAGCACCCGCCACCGCGCAGCATGCGCCTGAACGCCTCGCTCTTTCTTCACTGAAATGGCCCTGCCTCCGGATCTGCCCATGGCTCAGAAACGCACGTTCACCCTCCGCAGCCTGCGCGGTCAGCTCACCCTCTGGTTCAGCGGCCTGTCGTTGCTGACCCTGCTGTGCGTCGGCCTGTACGTCGGGCGGCTGGCCACGCAGCAAATGGCAGCCTCTGCCGGTGCAGCCGTCCACGCCATGGCCCTGACGGCCGCCGACCTGCTCGGGGCCGGCCTGCGCGAGCGAGAAATGGACATCGTGCTGCTGAGCCAGGCGCCACACTTCACGCGCGGCGATCTGACGCACCCGGACCTGCTGCTGTCACTCCTGCGTCGGCGGGCATTGCGCGAGGAGTTCGCATGGCTGGGGGTGGTCGACCCCCAGGGCAACGTCGTCCAGGCCGTCGATGGCCTGCTGCAAGGGCAGTCCGTGGCCCAGCGCCCCTGGTTCATTGCCGCACGTTCGGGGGTCTATGCGGGGGATGTGCACGAAGCCCTGCTGCTGGAAAAAATGCTGCCCAAACCGCCCGACGGCGAGCCATTGCGCTTCATTGATTTTGCGGCCCCGATATTCGACCACAGCGGTGAATTGGTCGGTGTCGTGGGCGCCCACATCCATTGGCACTGGGTCACCCAGACCGTGCAGGCCGCATTCGACCAGCGTGCGCGGGACAGTGGCGCCGAAATCCTGATCACCAACGCACAGGGTGTGGTGCTTTATCCCCAGAAAATGACGCACCAGGCCCAGCTTCCGGCCGAACTGCGTACCGGCCGCAACCAGCGCACCACCCAGGTGCGGTGGGACGATGGCCTGGACTACCTCGCGAGCGTGGTCGCCGTGGATTCGCGCACCTCCAGGAACCTGGGCTGGAGCATCGTGGTGCGCCAGCCTCTGCATCAGGCCCTGGAACCCGCCCACGCCATGCGCAACCAGTTGCTGGCGCTGGGCCTGCTGGCCGCCCTGGCGTTCGGCGGAGTGGCCCTGCACCTGGCCCGTTCGTTCAGCCGCCCGATCGAACAACTGGCCGAGGCTGCGCACCGCATCGAACGCGGCGACAGCGAGGCGGAATTTCCTGCAAAAGGACAGCTGATGGAAGTGGAACAACTGAGCCAATCCCTCCGCTCCATGACCCGGACGCTGCTGGCGCACGAGCGCGAGCTGGAAGCTGTCAACCAGTCGCTCGAAGCCCAGGTCCTGGAGCGCACCGAAGCACTGGAAGTCGCCAACCGCGAACTCGAACACCTGGCCACGCACGACCCGCTGACCGGGGTGCGCAACCGGCGCCACTTTGACGGCAAGCTCGCCGAATGCTTCGCGGCCAGCCGCCGCACCACTCTGGGCTTTGCCGTGCTGCTGGTGGACGCCGACCACTTCAAGAAAATCAACGACACCCATGGCCACCCTGCCGGGGATGCCGTGCTGCAGGCCCTGGCGCGCTTGCTGAACGACGCCGTCCGGTCGGTCGATTTCGTGGCGCGCTACGGCGGCGAGGAATTCGCCGTCCTGCTGCCACACACGGCGGACGGAGACACCGCCCTGGTGGTGGCCGAGAAGATCCGCAGCGCCATCGCCCATGCCCCGTTCCCGGGGCCGGGACAGGTCACGGTCAGCATCGGGGCCAGCGTCTGGCAGCCCTCGGACTCCGGCGCTGAAGCCGTGGTCCAGCGCGCCGACGCAGCCCTCTACCAGGCCAAGGCTGCCGGGCGCAACCGCGCCGTGCTGTCACCGCAGGCGTAACCGGCGCGCGGCATGGCGGGAGCGCGCACCCCGCCTCAAGCGCCGTGGCACTTCTTGAACTTCTTGCCGCTGCCGCACCAGCACGGGTCGTTGCGGCCGGGCTCGGGCGGCTTGCGCAGGGTCTCGACGCGCGGGCCCATGCTCTTCCAGAGCTGGCGCAGGTCGTACACGGCCCAGATGGCCTCGCCGAAGGCCTCGACGCGCGCCTTGCTGGTGCTGGGCGCGCCGTCCTCGCTGTACATGCAGACCTCGGGCTTGCCGGTGTCGTCCTCGGTCAGGGCGACGATGCGCTCCAGGGCGTCGTCGAGCCACTGCGCGGCCTCCTTGTCGCGCGGCGCGGCCCACTCGTCGGGCCAGTTCTCCACGGCGAACATGAAGCCCAGCGCCCAGACCTGGGCGAATGAGGGAATTTCCTGGCCCTCCATCTCCACACGGTCCGCCTCGGGCAGGCTGGCGACGGCGCCGCGCATGTCCATGGCCTCGGGGGCGTAGGCCTCGTCCTCATCGAGGGATTTGACCTCTGCGTCGAGCTGGCGCACCACCTCGTTCCAGCGGCGCATCCACAGTTCGATGAAACGCGCCTGCTGCGCGCCATCGGTGAACGCGGGCAGCAGCGGCAGCGGCTCGCCCTCGGCCACTTCCAGCGCCTCGCCGTCGCCCAGCAGCATGGGCAGGTATTCGGCGGGAGGAATGGCGCGGCGTGTGCAGGCCAGCGCAGCCAGGAAGCCGTCGCAGAATTCCCACTGCGGGATTTCGTCACCACGTGTGCGCAGGTCGTCGAGCAGGGTGTCGAGCTCGTCGAGTTCATCGGGGCCGAGGGCCGGGGCGCCGGCGTCGGAGGGTGCGGGGTTGTTCATGGGGGCTCCGTTCATCGGTGCAAAGGCTTTTATGATGCCCGGTGCGGCGCCTGCGGGCGGCCGCGCGGGTGCGGCGGCAAGTGTAGCCCGCCCCGAACCTTGCACAACCCCGCCCATGCCACCCCTGCGCCCTGTTTTCACCCTCCGCTTCTGCCCGCCCTGCCCGGCGGGCCGGTACCGATGACCACCCCCCCCTCTCCCAGCCCGGCCCGGCCCGTAAGCCATGCCGACTTCCTGCGGGACCAGCTGGGCAGCCAATCCTCCAACGTGGCCAGCTACATGGTGGGGGACGAACAGGTGTGGCTGAAAAAGGCCGGGCCGCGCCACGGCATGGGGCGCTACCGCGTGCTCGGTGCGCTGGCGGGCCTGACGCGCCTGGACGTACTGCGCCCCGTGCCCAACCTGGGCGGCTCCGAAGCCATCGCCACCGAGGCTCGGCGCCTGCGCGACCTCAAGGCGCGCGGCTTGCGCGTACCCACGGTGCTGGCGGAGCTGCCCGGGGGGCTGCTGCTGCGCCACCTGGGCCGCCCGGGCGAACCCACGCCCTCGTTCGACGGTGAAATGCAGGCCGCCATGGTCCGGGGCCCGGCCGCCGTGCTGGCGCTGTGGATGCAGGGACTGCTGGCGCTGGACCATGTGCATGCCACGGGCACCTGCCTGAGCCAGGCGTTCGCGCGCAATCTGGTGCGCTGCCCCGACGGCATCATCGGCTACATCGACTTCGAGGACGACCCGGCCGCCAGCCTACCACTGGCCCACTGCCAGGCGCGTGACGTGCTCTGCTATGTGCACTCGACCGCGATGTACCTGCGCGAGAGCGGTGCACTGGAGTCGGCCCGGCCGCTGTGGGCTGCCTGGCTGGAACAGCGCGGCGCCGCCATGCGCACCGTGCTGGCGGCCAGCATCGCCCGCATGGCCTGGCTGCGCCATCTGCCGCAAAGCCGCCGCCTGGGGCGCGATCTGCAGCGCGCGCGCGCGGCCCACGACTTGCTGATTCCCGACTGAAAGGCCTCTCCGACATGGATGTTTCCGAAGCCGTGCAACGGCGCGCCTCGATCCGCGCCTTCAAGCCCGACCGACCTTCCGCTGCCGTGGTGCGCGCCATCCTGGAGGGCGCGGCGCGTGCGCCCTCGGGCGGCAACCTGCAGCCCTGGCATGTGCACGCGCTCACGGGCGAGCCGCTGGCACAGCTCCTGCACGCCGTGGAGAGCGCGCCGCTGCAGGAGGAGCCCGAGTACGCGGTCTACCCGCCCGACCTGTGGGAGCCCTACCGCACACGGCGCTTTCGCAATGCCGAACAGCTCTATGCCAGTCTCGGCATCCCGCGCGAGGACAAGGCCGCGCGCCTGCGCCAGATGGCCAAGAACGCCACCTTCTTCGGCGCGCCCGTGGGCATCTTCCTGAGCGTGGACCGCCGCATGGGCCCACCGCAGTGGGCCGACCTGGGCATCTACCTGCAGACGGTGATGCTGCTGGCCACCGAACAGGGCCTGGACACCTGCGCGCAGGAGTTCTGGGCCTTGCGCTCCCAGCCCGTGGCGCGTTTCCTGGAGCTGCCCCCCGAGCGCATTCTGTTCGCCGGCATCGCCCTGGGCTGGCGCGACGAGAGCGCGCCCATCAACCAGTGGCGCACCGAGCGCGACCCCTTCGACACCTGGGCCGAGATGCGCGGATTCGGATCATAGGAGCCTGTCGGGCCTGGAAATCACCGACTGCAAATCGACCGCAGCGGTCCATTGTTGGCTTCGCCGCTCTTCGAGAACACCGTCTTCGTGCCCCATCGCGGGGCGATGGGTCTGCAAAGCCGGCAAAAACTGTCCTCGCTGGGGCCGATTTTGCTCTCGGCGCTCCAAGTCCGACAGGCTCCTATGCCAATGCGCCGATGGCCGGAGCGGCATGCACGCCCAGCGCCAGCAGGCGTTTGCGCAGGCTGAGCACGGCGCGGTCTTTGCTGAGCAGGATGGCGCCGTGCTGCACCGCCAGGTCGATGAAAGGCTGATCGTCCGGGTCTTTGCATACGGTCGGTGCGCGCTGCGCGGCGCCTACGGTGCAGGTCTGCGCATCAAACGCCTGCAAAACCTGCGGCGCATCCAGGCCGTAGTAGGCCAGGCGCGGAACAATCTGGGCATAGCCCAGCACGCGCTCGAGCTCCACGCGCATCGCCGCAGTGGCAATCCAGCGCAGGGCACCGCTGGCCAGCAGGGGCTTGAGGGCATGCACCGCCGGGTCGGCAAAGACCAGCAGATCGAGCACGATATTGGTGTCGATGACCACCGGCCGTGGCGCAGCCCCCTGCCCCAGGGACTCAGGCTCCATCACCCGCCCCCGTCGCAGCACCCGGCCGGGCGCGCACGGCGCCGCGCACCATGTCGAAGCGGAACAGGCGGCATTCAATCGGACCGTTCCACATCGGCACGCGGCGTGACTCTTTCAGGCGCATCTTGCCGGGCAGTTTGAGGTCGGGGGTGAGCATCCAGGCCGACCAGCCGGCATAGTGCTTCTTCCAGTGCGCGGCAAGCTGGCTGAAAAATTCACCGCCATCATCGGTGTGTGCAGCCTCGCGGCCTACGGCACTGCCCTGGGCACGCCGGGCGGCACGCTCGCTGGCGTTTTGCCCGGCGCTGCCTGCCGCAGCGATGCGCTCACCGTAAGGCGGGTTGAGCAGCATGACGCCCGGTGCGTCGCAGGGCGGCATGCGCTGCAGGGCGTCGCCACCGCGCAGCTGGACCGCCTGCGCCACGCCGGCGCGCTCGGCATTGCGCTGCGCAAAGTCCACCATGCGGTGCGAAACATCACTGCCAAATATGCCTACAGCGCTTTTCTGTATTACGCCTTCTGCTTCATTTTTTATAGCATTCCAGACATGTGCCTGGAAGGGCAGCAGTTTCTCGAACGCAAAGCGGCGCAGCAGGCCCGCCGGGATGCGGCAGGCGATCTGCGCCGCCTCGATGGCAACGGTGCCGCTGCCGCAGCAGGGGTCGTACAGCGGCACGGGCGCCTCGCCATGCGGGTCCCAGCCGCTGGCGGCAATCATGGCGGCGGCCAGGGTCTCCTTGAGCGGCGCGTCGCCTTTGTCCTCACGCCAGCCGCGCTTGAACAGCGGCTCGCCCGAGGTGTCGATGTAAAGGGTGGCCTCGTCGGTGGTCAGGTGCAGATGGATGCGCACATCGGGCCACTGGGTGTTGACGTCGGGACGCACGCCGCTCTTGGCGCGAAAGCGGTCGGCCACGGCGTCTTTCACGCGCAGAGCGGCGAAGTTCAGGCTGGTCAGCGGGCTGTGCTGCGCCGTCACCTCGATCTTGAAGGTCTGGCGGGTGGTGAACCAGATTTCCCAGGCCACACTGCTGGCCAGTTCGTACAGGTCGTTCTCGCTGCGGTAGGGCCGGTGCGCCAGCTGCACCAGAACGCGCTGCGCCAGGCGGCTGTGCAGGTTGAGCTGCAGCGCATCGCGCCAGGAGGCCCGCAGCAGTGCGCCGCCACGCCCGGTGAGCAGATCGTTGCCGGTCAGGCCGGTGATCTGGTGCACCTCGTCGGCCAGAAAGCCCTCCACGCCGGCGGCGCAAGGCAAAAAGAGTTGGAGTTGGTTCATGGACCCGCAAGGATACCGCCTGGCCGGCCCGGCCGGTTGGGGATCAGGCGTGCGGCTGCATCAGCTGCGGTGCCGGTACCGGGCGGCCAAACAGGTAGCCCTGGTAGCCACTGCAGCCCTGGCCCACCAGGAAGTCAAACTGCCCGGCCTGCTCGACGCCTTCGGCCACCACCGTCAGCCCCAGGCTGTGCGCCAGGGCCACGATGGTGCCGGCAATGGCCGCAACGTTCGGGTCGGTCAGGATGTCGCGCACAAACGAGCGGTCGATCTTGAGCAGATCAAGCGGCAGGCGACGCAGGTAGGCAAAGGACGAGTAGCCAGTACCAAAGTCATCAAGCGCAAAACCGATGCCGTACGCCTTGAGCTGCACCATCTTGGCAATGACGCCCTCGACGTCATCGAGCATCAGGCTCTCCGTCAGCTCCAGTCGCAGCCGCGCCGGGTTGGCCCCGGTCGTGCGCAGCACCTCCAGAACCGCATCGGCAAAGTCGGGCTGGTGGAACTGACGGGCGCTCACGTTGACCGATAGCTTCAGGTCGGCCGTGGCCGGGTCGCCGGCCCACTGTGCCAACTGTCGGCATGCAGTCTCCAGCACCCAATGGCCCAGCTGCAGGATGAAGCCGGTTTCTTCGGCCAGCGCAATGAACTCACCCGGCAGCACAATGCCGCGCTGCGGGTGTTCCCAACGCAACAGGGCCTCGGCACCGATGACGCGGCCCTGCGCGTCCACCTGCGGCTGGTAAAACAGGCGAAAGTCGCCCTGCTCCAGGCCATTGCGCAGGTCGGTGTCGATCTGCAGGCGCTCGAGCACGGCCGCCTGCATCTGCGGGTCGAAAAAGTGCAGCGCGTTGCGGCCCGCCGACTTGGACTGGTACATGGCCAGATCAGCCTGTCGCATCAATTCATCAATGCTTGCCTGGCGCCCCTTGAACAGCGTCAGGCCAATGCTGGGCGTGCTGCGCAGTTCGTGGCCGGCGAGCTGGTAGGGCCGGTTGAGCGCCGCCAGCACCTTTTCGCCCACCAGACGGGCCTGCTTGGCGCCTTCGCGGGCGTCCGGCGACAGCTCCTCCAGCATGACGACAAATTCGTCGCCTCCCTGGCGGGCGGCCGTGTCGCTGGCACGGATGCACTCCTGGAGCCGCCGGGCAACCTCGGTGAGCAAAAGATCCCCCACATCGTGGCCCAGCGTGTCGTTGAGCGACTTGAACTGGTCCAGATCGATGAACAGCAGGGCGCAATGGTGGCCGGTGCGCTCGCTCAGCGCCATGGCATGCTGGAGTCGGTCGATCAGCAGGCGGCGGTTGGGCAGCCGGGTGAGCGGGTCGTAGAAGGCGAGGTGACGGATTTTTTCCTCGGCCTCCTTGCGCTCACTGATGTCGGAGAACGCCGCCACATAGTGCGTGACCTGCCCATCGTCGCCACGCACGGCAGAGATACTCTGCAGCAGCGGATAGACCTCGCCGTTTTTGCGCCGGTCCCAGATTTCACCAAACCAGGCCCCCTGATCGGCCAGCGACTGCCACATGCTGACGTAAAAGTCCGCATCGTGGCGCCCCGACTTGAACTTGGCCGGGGTGTGCCCGATCACCTCTTCGGGAGCGTAGCCGGTCATGCGGGTGAATGCGCGGTTGACGCGCAGGATGATGCCGTTGGCATCGGTCACGATCATGCCGTGCAGCGACTCGAACGCCGTGGCGGCAATGCGCATTTCCTGCTCGATGCGGCGGCTTTCGGTGATGTCCCGCAGCACCACCACGCGGTGGGCATCCTCGCCCTGGTTGCCCTGCACCGGGCTGACCGTGGCCTCGAACCAGAAAGGCTGGCCATCACGGCGCTTGCCCGGCAAGGTGCACGGCGCGCCACCGCTGTCCCACAGGGCTGTGCGGCCCGCAGGATCGGCCCACAGAAAATCGGGCGATCGGCCCAGGATTTCGTCCTCCGGGTAGCCCGTGATGGCGCTCAGCGCTGCATTGGCAAAGGTGGCCTTGCCCTGGGCATCGACAATCAGAACGCCCTGCGAAATCGACCCCAGCGCCTTGTGGTGCAAGCGCAGGATGACCGCGTTTTTGAGTCGCTCCTCGGCCTGTGCAATCCGGATCAGGTTGTCCCGGAAGACCAGCGTGGCACGCGCCATCTCGCCGATTTCGTCACCGCGCCCCTGGTCGGAAATATGCACCGCTCCCTGGCGGGCGTCGGGAGCCGCCAGCCGGTTCATCGCCTGCGTGATGCGCTGCAGGGGATAGATGATGCCGCGCGCCAGGGCCCCGGCAATCAGCAGGGTCAGCGCCAGCGCCACCAGCGCCAGGATGCCACTCCAGCGCAGGGTCTGCAGCGCGGCATTTTCCGCGCGGCGCGTCGCCTCGACCAAACCCTGCGACATGGCATCTTCGACCTGCTTGATCTGATCGATCTTCCATGACATGACCTCAAACCAGTGGACGGTATTGACCGAAGCCTGGCTCTGACGGCTGGGAAGCCGTGCAAACACGATGCTGCGCATGCGTTCGATTTCCGCCGCCCGGATGTCTGCCAGCGCCCGTTCCAGAAAATCCACCGGCTCCTTGCCAGCGAAAAACCGGAACTGCTCCAGAAAGTGGGACTGCCGGTCTGCCAGTCCGGCAAAGACTTGCCGGTTGAGGGCATCCACCCGGGGTGACGAAAAATACGTGACCCCGATGGCGCGCTCCATGCCGGCCTGCTCCTTGGCCTGCATCAGGTTGACATAGGCATAAATGGCCCGCGAGAGTTCAGACCCGCTGCCAAGCAGGTGCATCTCCTGGACAATGCCGATGAGGGCGTAGATGACCGCGCTGTAGCGGGCCAGTTGCTCCTCGGAGCCCGGCTGCAGCTGCGCGGCTTCCTGCCGCCACAGGGCCAGCCGGCCCAGCTGGGCCCGGGCCTCGGCAATTCGCTTTTGCAGGCTTTGCCCGAACCGCTCGCTCGCCAGGCTGTCCAGCGCCAGATGGAACTCTGCCACTTGCACATCCGTGATGGCCTGGCGCGCAGTCTGCACCTCGGCAAAGTCCTTGCCGCCCGAGCCCAGATAGGCTGCAGCCACACCGCGTTCGTTTTGCACCTCATGGACCAGTGCGTTGACGGTGGTGGCCAGCTCGGCCAGCTCGCGCAGGTCGCGCATCCCGTTGGCCATGCGCTGCTGGCCCGCCAGAACCCACAGCACGAAGAACAGGAACCCTGCGATCGGCAACGCCAGCGCCAGCGCAATGCGCTGACCTATCGGGGTATTCTGCAGTCCTGGAGACAACACGGCACTGTCAGGGTGGTGGACAAGGGTTTCGCGATGGCCGCGACTTTCGCAAAACGCGAATTATGCGACCTGGGGGGCAGCGCAACAGCAAAAATGTCCCAGTGCACCACTGCCCCAAGCACGCGGCTCTGCACCGCTATCAGGCGGGCAACACGCCCTGGTGCATGCGCACCAGGGCAATCAGTTCGGCGGGGGGCAAGGGGCGGCTGAACAAAAAGCCCTGCATCAGGTCACACCCGGCTGCACGCAGGAAATCGCGTTGCGCTTCGGTCTCCACCCCTTCGCCCACCGTCTGCATCCGCAGGTTGCTCGCCAGCCCGATGATGCCGCGCACAATCGCCGCGCTGTCCGGGTGCACGATGATGTCCTGCACAAAGGAACGATCGATCTTGAGCTGGTCGATCGGGAAACGACGCAAATAGGCCAGGGATGAATAGCCGGTGCCAAAGTCATCCACCGACAGGCTCACGCCCAGCGCCTTGAGTTCGCCCAGGGTGCGCGCAGCCTGCTCGGCGTTCTGCATCACCGTGCTCTCGGTGATTTCCAGTTTGAGCAGGCGCGGGGGCAAGCCCGACGATGCCAGCGCCTGCTGCACCGTCTCCACCAGCTCGTCGTCACGAAACTGGCGCGCCGACAGGTTGACTGCCACCCGCAGCGCCACCCCCTCCTGCTGCCACCGATGCACCTGCTGGCAGGCCGTGTTGAGCACCCACTGGCCAATGGGAACGATCAGGCCGGTTTCCTCGGCCAGGGGGATGAAGTCGCCAGGAGGAATGAGCGTGCCGTCGGCCGATCGCCAGCGGACCAGGGCCTCCACATCCGTCATCACATTGGTATGCAGACTGAGCAACGGCTGGTAATGCAGCAGCAGTTCATTGCGCTCCAGTGCGTAGCGCAGGCGCGCCTCCAGCTCAAGTTTGCGCAAGGCCTGCGTGTTCATATCTGCGGTATAGAAGCAGATGGTGCTGCGCCCGGCCTCCTTGGCACGGTACATGGCGGCATCGGCATTGCGCAGCAAGGTATCGAAATCGGTTCCGTCCTGCGGATAGATGCTCACCCCGATGCTGACGGACAGGCTCAGCTCGTGGTTCTGCAGCAGGATCGGGCGGGCAATGTCCTGGCGGATCCGCTCGGCCACCTGCATGACCTCCTGCGGGCGGGCCAGGTCCGACAGAACAATGACGAAATCATCTCCGCCCATGCGCGCCGCCGTGTCACGCTCGTGCATGCGCTGGCCGATGCGATCGGCGACCGCGCGCAGGATGGAATCGCCAAACGCATGGCCCAGGCTGTCGTTGATGCGCTTGAAATGGTCCACATCGAGGCACAGCACGGCCACCGCCCCCCGGTGGCGCTGGGCAAAGGCAACGGCCAGCTCGGTACGTTCCTTGAGCCGGTGGCGGTTGGCCAGCCCGGTCAGCTCGTCATGGGTGCTTTGCCGCTCCAGTTGTTCCTCGTATTGCTTGCGGTCAGTGATGTCGTTGAGGATGACAACGAAATGCGTGACCTCGTCCTGGGTGTTGCGCACGGGCGCAATCGACAGGTCGTTCCAGAACAACGTGCCATCCTTGCGGTAATTGCGCAGGATGGCGCTGCCCTCGCGCCCCTCGCGCAAGGCGGCAGCAATGTCCTGCAGCCCCAGCTGATCGCGGTCATCGCCCACCAGCAGGTACGGGCTTTGCCCCACCACTTCACCAAGGGTGTAGCCGGTGATGCGCTGGAAGGCCGGGTTGGCGTGGATGATGCCCCAGCCCTGGTCCTGCGGTGCAAGCAACACGATGCCATTGGCGCAGGCCTCGACCGCACGGCCGTTGAGACGGATCGCCTCTTCGCTGAGGCGCAAGCGCTCTTCGGCCTGCCGCCGCTGCGTTTCTCGCTCGAAGTTGGACAGCGCAAAGCAGACATCGGTCACCATTTCGGTCACCAGGCCCTGCAGTTCGGCATCAAAGAAATTCTTTTCTGCCGCGTACATGGTGAAGCTTCCCACCGTCTCGTTTTCCACCACCAGCGGAAAACAGGCCCCGGAAAGAAACTGGTGCTTCTGCAGCTCGCCGTGAATCAGCTGAATCCGGGGATCTGCCAGCAAATCGTTGCTGATGTAAGGTTCGCACCGGGACAGCGCCAGCTCGACCGGCGTGCGCGCTGGCCCCCGGGTCTGCAGCGGTGCCAGACGCACAAACCAGTCGGGCGCCACGCCGCAGCGCGCCACTGGCAGCACCTCGCCCGTGTGCGCATCCACCCGCCCCACCCAGGCCATGCGCAGCCCACCCCGTTCCACCGCAATACGGCACAGGCGTGCAAACAGTTCGTCCCGGGTGCCGGTATGCACGATGGCCTGGCTGGTTTCGCTCAACGCGGCGTACAGCCGGTTGAGCCTGAAGATCTGCTGCTGGGCGGCGTCCAGCTCGAGCAGGCGCTGTTCCAGCTCCAGACTGCGCTGTTCCAGCTTGTGCACCAGCACTTCGTTGTACAGCTTGAGCATGGACGTGCCCGAAAGCACCGGCGCCCGTGCAACGGCCGGCTGCTGCGCAGACTTGGCCAGCACCGCATGCACCCTTTCGATGAAGACATCGGGCTCGGCGGGCTTCACCAGAAAGGCGTCCGCACCCATGTCCAGCGCCAGCCGGGAATCCTTGGCCTCGGTGTAGGTGGCGGTGTAGACCATGAACGGTATGTTCTGCAGCGCCGCATCGGCTTTCCATTCGCGCAGCAAGGTGTAGCCATCCATCACCGGCATCAGCAGGTCGCTGATGACCAGATCCGGCGGGTGCGCACGCGCACTGGCCAGGGCCTGCGCACCCTGCACCGCCTCTTCCACCTCAAAACCATTCCCCTGCATCAGCATGCGCAGGAGGTAGCGGTTGTCTTCGCGGTCGTCCACGATCAGTGCACGCATCAGGCCACCCCCGGGATGAATTGCGCCACCTCGTCGGCAAAGGTCTGCGGGTCGATGGGTTTTTCGATGTACCCATTGCAGCCTGCAGCCATGCAACGCTCCCTGTCGCCTGCCATGGCATAGGACGTGACGGCCACGATGGGGGTGGCACGGTGTTTCGGATCAGCGCGCAAGGCCCGGGCCACCGCATAGCCGTCCATGCCGGGCAGCTGGATGTCCAGCAGGATCAGCACCGGCTCGACCTGCCCGGCCAGCGCCACCCCGGCCGGGCCGTCTTCGGCGTGCACCATCTCCCAGCCCCGCGCCTCCAGCAGAAAATTTGCCAGATAGCGGTTCTGTGCGTTGTCTTCGATCAGCAAGATGCGCTTGTTCATGCGGCCTCCTGGCGGGGCGCTGCGTCCAGTGGCAAGGTGACGGTGAAGGTGCTGCCCTGTCCCCATTGGCTTCGCGCATCGATCCGCCCGCCCATCAATCCGGCCATGCGCTGGCAAATGGCCAGCCCCAGGCCGGTGCCCTCGTGCTTGCGCGCCAGGGTCGAATCGATCTGGCGAAAGGGTCTGAATAACAGTTCCATGTCTTCGTCCTTGATGCCCATGCCTGTATCGGTCACGCTCAGGCGGACGGACGGCTTGCCGTCCGCCGCATTCTCGATCCGTTGCGCCTGCAGCGCTACCGAACCCTGCTCGGTGAACTTGACTGCGTTGCTCAGCAAGTTGAGAAGCACCTGTTCCACCCGACGTTCATCGCCCACCATGGTGCCAAGGTCGGATGGCACCTGTATATCCAGGGCAAGATTTTTCTTGTCCGCCAATGGCCGGATGATGGCGGCGACCTTCTGGATAGATCGACCGATATCGAACGGGTCACACCCCACACGCAGCTCACCCGCCTCGATTTTGGAAATATCCAGCACATCATTGATCAGGGCCAGCAAGTGGCGCGCGCTGTCGCGAACCATGCCCAGCTGTTTTCCCTGTTCCGCATTGAGCGGGCCCGCCAGCCCCTGGATCAGGATGCCGGTAAAGCCGATGATGGAATTGAGTGGCGTCCGCAGCTCATGGCTCATGGTGGCCAGAAAGGCCGACTTGATGTGGTCTGCCGCTTCGGCCGCCTCCTTGGCGTGGCGCAAGGCCTCCTTGGCTGCGCGCTCGGCGGTCACATCCTCCAGCACCCCGACCAGCCCGCGCGAAAGGTCTGACGGATCGAGTGCCCGAACGTGAATGCGGCACCAGAACAGGCTCCCGTCCTTGCGCCGCATTTGCTCCTCTCGCTGGTGTGTCGCACCCTGCCCCACCAGCGAATCTATGATTTCCCCCGCCTGCTGGTAGGCCTCTTCGGTCATGTACCAATTCTGAGGTGTCGTTCCCAGCAGCTCGCCAGGACCGTAGCCCAGCATGCGCTCCAGCTTGCCATTGCAGCGGCTCACCACCCGGCCCTGCAACAGCAGGATGCCCGAATGGACAGCCTCAAAGATGGCCTCCTGTTCATCGTGGGCGGCCTTGAGCGCCGCCTGCGCTTCCCGGATCGGGGTGATGTCCACGATCACCCCCACCATGCCCAGTGGCTGGCCCTCTGCGTCCTGGAATCCACTGACGGCGTACAAGGTCTGGTGCACCTCTGCGTCGGCGAAGGACATGGCGGCTTCGCGCGCCATGCTGCGGCCTTCGGCAAGAGCCCGCACATTCTCGGCATGGTAGGTCTGCCGGTCGGCCATCGGTAGGTAGTCGAGCTCCAGCACACTTTTGCCCACCAAGGCCTTGCCTTGCACGCCAAAGGCGTCTTCGTAGGCTTTGTTGCAGCCTCGAAAGCGCAGGTCGGGCCCCTTGTAGAAGATCGGATTGGGAATGTGGTCGATGATGGCCTGCAAAAAGGTGCCCAGTGCTGTCAGTTCGGCCGTGCGTTCGTGCACGCGTAGCTCCAGCTCTTTTGCATGGTCCCGTGCCTGCGCATACAGGCGCGCGTTTTCCGTGGCCAGGGCCCGGATGTCCTGGTTGCTCTGGCGCAGTTGCGCCGTGCGCGCCGCGACCTGCCTGCGCAGCACCCACAGGCCCACCACGCTGGTCAACAGCAAGGCGGTGGCGGCAGATGCCACTGGCACCAGCCACGCGGGCGCGGCAGTGCGGACCTCGTCGACGGCCCAGCGCCGCAAGGAGCGGTAGTACAGCGAATCGGAATCCTGCTTGTAGGCGCGCAGGTGGCGGTCCAAAGCCTGCAGCACCGCAGGGTTTCCACGCAGCGCAGCGGCAAAGAACAGCTGCGAGGGGCTGAAGATGATGGCCGTGTCCTGCAGACCATGGCGGGCGGCGTTGCGCACCCCGAAAAAACGATTGGTGACCACGGCGTCGGCCTCGCCCCGGACCACCGCATCAAACGCAGCGTCATAGTCCGCCCGAACCACCCATTGCACCTGCAGGCTGAAGCTGCGCGCCATTTCTTCCAGCTGACGCTCCTGCACCGATCCCCCCAGCACAGCCACCCGCTGGCCCTGCATGTCCAGGATGGAGCGGATCGGGCTGCCCTTGCGCGTGTACACCTGGTTCCAGCTCGACAGCACGGGCTCCTGGTGGAAGGCGTAGCGGTCTTCCCGCTCGGGGGTTCGGGCCACGTCGGGCATGAGGTCGATCTCACCCTGGTCCAGCCTCTGCAGCCCTTCGGCCCAGGTGCCGGGCACAAATTCCAGCTCCCAGCCTTCCTGCTGCGCCACGCCTTGCAGCAGATCCACAAAGATGCCTTCGGCCTTGCCGCTGGAGTAGGCCACCTTGGGGCTGTTCTGGTACACCCCCACACGCAGTTTTTCTGCACCCCAGGCCGTTGGCAGCAGCAGGCACAAGACCAGGCATGCCAGCACCCACCGCACTGAGCCCAGGCGGGCCATCCCCATCCGACTTGCAAGGCACAGATACCGCATGGCACGGGTCTCCCAGCGGGCCATCCGGGCCCGCAGTTGCTTCAAGGCATGATACGCGCGCCATGCAAAAGTCCAAAGGCAAGGGAGGCGCTGTTGGCGAGCGCAAGTGCGCGAAGCTTGCTGGAAGCAGGCACAAATTCACTGATCCGCATCATTCACTGATCCGCATCAAAGCCTCCGCCTTTCCGTGCCTGCAACACAGGGATTTACCCGAAGGCCACTGACGCGCTGCCGGGCCTAGACTTTGGCATCCTGCGCCATCCTGGCTGCAGGTCCGTGGACATGGAGATTGCCTTGCAGCCTACCCACACCCCCCACCCGGACTACTTTCATAAAGTCGTCGATTGCCAGTGGGCCTGTCCCGCGCACACCCCGGTCCCGGAGTACATCCGGCTCATCGGCCAGGGACGGTACGACGATGCCTACATGGTCAACTGGGTGTCCAACGTGTTTCCCGGCATTCTGGGCCGCACCTGCGACCGCCCCTGCGAGCCCGCCTGTCGGCGCGGACGGGTGGAGGAAAGCAATGGCGCACACCCCGAGCCCGTGGCCATCTGCCGCCTCAAGCGCGTGGCGGCGGATCACAAGACCAGTGTCAAAGAACGCATGCCCGCCATCGCGCCATCCAATGGCAAGCGCGTGGCCTGCGTGGGTGCGGGGCCATCGTCGCTGACCGTGGCGCGTGACCTGGCGCCGCTGGGCTACGAGGTCACGGTGTTCGATGGCGAGGCCAAGGCGGGCGGCTTCATCCGCAGCCAGATTCCGCGCTTTCGCCTGCCCGAGTCGGTGATCGATGAAGAAACCGGCTACATCCTCGACATGGGCGTACGGTTCCAGAGCGGCCAGCGCGTGGATTCGCTGCGCGCCCTGCTCTCGCAGGGCTACGACGCCGTTTTCGTGGGCAGCGGAGCGCCCCGCGGGCGCGACCTCGACCTCCCGGGTCGGAGCGATATTCAGGACAACATCCACATCGGCATCGACTGGCTGGCCTCGGTTTCCTTCGGGCATGTCACGCAGATTGCGCCACGCGTCATCGTGCTCGGTGGCGGCAACACCGCCATGGACTGTTGCCGCTCGGCGCGGCGCTTGGGCGGCACCGACGTCAAGGTCATCGTGCGCAGTGGTTTCGATGAAATGAAGGCCTCGCCCTGGGAAAAGGAGGATGCGCTGCACGAGGGCATCCCCATCCTCAACTACCACGTCCCTACTGCATTCGTACATGACAACGGCCGGCTCACGGGGATGACCTTCGAGGTCGTCCGCGCGGAGTACGACGCACAAGGCCGCCGTAGCCTGGTTCCCACGGGTGAACCCGAGGTGCTGGTCCCCTGCGATGTGGTGTTGATCGCCGTGGGCCAGGAAAACGCCTTCCCCTGGATTGAACCCGACCTGGGCATCGCCTTCGACCGCTGGGGCCTGCCGCAGCTCACCGAGGGAACATTCCAGTCCACGCTGCCGCAGGTGTTTTTCGGCGGTGATGCAGCCTACGGCCCCAAGAACATCATCACCGCCGTGGCCCAGGGGCACGAGGCAGCCGTATCCATCGACCGCTTCCTGCACGGCGAAGATGTGCGCCAGCGCCCCGCGCCGCGCACCAACCTGCTGTCCACCAAGATGGGCATCCACGAGTGGAGCTACGACAACGACGTTTCCAATGACGTCCGGTTCAAGGTGCCCTGGGCGCAGGCCGAGGTGGCACTGGCCAGCATCCGCGTCGAGGTTGAGTTGGGTTTTGATGCGGTAACCGCCTTCAAGGAGGCCAGCCGCTGCCTCAACTGCGATGTTCAGACCGTCTTTAACCGCAGCACCTGCATCGAATGCGACGCCTGCGTAGACATCTGCCCCATGGACTGCATCACCTTCACCACCAACGGCGAGGAGGCCGACCTGCGCGGCCGCCTCAAGGCACCGGCGCGCAACCTGGCGCAAGACCTGCTCGTATCGGCACCGCTCAAGACCGGGCGCGTGATGGTGAAAGACGAGGACGTCTGCCTGCACTGCGGCCTGTGCGCCGAGCGCTGCCCCACCGGCGCCTGGGACATGCAGAAGTTCCGGCTCGACACCACGCAGGCCGGGCCGCTGTGCCGCGACGCCCGCGCCACCCCACGCATGCCGGAGGCCGCATGAAGCCCATCGAAGCCATCAACGACTTTGTCATCAAGTTCGCCAACGTCAATGGATCGGGCTCGGCCTCGGCCAACGAGCTGTTCGCCAAGGCCATCCTGCGCATGGGCGTGCCGGTGAGCCCGCGCAACATCTTCCCCAGCAACATCCAGGGCATGCCCACTTGGTACGAGGCCCGCGTGTGCGAAAAGGGCTACCTGGGGCGGCGCGGCGGCGTGGACATGATGGTGGCCATGAACCCGCAGACCTGGGACGCCGATGTGGCCGAGATCTCGCCCGGCGGCTACCTTTTCTACGACAGCACACGACCGGTTCCCGCTGCGAAGTTCCGCCAGGACATCGAAGTCATCGGCATGCCGCTGACTGAAATCAGCAACAACGCCTACGCCGAGCCGCGCCAGCGCCAGTTGTTCAAGAACATCATCTACGTGGGCGCGCTGTCGGTCTTGCTCGACGTGGAGGCCGAAGTCTTCGAAGAGCTCTTTGCCGAGCAGTACCGTGGCAAGGAGATGCTGCTGGACTCCAACGTGCGTGCCCTGCACCTGGGGCGCGATTACGCCCACCAGCACCTACAGGCGCCGCTGGGCATCCGCGTGCGGCGCGCCGACCAGGTGGGTGACCGCATCTTCACCGACGGCAACAGCGCCGCTGCCCTGGGTTGCGTGTACGGCGGCGCGACCGTGGCCGCCTGGTACCCCATCACGCCTTCGTCCTCGGTGCCCGAGGCGTTCCAGAAATACTGCGACAAATACCGCGTGGACCCCGAGACCGGGCGCAGCAACGTCGCCATCGTCCAGGCCGAGGACGAACTGGCCTCCATCGGCATGGTGGTGGGTGCAGGCTGGAACGGCGCACGCGCCTTCACGGCCACCTCGGGGCCGGGCATCTCACTGATGACGGAGTTCATCGGTCTGGCCTACTTCGCCGAGATCCCGGTCACCATCATCAATGTGCAGCGCGGCGGGCCGTCCACGGGCATGCCCACGCGCACGCAGCAGTCCGACCTGTTCAGTTGCGCCTATGCCTCGCACGGCGACACCAAGCATGTGCTGCTGTTTCCGGAAGACCCGCACGAGTGCTTCGAGCACGCCGCTGCCGCGCTCGACCTGGCGGACCGGCTTCAGACCCCGATTTTCGTCATGACCGACCTGGACATCGGCATGAACCAGCGCCTGTGCAAGCCCTTTGCGTGGGACGACGCGAGCCAGTACGACCGGGGCAAGGTCATGACCGCCGAAGAGCTGGAAGCCGGCAAGGACTTCGGCCGCTACAAGGACGTGGACGGCGACGGCATTCCCTGGCGCACCTATCCGGGCACGCACCCCACCAAGGGGAGCTTCTTCACGCGCGGCACCACGCGCGACCCCTACGCACGCTACTCCGAGCGCGGGCCGGACTACATCTACAACATGGAGCGCCTGCTGCGCAAATTCCGCACCGCCGCCACCCTGGTGCCCCAGCCGGTGCTGCGCCCGGCAGCGCGCCCCACGCCGCTGGGCGTGATCTACTTCGGCTCCACGAGTCCAGCCATGCTGGAGGCGCTGGATGTTCTGACGGCCTCGGGCACCGACATCGACGCGATGCGCCTGCGCGCCTTTCCCTTTCCGGATGCAGTAGACCGTTTCATCGCCGCACACGAACAGGTGTTCGTGGTCGAGCAGAACCGCGATGCCCAGATGCACGCCATGCTGGTCAACGAACTCGGCGTGGACCCTGCACGTCTCGTGAAGGTGCTGCACTACGACGGCACCCCCATCACGGCCCGCTTCATCACCCAGGCGATCCAGAACCACCTGCAAGGCGCCCAGGCGTCGCTCAAGGAGGCCGCATGACCTACCTGGCCAAGCCCCGTCTTCACCATCCCTCGCTGACCCAGAACAAGGTGGGGTACACGCGCCGGGACTACGAAGGGCGGATATCGACCCTGTGCGCTGGCTGCGGGCACGACTCCATATCGGCTGCCATCATCCAGGCCTGCTGGGAGCTTGACATCGAGCCGCACCGCGTAGCCAAACTCTCGGGTATTGGCTGCAGCTCCAAGACGCCAGACTATTTTCTGGGTGCGTCGCACGGCTTCAACACCGTGCACGGGCGCATGCCCTCGGTGCTGACCGGCGCCAACCTGGCCAACCGCGACCTGCTCTACCTGGGTGTTTCCGGTGACGGCGATTCGGCCTCAATCGGCCTCGGTCAGTTTGCCAACGCCATGCGGCGCGGCGTGCGCATGGCCTACATCGTGGAAAACAACGGCGTTTACGGCCTCACCAAGGGCCAGTTCTCCGCCACGGCCGATCGCGGTTCGCGCAGCAAGAAGGGAGTGACCAACAACGACAGCCCGGTCGATCTGGTGGGTCTGGCGCTGCAACTGGGCGCCACCTATGTGGCGCGCAGCTTCTCGGGCGACAAAGAGCAGCTGGTGCCGCTCATCAAGGGAGCCATCGGCCACGGTGGCGCCGCTTTCATCG
>JANJVG010000025.1 GCA_024710165.1 Burkholderiaceae bacterium
TCAGTTGTTCGCGCTCCGTCGCACTCAACACCAATGGAGTCTTTGGTCTTCCGCTCATAGCCACCTCGTCGTGCAACACACTACACGACTGATTGCAATGGCAAAAAATAATTCAATGAATTTTTAACTCAGTACACTAGCTCTGCGCTGCAAGGCTGAAAAGCCGACTATTTCCGTGGAAGGTCATGGGAAGGTTTAGGCAAGGTTGTGTCAAGGTTCCCCCAAGGTTTACACAAGGTTGGGCTGGTGTGCAGAGCTGGTGCACCCCCTCCGCGTTGCTCCTTCCAATCGGGTGCTCAGTGCCCGACTGGGCAAACGCCAGGGAGTAACCTTTGCTGTAACCATGGCCCGCGTAACCGACATAGCCACCCAGCGAGTGCCATCCCTACGGCTGCGACTTCGGTCGGCGGGGCTAGTAGCGCTGACGTTTTGCTGATGCTTGCTGACGTGCGGCCAGCATGTCAATCGGGCTACCCCACTCTCTCAGGCAGCAGCAACTCAAGCTGTGCAGTCGGGTCGGGCGGCTGCGGTACGCGCTGGGCATCATCCAGCCCCGACCCCTTTGGCCTTCGCCTGGGTCTGGTTGGTCGCGGCGCTGTCTCGCGCCTGCTGCTGGCGGCGTCGTCATCCTGCTCAATGTTGGCCCACCTCTCTTGTACCCCTTCAACCTCCTGAACATCCCCGCTGCGCTGTGCTGTAGATGGTTTCTCTAGATGGTCACCGTCTCCCGGTGTAGAGAAAGTACCAAAACCCCCCTCTACAGCACCGGGAGACGGTGCACGCGAGGCCCTCTCTACACCGGGAGACGGTGTAAGGCTCGCGTTTTTCTCTGCACCGGGAGGCGGTGTAGGCGGGGCAATTTCGGTAGGGCGCTGGGCTGCTACCCAAAGCCGGTACGCACCACGCTGGAAGCTCTCCATGGTGCCCACGTCGTAGCCTGGGTGCCGGTCAAGCGCCCGCCAGGTCACGGCGTACCAGCTCGCCTTGCTCGGGCGGTGCCCTTGCGCGGTCTGGTGAACGAACCCAGCGGCCACCAGCTCGCGCGCGGCGCGGGTGATGACGTCGTTGGACTTCCAGCCACGCGGGCCAAGGTAGGTCATGCTGCACAGCAACCGCCCGTTGTTGTCGCGCACGAACTGGCGGGCGAACTCCAGCAGCAAAGCCTTGGCCGGATGGCTCAAGCCTGAGTAGGCGGGCGAGTCCAGCACCGTCCACGGCAGGGCTACGAACCCGCCAGCATCCCGGCCCGCATCGCCCCGGCGCAGCTTGTTGCGTCCGTTCGCCATATGTCAGGTGTTCACGGGCAGCACTACGCGGCGGACGGCAGCAGTGTGCGTGTCGGGTCGGGCGTCCGTCACGGCCTCGGCCTGAGCCATTGCCTCGGCGCTTGTTGGATGCAGGCCAGGGAGGATTTCAGGGGTGTTGGTATCGTCGGCGTACACAACTGCCTGCCACATTACTACCTTGTCCATCATGCGGCCCCTTTCGTGTTGCTGCGCTCGCCTGTCAGGGCGTCATGGGCCAGGGCGCAGATGCCGCCGAAAGTCCAGGTGTCGCCATCAATGGTCATCCGGTCGCGTGCCTCGATGGCGCAGCCGTCATCAAGGGCCTTCTCCAATGCTGCCAGCGCCAGGCGCAGGGCTTCGCGCAATGCGGCGGCTTCGCCCTGGGTGTGGGCGGTGTGGTGGGTGCTGCTCATGGTCAGCCCCCCGCTTGCAGTTGGCCGATGGATGCCAGCGCCTGCACCAGCTTGCGCCGGGCTGCGGTGAAGTTGCCGCGCTCGATGTAGTTGGATGCCAGGTTTGCCGCATTGAAGGCGGCCAGAACGGCGGTCAAGTTGGCGGTGGGGATAGTGTCCGGTGTGGACTGGCAGGGCGCGGGTTTGCGCTCAGTGATTGCGGTCATGGTCTGGGTTCCTGCTGGTGAACCAAGGAAAACCACCTTTTGCGTTTTCAAGCGCAGCAGGTGGGCGGGATGTTGAAAACACGCCAGCAGACGTGCGGCCATCCTTACGGGGAGACCCATCCCGCCCGAAACCATTGGGGCATGCTGGCGCACGACTCCCCGGAATTTGGGCACGACAAAGCCCCGCTCATCGGTGGGGGCTGCAACCTCTGCTGGTTTGGTGTTTTCAAGCACCGGGCCTCTCGGCTTGGGGGCACTGTAGCACGGATGGCGTTGACCGCAATTCATGCTTGTAGAATCAACGCCATGTCGTAAGCCAACTCTCCTTGATATGAACCATTGCGCAGCACCAGACGTGCTGTGCTTTTCTACGTCTCAAGGAGAAGATATGCCTTACGTTCGTACAGCTCGCGCCTATGTTTGGGTTGATGCCCAAGCCGCCGCAAATCCAGAAAAGTTTGTCCCCGCGCCCGAAGAAATCCGGTGGGCAAAGAATCCGCTCCCTTCACATCACGGCCTGTGCATCGGGTTCGCCGATACACCACACGGCGCCATTGTGGCCGTCAAAAGGTCATCGGGCACGTTCTGGCTCGCCGCTGACCACGTTCTCCCTCCCCGTGAACTTTCCGCTTGGCTGCGCTCCGGATTTGGCGCTGTCGTGTAGCACGGCCTGCACCCGCCCCGGCTAAACTGCTGCCCGTGCCGAACCGGCGAGTTGTGTCATCCGGTTCACATACTTGGCGGTGTCCATCCTCGCGCCAGGGGCACACCAGCAGCGGCCTCAGCCGCGCTCATGAGCCTTGCAGTAAGCTCGTCGGCAATCTCGTAGCCATCCGGCAGTGCCGATTCAAGCCGACCAACGAATGCCCGGCAGTCTTTTGCAAACACGGCCAGGGAGTCGCCGGGCGGCCATGGCCGTTCTTCGTAAACATGCCGCTCCCAGCGTGCGATGAGGGAATCAGCAGCCTCTGAAAGGTCGCTGGGAATCGGCAGCATGTCCAAGTCCACAGGGTAGTCGAAACGCTCCATCGTGGCTGTATCGCCCGCCCAAAGGCAGACTCCAGCGATGTTGTCGAAGAAGAATCGGAGTTTGTAGGTTGCCATGTCCTCGGACTCGGGGTAAACCCAGCCTCTACCGAAACACCTCGCGCAGTCTCGCCAGCAGGCCACGCTTTCGCGGGTTCTGTTCTGCATCCAGCTTGTACCAATCCGGGTCATACCGGGTGTCATTTGGCGGCACGTCAGGCTTTCGTCCAGCAGGGCCAAAGTTCCAATGTGCTATCTCCACAAATGGGATGCCTCTTGCCTTCAGCACATCCAATGCTTCACACATCCGGGCGCGAAGTCTCTCCTTCTCCTGTGGGGCCCTGCCTCGCGTAAATAGGCTGATATTCGCCACGAAGCTCGTCAGTGCCTCGGTCGTGCACTGCTCCAATGGGCCCGGCGGCAATTCGCGCACCATGCTCAGGGGCCCATTGGCAGTGTCTCGGCTCTTGGTCTGTGGTGGCATGTTCAGGGTTGGATGAAGGCTTTGGGAGCGCGCCGGGACCAGCACGCCAACTGCTGGTGAAAGCAGTCCCCCTTATCCCTGGGGCCAAAGCGATAGCAGTGTAGCCCGCACCCGTATGCAACGCCACTACTCAAGCTTCACGCCGCGCGGGCACCCAGCGCCAGTAGGTGCGCTACCAGCCGTTCAAAGGCATCCTGCCAGCGCAGTGCTTGGCTCACGGGCGGGTCTTGGGTCTGTTGCGTCTTGGTGCGCGGTGTTGCGGCCTCATCTCTGGCCTGCGAGCCCCCAGCGGGCACCGGCTCCGGGTCATCGCTCAGGTGGTAGGGGTTGCACCGGCCCTTGCCCTGCATCTCCAGGCTCTTTGCCTGGGTGCAGTCCGCGCAGTAGTTCAGGCGGGTATTGAATGCCGGTTCGCCGTCAGCGGCCACGATGATGACCGGCTGGCTTCCCTTGTGGTTCTGCGCTGCTGCTGCGCTCTTGAGGTAGGCAATCCAGCTCGCCCGGTTGAAAAAGCACGGCGGGGGCGGCGGGGCCAGGTCATCCACAGCATCGGACAGGTTCAGGCGCATCGCTTCGCTCAGGGTTGGTTTGGCTGCCTAAATTTTAAGCAAAGCAGGATTCGATGCTTAGGCTTTGTGCAGCCTGTAAACCCAGTGGCAACCGGGCGGCAACCCATCAGTAACCCATCAGTGACCTCAAAGTGAGCTTTCCCCCTCCGCTCATGGACTCGGGTTCTTGCGCGGCCTGCCACCCTTGGCTCCGTTGATGCGCGATTGCTCCCGGTCTGCATCGGTCTTTGGCCCGGTGGACATACCGCCATGCAGCTTGCAGCGCCCGGACTTGTAGAGCCCGGTCAGTTTGCATGGGGTGCCTGCACGCGTCGTAGCACCGCATTGGAGCCCCTGCACCGCTTCTGGCTGGGTAGGCATTGGTGGGCGCGGCATTGGCCTTCCTGCGGCCTCCCATGCCCCATGTGCCCGCCAGTACGCATCTACGTAGCTGCGCCACAGACGGCGCTTCTCGGCATCGGTCATATCCAGTCCCTCAGAGCAATGAAGCCTGTGCGGTGGGGGCGCTGGCGCACTCGGGCGGCGCGGTGTTCGGCTGCAAGCCTTCGCCAAAGCCTTCGGGTAAGCCTTCCTCGAAATCTGCGCACCACTCGCCCGCCAGGTCTTGCAGCGCCCGTAGCTGGGTCGTTTCATAACTCAGGTCGGCGTGCGCGTGGTCGCTGTGCTTTGCCATCCAGTCGGCCAGGTCGTCGATGCGGTCGCGCAAGCCCACCATGCGGCGCTGCAAGGTGGCGATGGTCTTTGCTGCCTGCGAGTCGCTTGCGATGATGCCGAACTGTTCGCAGACTGCCCGAAGCTGCCAGGGGTGCACCAGCACGGATTGCGGTTCTTCAATCCCGTCTTGCTGGGTCAGCATGATGGCCTCGCCGTGTTCGTCATTGACCTGCTCGGCGCTCAAGTGGTGGTGGGTAAGTTTGATAGTCATGGTGGTGTCCTCGGGTTCAATCGTTCCAGGCGTGCAGGTCTTGGGCTTCGCTGCGGTCAACATGCCAGTCGTCGTCTGGGTCGGCCTGCACTGGCGCAGGATTGCGGGCGTGTCGGGTGATGGCTGCAAGCTGGGCGGCCAGCGCCACGCTCAGGCGGTCACGGCGTCCTGCTGCGGTCTTGTCGGCCAGCACAGCCCCGGCGCGGCCAATCTTCGGCAGAGCCATCGCACGGATGCCGACACGCTGCCAAAGGTCGTTCAGCGACTGGATGGGCTCGCTCCTTGGGCAGTCATCAGCGCCAGCCTGGGCGCGGTCAGCCTGGGCCGGTTCTGGCATCGCTGGTGCTCGGCCTGGGCGGGACGCAGGGGCCGTTTTGAGGGTGGTTTTTGAGTCAATCCCTACACAGGATAGGGATTGGATTTTTTCGCCCTGTTTTTCAATCCCTATAGGGTTTGCTTTGCTGCCCATCGTGGTTCCTTCAATCCCTATAGGGTTTGGCTCGGCCTGGGTTTGGCGGTCTTTTGGGGCGCTCAGTTCTATCCCCAGCGCACGCACTGCGGCGGTCGGGTCGCGTTCGATGGCGGCCACCAGTACCGGCCACAGCGGGCCGCTGGCGGCAGGCAGCCCCATGGACTCACAGCGGGCCAGGACGGCGGCGACAGCCCAGCGTTTGGGCTCTCCGCGCAGCTTTGCCGACTCGCGCTGCAATCCGGCAGGCCCGGCCACCGCGATGAAGAAGCTCTCACGCAGTCGCAGCAGCTTGGGGCGCTCCACGGGTTTGCCTCCCGCATACACGCCATCAGCCAGCGGCAGCAGCAGAACGTGAAGGTGCGGCGCAACCTCATCGGCATGGCTCACGGCAGACAGCACCGGCAGCGGTAGAGCCCCCATCAGCCAGGCAAGGCAGCGGGTGAAGTAGGTGGCAGGGTCAACCCCACACGATGGCGGCAGGCTGAAAACAAACTCCAGCGCCTGAACGTGGTCGCGGCGCATGGCAGCAGGGTTGAGCCCAGCAGCGGCCAGCAGAGACGCGGCCTTGGCCTGCACCTGGGCGGCATCGGCAGGCCCGGCCAGGATGGCATTGGTGGCGCTGCGGCCTGGGTCAATCCGCCCCACACTGCCCATCTCGGCCTGAATCTCGCGCAGGTTGTGGCGGGCGGCAGTCAGCAGGTCGCAGGGCTTGCGCCCGTTGACCTTGCTCATGCCGATGGTCTTTGCCGCAAAGTAGGCAATGTCTGCGGCCATGTCAGCATCCCCGCTTTTTGAGCTGGAGTTTGCGGGCTTTTAGGTCGCCAGCAAGAATTGCTAACAGGTCGTGACGCTGGCGCGGTGTCATGCTCGGCAGCTCGGCCAGGAAATCTCGCTGCTCGTCATGCGGCATTGCGCGTGCCAGCGTCTCGCAGTGCTTCATTGCCAGCAGTCCACTATGCGCAGCTTTGACCAGCTCAGGACAGCCAAAGCGGTGCACGGCCAGGGCTTGGAACATCAGGCGGCGCGACACGCCTACGCTGGTAGCCAGTTGCTGCATGGTTCGGTAGGGGTTCATGCGGCACCTGCCTTTTCGCGCTTTGCCAGCCACTGCAACACGGCACGGCGGCCTTGTGGTGTCAACCAATAGATGCCGGGTCGTGTCTTGCAGCCGTCGCGGTCGATTACCTCGATGCGCGTGCAAACCAAGTGCACCCTCCCAAGTCCGTACTCACGCAAGCGCTGAACCAGGGCGGGGCCGTTGGAGCAACCGACCTCACGGTCAAATGCTTCGCGTGGCACTGAGGGGCGGCGCAACAGAAGCGCCAGCGCTCGCAGTTCGCGGGGGTTGTCCGTACCATGGAACTTGGCAGGGTGGGCGGTAGAATCGTGGGCGTCGGTTTCAGGGAAAAAGCCCGCTTGCGTCTTGGTCGGTGCGGCGGGCGTTTTCATTTGCAGCCCTCCACGCTGGGCAGGTTCGCAATGCCCAGCACCAGCACGGGAGTCAGCACCACGGCAAAGCCACCAGCGGCGCGGTCGAAGTGCTCCAGCTTGTGCAGGGCCAGCAGCTTGCCGTGAACGTGGCGCAGTGCATCGGCCTGGGGGCTGCAACGCAGCGCCAGCAGTTCGGCCAGCAACTCGCCGCCCAATGCAGCACCGGCACGTTCAGCCGCATCGGCATCGTCTGCATCGGCCAGCGCCAGCAGCTTTGCAGCTACATCGCGCAGGCCAGCGGGGCCAATGGGCATAGACAGTGCAAAACCGTCGCTTGTGCAGGTGGTCAGCAGGCCATGGCCCACGGTGATTTCGTGCCCGTCCGGGTGGGTGTAGATGGTGGTGGTGCTCATGCTGCCACCCCCAGCACGCGGCGGATGCCAGCCACAGGCCAGCCCAAGCGGCCATTGATGCGCACCGGGCGCAGGCCATCGGGGAAGGTTTCAGCACAGGCCCAGCCCCTCAAAGTTTGGGGGCGGCGCAGCAGGTAATGGGCGGCTTGCTCGGTCGGCACCGTGGGGCGGTTGACCTGTTCCAGCGGGGGGAACTGCTGGGGCTCAGTTGCAGCGCGGCGGGTTTCTGCGCTGTGTTGTGTTGCTTGCATTGGTTGCTCCAAACACCACCGAATGGCGATGTATGGAACCCAATTCTTTGCATATCAGCCCAACGGAAAAACTACGGAGAAGGCCCGGAGAAAGTCCGGAGAAACTACGGAAAATCAGCCTTGTATCGTGTGCTTACGGTGCGGCAGACTACCCAAGTTGTGCATTGCTTGCGCAAGAGAGTTAGCGGGTTTCGCGGCGCTTATCAGCTTGCCATTCGCTCGCGCCCAAACCAGTGCAGCATCTTCCTTCCAGCCCCTTGCACCAGCCTTCGCGGCAGCGGCAAGCCCGTTTGTATTGGCATCTGCAATATCACGTTCGATGGTGGGCCATTCGTGAACGTGCGCAGCAATCAGCGCAGCTTTTTTGAACGGTACAACAACCGCCTTGCTGGCGCTCTCGGCCACCACGGTCGCAGGAGCTGCGGCCTGTGGCTCCAGCAAGCAACGAACCATCTTGGTCAGCCACGCCTGATAGGCGGCGTCCCATTCAGCCTGGGCATCTTCAAACGCTTTCGATAGCGCCTTGTCGTTGCTGCTTTTCCAGTACGCTGTATGCGCTGCATCCCTGCGCGCCAGTGCATCCATGTCGTATTTGCCCACCTTCTCGATTGCCATGCGGTACGCGGTGAATGCCTCAGTCACGGCGCGGCGTGCGTAGTTGTTGCTTGGGTCAATGTCATTCAGGGATTCAGTCTCCGGGCCATCCTCCCAGTCTCCGTAGTAGTCCGCCACAAAAGCCCCGACTCCATCCAGCATGAATGCCGCCAGGTCTCTCGCGTCAAACGGGAACGGAAGCGCAGGCGTGTCTTTGCAGTCCGGCGCATTCTGGTCGTCTTGGAACGCCATCACCGGCTTCCACGACAGCAACTTGTACTCAGGCACAAGCCCCAATCGTTCGGCATCTTTGTAGTTCATTACGGCGGGCTGCACGCCCCGCTCGTCTATCACCCAACGACCGCCCTCACCGCATGGCAAGAGTAGAGCTTCGGCGTGTTCTTTGCGGTATGGCTTGCTTGCTTGCACAGTTGCATCCCCCGATGCACCCCGGTATCAGGAGCCCCAGCAGGCCAGCGGGGGGACTGGCTTTTCGGCAGGATTGCGGCCCTGCCTAGCTGGGGCGAAACGGTCAATCTTTTTGCGTCAAGCAGTCAAATGCATTTTTGCAGGCTTGGGCCTCTGGCCTAGATTCGGTGTATTCCTCACGGTAGGCATGCTCCACGCCCTGCCCAAGCGTACTAACTGCGCGCTCAATTTCACCTGCATGTATTTGCGTCAGTGCCTCGTATAGCTTGTCGCGCTGAAAATTCATTGTCCATTCCGGCAAATCGTTTACTTCCAGCAAACAGGCCAAGATGGTGCCTTTTGCTTTCTGTTCCTTGGTTGGAGTCATCAATACACCTCTTGCATGGTTTCGTCTGGTAGGGGTAGCTGGGGCGAAACGGTCAGGCGTGCGTCTGCACCCAGCTTTTCAGGGCTTCATTGATGCGGGTTTGCCAGCCATCGCCTGATGCTCTGAATTTCTCCAATACCTCCACGTCCAGCCGCAACGTGACCTGGGCTTTGGTGCCACTGCCCAGCGGGCGGCCACGGCGTACCAGTGGCTTGACCTTCTCCCATTCGGCTTCTGTGAACGGCACAGCATCAGGGTCTGCCAGTGCAGCGGCGGTAATAGCGGCATCCTCGGTAGGTGTTGGCAGGATGGTTCCGGCTTTAAGTTTCGGCATAGCGTTTCACCTCTCGGCTGTTGGCCTTTCTCAAACTGATGATGCGGCGCTCGGTCGGCTGCTCTGGGGGCCGGTCAACAAACACCAGCGCCATGATGCGCAGGCCGATGTACCCCAGCGCCACCATGCGGGCCTCGCCATAGTCCCGGCGCGTGTCCGGCCACACTACGGCGGTTCCCCATTCAAAGCCTGCTGCCTCGGTCAGTGAGACGCCATGCTTTGCCATATTGGCGGCATCTTTTGCCGGGTCGAACGTCACCTTCATGGTTTAGTGTAGCTACGTTTATTTGAAGTTCAAGGATTATTTGTAGTTGCGTTATTTCAAGCAGCACCTACTACGCGCAGCTTGCCCGGTTCGGCCTGGGCATCAAACACAATCCCGGCCTGTCCCAATATCCACCCCTCGATGCGCTCATGGTGCACGCGCAGCAGGTCGAGCGGCCTCACGCGGTAGTGCTTTTCAGCGGTTGCGCTTGGCTTGTGGCCTTGAATCTGCGCCACCACACCGGCGGGAACCTCCAACCACTCCGACAAGGTGCCAAAGCTCCGGCGCAGGCCATGCAGGGTTAGGCCATCAATGGCGGCCACCTTGCACGCTTTGTCATGTGCATGGTTGGGCTCGGTCAGTGGCGTGTTTTCGTTGCGGCTACTGGCAAACACAAATTCATTGCGGCGGGGCAGGGCGGCCAGCAGGTTATGCACGTAGGGCGTCAAAGGGATAACGCGCTCCCCCTCTACCTTGTCGCGGATGGTCAGGCCCCGCCATTGGGTGTTTAAGTCGTCCCAACGCATCGCCAGCACCTCGCCCGGCCTTGCGCCAGTCAGCAGCAGCGTTTGCAGGTAGGCGGCCACGGTCTGATTACCGATACTGCGCACGGCTGCAAACCACGCGGGCAATTGCTCTTTCAGCAATGAATCATCCTTGGCCTTCGGCTTGCCCAGTGCCTCGCGTGCCTTTTTTGTCTTGGCAGGGTTCACGCTGGGCAGCACTGGCGCATATTCCGGCTGTTCTGCGCACCAGCCTAAAAACGCTTTCAGCAGTCGCCACGCCAGCCGGGCGGCGGTGGGGCGGGTCTGCGCCTCGCGCGCTGCCCATGCCTCGATTACTGGTGCTGTCAGGTCACGCAACGCCAGCCCCAGCAGCGGATGCAAAGGCCCGGCAATGGTCACGCCACGGCCACGGGTGCCACGCTTGGCGGGCTCGCCACCGGCTCGGGTCAGGCGCTCATGGTCTTTGCGGTGAAGCTCGCCCCATTGCGGGGTGCGTTCGGCCACGTAGGCGGCCCATGCCTCGCCCACTGTCACAGCGGCCACTTTGTCGGCTTGCTCCTGCTCCTGTTCTTGCTGGCGCTTGGCTTCCACGGCGGCGATGGCTTCGCGCTTCAAGTCGCGGGGGTCTTTGCCTTCATCAATCAGGCGTTGCAGTTCGCGTGCCTTGGCTTGCGCGTCGGGAATGCTCCAGGCGGCAGGGCTCCCAATGGTTAGGCGTATGTCTTTGCCCTGGTACACGCTCTGGAATACATAGGCGGGTTTTCCGGCTGGCGTTGCCCTCAGTCCCAGCCCCGGCGCGGTCACATCCCACATGAAAGCCTGTTTCTTGTCGGGCGGGCACTTGAACCCCGATACCCGGCCAGCAGTGAATGCAATCTTTGCCATGTGGTGCCCCTTTTGGTCTTACATCGGCCAGGATGTAAGGGCGGATGTAAGACTATTTACCGAAAAATGCCGAATTTCAATCAACGCCTTGGCTGGATGTTTGTCCAGTGCTGTGCACGTAAGTTGTTGATTTGTATTGATTCTATCAGCATAAATCAACGCTGTGAAATATGGCATTGGTGGGACTCATAATCCTTTGGTCGTTGGTTCAAGTCCAACACGCCCTACCAAGCAAGATAGGGGTTCATTGCTATAAAAACAGTAGTGAAATCTTTTTCTATTCTGGGCTTGTAGGCAATCTGTAGGCAAGTTGCCCGAATGCAGCCCCAGCACCAGACAAAAGAAAAGCCCCACGGCGTGGGCTTCGGTTGGGGCAAAGCAGAGATTCCTTATTGGTATCGGCGGGTACCCGGTGCCCGATTGGGCAAACCTTCGGGCGGGTCATAACACAACCCCCTTGGGAGAGTCAGCGCAATAGTCCGTGAGTGCGCCAGCATTACGGCGCAGCATGTCGTAATCCTTCACGGGCCGGGCACGGTACACGGCTATCCTGCCGAAGATCGCGCTTAGGAAATCCTGCAAAACCCCCCGCAGTGTTTGGTACATGTCAGCATGCAATGGCATCCTCACAGGCCATGAAGCAAAGCAGCCTTGACCTGAACCTGAGCACCAAGAAGACCCGCAAACAGGAACTGCTGGCCCAGATGGA
>JANJVG010000051.1 GCA_024710165.1 Burkholderiaceae bacterium
TCAGTTGTTCGCGCTCCGTCGCACTCAACACCAATGGAGTCTTTGGTCTTCCGCTCATAGCCACCTCGTCGTGCAACACACTACACGACTGATTGCAATGGCAAAAAATAATTCAATGAATTTTTAACTCAGTACACTAGCATACGAGGTGATTTTTTCTGCCAAGGCGCGCGCCATCGGCAAAAACTGCAAACCGCAGGCCGCCCAAATCCACGCGGCGGCCTGCAGGGCCGTTTCAGGGGGCCAACACCTTCACCCGCGCGTTGGGCAATTCACCAAACATTTCGGGCGCGTACAGCGCCTCGGCCCGGCTCGGTGGCAGCGCGAAGTCGCCCACGTTGTTCAGGCGCAGGGTGTATTGCAAGGTCACCGTGCCCTTGGGCAGATAGTCGTAGTAGCTGCGGAAGGCCTCGAAGCTGCGCTCCTCGAAGGCGGGCCAGCCCGCACCGCTGCGCTTTTCGCCCTGGGTGGCGATCTCGGAGTCGCGGCCCAGGCCGCTGCCCAGGATGGTGGCGCCTGCAGGAATGGGGTCGGTGATGGCAACCCAGGTCATGTCGGTCTGGCTGGTCACTTCCAGCGTCACGCGCAGCACGTCGCCGCGGGTGTACTGGCCCGGCGGCAGGGCCTTGTTGGCCTGGTCAACGGGGGTCACCGTCTTGCTGATGCGATAGCCCGCGCTGAAGGGCGAGCGCCGCTCGACGGCCGCCACCGACTGCAGCGTAAGCCAGGGCTTGCCAGGCCCCTGGTGCGCCACCGTGAGGCGGTCCGGGCTTGCACCCCAGGCCAGAAACAGCCGGTTGCCACGCAGCATGCCGGGTGCGGCCGGCGCCCCGAACGCTGGAACCCGCGGTGCGCCTTGTGCGCCCCCGGGGGGCACGACGCCGATGCGCTCGACTTGGGCCCAGTCCACGCTGGCCGAGCGGGCGCCCAGAATGGCCCGGGTGGTGCCTGCCACCGGCGTGGCCTCGAACTGGCGACTGAATTTCTCCAGTGCCAGCCCGCCCCAGAGGTTGGCCGTGGTGGTGTGCCAGGCGCCGCCCTGCTGGCGAGCGATGAAACCGTTGGCCAGGCGGCCCAGGTCGTCTTTCCAGGCCGGGTTGTCCAGCACGGCCAGGATCAGGCGCGCGGCGTTCACGTCGCCGTTTTGCATGAGCCACCACCAGTAGTCATCCTGCTCGGTGCTGAAGCCGAGCCGGGTGCCCTGGTACGCCAGACGCGCCCGGAGGATCTGCTGGGCCTCTGCCAGGCGCTGTTCGCGCTGCGGCACATCCGGCACCCGCTGAAGGATATGGACCCAGTCGATCACGCTGTGCGTGGGCCACTGGTGGGGCGCCAGGGTGATGCTGGCCAGCATGCGCATGTGGGCCTTGCCGTAGCGCGAGAGCGCCTCGATGGCAGCGAGCTTGCGCAGGTCGAGGTCTTTGCGCGGGCTCCAGGTGTTGCGTTCGATGCGCCCTTCGACAAAGGCGATCAGGCCGCTCTCCATGGGCGCGCGTACCGCGTCGGGCAGCGCAAAAGCGGGGTTGAGCGCAGCCGCCTCGTGGGTGGCGGCCAGCAGGTAGGCGGTGAGGGTGTCGCTGCCCCGGTTCGATGCACCGTCCTGCGGCGGGAAATAGTGGGCCAGGCCGTCCCCGTCAAGGTAGGTGGGCAATTGCGCGGCCACCGTCTGCCAGAGTGCCGCGTCGCGCAGGCCGATGGCCTTGCTGGTCTTTTGCTCCAGGCAGGCGAAGGGGTAGCGCGCCCACCAGTCGCGCACGCCGGGCAGCCCCTCGGCCAGCTTCGGGGTCAGCGCCAGCTGCAGCCCCCCCTGGCCGGGCAGCGCATCGGCGGGTGGCTGCACCGCCAGGGTGACGCTGCCATCGACCTGCACCAGCGTGGCCTGCTGCACCGTGAGCGGCACGGCAGGAATGATGCGCTGGCGGGCCTTGAGCGCGTCGCGCGCGCCGCTGAGCTGGTCCCTGGCCTCGATCTCCCACAGGATGGCCTCGGCGCGCGTCTGCGCCAGTTGGGCCGGTGCTGTCACATTCCAGGCCAGCTCGCGTGCCTCGCCAGCGGGGAGTTCCACTGTCTGCGGTTTCAGGTCGAGCAGTGTGGCGCGCGGCGCCACCTCCACCTTCATCGCGCTCTTGGTGGTGTTGCGCAGCGTGAGCTGGGCGCGGAACGCGTCGCCCTCGCGCACCAGCGGCGGCAGGCCGCTGATGATCTGCAGGTCCTGCGTGGCACGGATGCTGGTCGCCCCCGTGCCGAACAGCCCGGTGGCGGCATCGGCCACGGCCACGACACGGAAGGTGGTGAGCGCGTCGTTCAGCGGCACGGTCACCCGGGCCTGGCCCTTGGCATCGAGCTGCAGCTGGGGCTCCCACAGCAGCAGGGTGTCGAGCAGCTCGCGCGTGGGCGCGCGCCCGCCGCCGCCGCCCGCGGGCACGGCCTTGCGGCCGTAGTGGCGCCTGCCGACGATTTCCATCTGCGCGGTGGACGTCTGCACGCCCCACGCCCGGCGCTGCAGCATGGCGTCCAGCAGGTTCCAGCTGCGGTTGGGCATGAGTTCGAGCAGCGCCTGGTCCACGGCGGCCAGCGCCACCTCGGCATGGGCGGCGGGCTGGCCGTCCGGCAGCGTGGCGGTGATGGTGACCTGCGCCTTGCCGCGCACGGGGTAGCTCTCCTGGTCGGCCGCCACCTTCAGGTCGATCTGGTGCGCCCGGGTGCCCACCTTGAGCTCGGCCACGCCCAGGCGGAAGGCGGGTTTGGAGAGGTCCACCAGCGCCGTGGGCGCCACGTATTCCTTGCCCTCGTACCAGAAGGCGCTCCACCACTCGCGCGGCGCCTTGAAGCCCCAGGTGAAGAAGCTGTACCAGGGCACCTCGCGCAGGCGCCCGCGCAGCGCCAGCACGCTCACATACACATTGGGGCCCCAGCCCTCCTGGATTTTCAGGCTGACCGTCGGGTCCTGGCCGTTGAGCTGCACTACCTGCGTGTCGATGATGCCCTCGCGCTCCACCGCCACCAAAGCCGTGGCGAAGCGGAACGGCATGCGCACCTGCAGGCGCGCGGTTTCGCCCGGCTGGTAGCTCTTCTTCTCGGGCAGCAGGTCGATGCGGTCGTGGTTCTCGCCGCCAAACCACAGCTCGCCCTGGCGCGTGACCCACACCGAGGCAGCGGCGTCGAAGGTGTTGCCGTCACTGTCGCGCGCCGTGGCCACCAGTTCCACCTCGCCGGCCTCGTCGAGCTTGGCCTCGCACAGCAGCAGGCCGCGCGCGTCGCTCTTGCCGGTGCACACCGTGCCCAGGTCCTTGGTTTCAGTCTGGTTGTCGTAACTGTAAAAGCCCCCCACCATGCGCTTGCGGCTGCTGGTGGTGATGCGCGCAATGGCCTGCACCTGCAGGGGCACGTCGGCCGCGGGCTTGCCGTCGGGGGTGAGCGCCAGCGCCTGGAAGCGGATCTTCTGTCTTGCCGACACCCAGCCCTCGGTCTTGATGCCGGCCAGCACGGCGGCGGGCCACAGCGGCGTGGTGCTGCGCAGGGTCTGCACCTCGCCATTGGGGTCGGCATAGGTGGCCTCGACCACCAGGTCGCGCACCGTTCCGGCGGGCGGCAGGTCGGCGACGGTGACGCGGCCCGCGCCGTTGCGGTCGAGCGTGAGCGGCAGCTTGTCGGCCACCACGCGCGCGTCGTGGCGGGCGGTCTCTTCCTCCTCGCCTTCACCGCTGCCTTGCTTGCGGCCGCGCGGCGGGTTGAAGCTGAAGCTGTCGTAGTCGTCAAAATGCAGGATGCGGCTGCGCACCAGGGCCGACACGCGCACCGGCAGCTGCGCCGCCGCGCCGCCCGCCACGTAGTTGACCTGCACGCCCACCGGCACCGAGCGCGCATTGACCAGCGGCGCCTTGTCCACCGGGCCAGCGCGGCCCTCCAGCACGGGCAGGCGGAACTCTTCCACGCGGAACTGGCCCGTGATCAGGCCATAGCCCTCGCCCTGGCTGACGCGCAGCTCCACCTCGTACACGCCCAGCTTGGCCGCCGGGGGCACGGCAAAGCGGCTGTGCGCGCTGCGCCCGCCCGTGGCTGTGGTGCGCCAGGCCAGCGGCTGGGTGAACTGCTGGCCGCTGCCCACATGGGTGATGACCAGGGTGTCGGGCGCCTGCGCGGGCAGGCCGAATCCGGCCTGGGTTTCGATGCGCAACAGGTGCTTCATCGACACGGTTTCACCGGCACGCAGCAGGGTGCGGTCAAAAATGGTGTGCGCTCGCTCGTCGGGGCGCGGGTCGCTGCTGGTGGGCACGTTGAAGCGCCAGGGCTCAATGCCACGCTGCCAGTCGCTCCAGGTGAAGGCCATGTCCTGCACGCCGTCAGTGCCCTCGTGGCGCGCGCTCACAAAATAGCCCTCGGAACTGCCGCCGTCGTCGTAGCACGATGGCGCCTCGGGCGCAATGCCCGCCAGCGCCGCGCGGCCCTGCGCGTCGGTGGTGGCGGCGGCCAGCAGCGTGCCCCGGCAGTCCGACACCGCCACGCGGGCCCCGGGCACGGGCTGGCCGCGGTCGAGCGAGGTCACCCAGGCCAGGGCGTTCTCGCGACCGAGCTTGAAGTGCACCCCCAGGTTGGTGACCAGTGCGGCCGTGCGCACATGCAGGGTGCGCGCCGGGCCGTGCCGTGCATCGAGCAGCGATGCGCCCAGCAGGGGCGAGGCGATCTCCACCACATGAAAGCCCGGCGCCAGCGGAATGCCCACCACCTCGAAGGGGCGCGGATCCGTGCTGGCGGGCCGCGGCAGCTCGAGTGTGCGCACGCCCGCCTGGCCGGTCAGCAGCGAGAGCATGCGCGACTGCACGTACTCCTTGTCGTCGTCCAGCACCCGGGGCAAGGGGCCTTTGACGTCGCGCCGGGCGTGCTGGCGCTCCACCTGGTGGTCGGCGTACTGTTTGACCTTGCGGAACCAGGCAATGATGTCGGCGTCGGCCTTGGGCCGCAGGGTGCTCACCGTGCCAGCGGGCGCCACAGCGCTGCCAGCCTGCAGGCCCTGCACGCGCAGGTCGGCCTCGACCTTGCGCAGTGTCACCGGCAGCAAGGCCGGCGTTTGTGGGCCTTCGGCATAGCGCTCGATGATGCCGAACGGCGCAGCCGCAAACTTGGCCAGCGGCGGCATGCCGCCCGTGGTCACCGTCAACGGAAAGCGGTCGGCGTTGGCCAGATCGCGACCTGCGGCATCCTGAAAGGTCTTGGGCAGCTCCAGCTGGTAGGAGGCGTTTTCGGTCAGCGGCGCGGCAAACTGCACGCGGCTGACCAGGGTGTCGGGGGCTGCGGCCGCGTCCTCGCTGTCGAACCGGGGCGCCATCGACTCCTGCGCCCCCTTCAGGCGAACGGACGCCGCCAGCTTGCGCGGCACCGGTGCGCTGAAAGTGAGCGTCAGGGGGCGGATGGGCAGGCAGGCGGCCTGGGCGTTTTCGCGCTCGCAATGAAACTCGGCCGTGAAGGGCGCCTGCACCTGGTAGGTGTAGCGCCGCTCGACGGTGCCCGCCACCCCGTCGGGCGTGGCCACGCCCTTGCCCCAGACCAGCTGCACCTTCGTCGAGGGCGTGAGGCGCCGGTTGCAGGCCAGCGTGACGATGGACAGCGGCTCGCGCCCGGCCAGCCGCGCCAGCCCCTGGGCCCGGAGCAGCTCTGCGCGCTCCGGGCCGTCAATCAGGCGCACGGGGATGCGCTCGCCCACCCCTTCGGCCACGCACCAGGCGTTGTGCTGCACGCTGGCAAGCTGGGCCGGGCCGTTGAGCTGCAGCACAAAATACTGCTCTTCGTCGATGGGCTCGAAGCTGTCGGGCCGCACGCTCTGGATGAAGGGCCCGCCACTACTGAATTGATAGCTTTTTGCGCCCGTCAATGAATCGCCAGAGGGCGATTTGATCCCTGGTTTGATCACGGCCGTGCAGCGCACGCCCGGCGGCAGGTCGCGCCCGAAGTCAAAGACCCATTCGCGGTCGCTGGTCCAGCGGCCCGCCCCTTGGCTGGCCTGGGCGTCGCTGCAGCTCAGGGTCAGCGGTGCGGCCGCATCCGGTGCGCCGGCGGGAACAGCGGCACCGTCAAACCGGACCACCACCTGGTGCACCCGCGCCACTTCGCCCTGGGGGGAGAAGCGGGTCACCTGCAGCGCCTGCGCGGCAAAGGACGCCAGCACCAGGCCGGCAGCAAGCACGATTTGTTTCGGATTCACGCATCTCTCCCGGTCAGTCCGTCCGACCCTGCACCCGAGCGTAACAAAACGGCCTGCGCGCGGGGAGGCCGTTGCAAGCGCTGATCCCGCCGTACTGCGCGGCGGGGCCAGGATCACTGGGGCTGGAAACCGCTGTCCTTGATGATGCGCGCCCACACCTGGGTGTAGGCCTGCTCGCGCGTGGCCAGTTGCTCGGGTGTCATGTAGCCCACCGTCAGGCCCCAGTCGGTCAACTGCTTGCGCACTTCGGGCAGGGCCACCACCTTGGCGACGGCGGCGGTGAGGTGGCTGATTTCACGCTGCGGCGTGCCCTTGGGTGCGTAGATGCCGTAGTAGGGCAGGTCTTCGAAGCCCTTGAGCCCCAGTTCGGAGAACGTGGGCACCTCGGGCAGCGCCGCCTGGCGCTTGCCGCCCAGCACGGCCACCACACGGATCTTGCCGGCCTTGTGGTTCTCGATGAAGTCCTGCACCGAGCCCACGCCAGCCCCGATCTGGTTGCCCAGCATGTCGGCCATCATGGGGGCACTACCGCGGTAGGGGGCAGCAACCAGGTCGAGCCGGTACGTATCGCCCAGCAGCTTGACCAGAAATTCGGGCGTGGAGGCCGGCGCCGGAATGCCCACCGCGCCCTTGCCGCCGCCCTGGGCCTTGACCCAGTCCACGTACTCTCCAAAACCCTTGGCCGGTGTGCCGCCCGAGACGGCGAAGGCGTTGACGAAGGTGGCAAAGCCGGCCACCGGCACAAAATCGTCGGCCGGGAGGTAGCCGGGGTTCTTCACCACCAGGGGCAATATGGAGATGGTGTGGTCGTGCGAGAGGAACAGCGTAGTGCCGTCGGCCGGGGCGGCCTTGAGCGCCTGCGCGGCAATCTGGCCACCGGCGCCGGGGCGGTTTTCCACCACCACGGTGGTGCCCAGCGGCTCCTTGAGCTTGTCGGCCAGCAGCCGCGCAATCGCATCCGAGCCACCCCCTGCGGGAAATCCCACCAGAATGCGCACCGGTTTGGCGCTTTGCGCAAAGGCGGTCGTGAGCGCCAGGCCAGCGCACAGGGCGGTGGCGCTGCGCAGGGCAGCGGACATCAGGGAACGGCGGGATGAGGGCATGGGAAGTCCTTCCAGTGAGGGGCGACCCCGCTCCGGGGCGCCAATTTACTATATTTTCAATAGCTACCAGCGCTTTCTGAACAAGGGCTGGAGCCTGTTTTTATTCAAAATTAATCAGGCCAGGCGGGCCTGGTGGCGTGCGATCTGCGCACGCACCTGCGCCGGTGCGGTGCCACCCAGGGTGTTGCGCGCGCCCAGCGAGCCGCGCAGGCTCAGACACTCGTACACGTCTTTTTCGATGCTCGCGTGGAAGCCCTGGAGCACGGCCAGCGGCAGCTCGGACAGGTCGCAGGCGTGCGACTGCGCCGCCTTCACGGCGTGCGCCACGGTTTCATGCGCGTCACGGAAGGGCAGCCCCTTCTTCACCAGGTAGTCGGCCAGGTCGGTGGCGGTGGCATAGCCTTTCTTGGCCGCGTCCTCCATGGCCTGGGGGTTGACGGTGATGCCGCCTTCCTTGGCGCCTGTGGCGGGGTTGACCTGGCCGCCCACCATCTCGGCAAAGATGCGCAGCGTGTCCTTGAGCGTATCGACGGTGTCGAACAGCGGCTCCTTGTCTTCCTGGTTGTCCTTGTTGTAGGCCAGGGGCTGGCCCTTCATCAGCGTGATCAGGCCCATGAGGTGGCCCACCACGCGGCCGGTCTTGCCGCGCGCGAGTTCGGGCACGTCGGGGTTCTTCTTCTGCGGCATGATCGAGCTGCCCGTGGTGAAGCGGTCGGCGATCTTGATGAAACCGAAGTTCTGGCTCATCCAGATGATGAGTTCTTCGGAGAGGCGGCTCACGTGCACCATGCACAGGCTGGCAGCGGCCGTGAACTCGATGGCGAAGTCGCGGTCGCTCACTGCGTCCAGGCTGTTCTGGCACACCACGGGGAACCCGTTCACATCCACCATGCCCAGGGTTTTCGCCACGCGCTCGCGGTCCAGCGGGTAGGTGGTGCCTGCAAGGGCCGCGGCCCCCAGCGGCAGCACGTTGGTGCGGCGGCGCACGTCTGCCATGCGATCAAAGTCGCGCGCGAACATCTCCACATAGGCCAGCAGGTGGTGCGCAAAGCTCACGGGCTGTGCCACCTGCAGGTGGGTGAAGCCGGGCAGGATGACGTCCACGTTCTTTTCCGCCACGTCCACCAGCGCCTTCTGCAGGTCAGTCAGCAGGCCGCCAATCAGGTCGATCTCGCCGCGCAGCCACAGGCGCACGTCGGTGGCCACCTGGTCGTTGCGGCTGCGGCCGGTGTGCAGGCGCTTGCCGGCGTCGCCCACAAGCTGCGTCAGGCGCGCCTCGATGTTCAGGTGCACGTCCTCCAGGTCGAGCTTCCACTCGAACTCGCCGGATTCGATCTCGGAGGTGATCTGGGCCATGCCGCGCTGGATGTCGGCATGGTCCTGCGCGCCGATGATGCCCTGCGCCGCCAGCATCTCGGCGTGCGCAAGGCTGCCCGCGATGTCGGCCTGCCACAGGCGCTTGTCGAAAAAAACGCTGGAGGTGTAGCGCTTGACGAGGTCGCTCATGGGCTCGGAAAACAGCGCCGACCATGCCTGCGCCTTGGTGTCGAGCTGGTTGTGGGACGGTGCGGAGGCTTGGGCTTTGGGCATGGGAGGGCAATAATCCGGTGGAACAGACACCCGGGACGCCCGGATGCCGCAATGCAGGAGACGCAAATTTTATCGACCCTTCCGGGCCCGCAACGAACCCGCCGCACCGATGCGTCCGCCAGCCGTGCGCTGGTGTTCGATGCCTGCCATGCGGGGGTGGTGCTGCGCGCGGTGCTGTTCGTCGAAACCGCGCTGGCCGTGGGCGCCTTGTTTGGCGCCGGCAGCCCGTCTGAATGGCTGGCCCGTCTGGCCGTGCTGACCGGGGGCGCCTTGCCGGCCACGCTGGCCTGGCTGATTGCCGGGTGCATCCTCAAGAAGCTGCTGCAGCGCCTGCCCACAACCGGCCAATACGCCGCTGGTGTGCTGCTGGGTGCGCTGGCCGGGCTGTGGGCCTGCGGCATGCTGGCCCTGGTGGGCGTTACACTGGAGCCGCCGTGGCTGGCCAGTGCCGCCAGTGGCGCCCTGCTATCGGCCTTGCTGGTGGCTGCCCTGGTGCTGCGCGCGCGCGGCCGCACACCGGCGGCTACCGCGGCGCGGCTGACCGAGCTGCAGTCACGCATCCGGCCGCACTTTCTGTTCAATACCCTCAACAGCGCCATCGCCCTGGTGCGCGCCGAACCGGCCAAGGCCGAGGCGCTGCTCGAGGACCTGAGTGACCTGTTCCGATCGGCCCTCAGGGAGCAGGGCGAAACCGTGACGCTGGCCGAAGAAATCCAGCTCGCGCGCCGCTACCTGGCCATCGAGCAGGTGCGTTTTGGCGACCGGCTGCAGGTGCACTGGCAGATCGACCCGCGCACCGATGCCGCCCTGCTGCCCCCGCTGCTGCTGCAACCGCTGGTGGAGAACGCCGTCAAGCACGGCGTGGAGCCCTGCCCGCACGGCGGCCGGCTGCAGGTGCTGACCGCACTGCGCGGCAGCCGTGTGGTGGTGCGCATCACCAACACCCTGCCAGAGCCCGGGCAGCACGCCCCTGCAACGCCCCGCGGTCACGGCATTGCCCTGGCCAATGTGCGCGCCCGCCTGGCCCTGCTGCACGATGTGCAGGGTGAATTCAGTGCGGGCGTGCAGGAGGGCCTGTACCAGGTCCGCATCACCCTGCCCGCACCGCCCGCCTCTGCCACCCCTGCGCGCACTCCGCATGAACATCCTGATCGTTGACGACGAAGCCCTGGCACGCACGCGCCTGCGCACTCTGGTGGGTGACTGCGCCGACACCGAGCGCCACATCCTGGCCGAGGCCGCCACCGCGGCCGAGGCCATGGCGCTGCTGGCCCCGACCGGCGGAAGCGCCTTCGATGTGCTGCTGCTCGACATCCACATGCCCGGACAGGACGGCCTGTGCCTGGCCCAGACCCTGCAAACCCTGAGCCACCCGCCCGCCGTGGTGTTTGTGACGGCGCACGCCGACCATGCCGTCAGCGCCTTCGAACTGGACGCGGTGGATTACCTCACCAAGCCGGTGCGCCTGGAGCGGCTGCGCCAGGCGCTGGCCAAGGCGCAGCGCGCCCTGCGGCCCGCAGGCGCCGCCGAGGGCCCCGCCGCAGCCCTGCCACCCGCAGAGGCCCTGATCATCCAGGATCGGGGCCGCACCGAGCGCGTGCCGCTGGCCGAGGTGCTGTACTGCAAGGCCGAACAAAAATATGTGACCGTGCGCACGGCCGCGCGCAGCTACATCCTCGACGGCTCGCTCAGTGAGCTCGAAGCGCGCTACCCCGATCGGTTCCTGCGCATCCACCGCAACGCCCTCGTGGCACGCCACGCCATGCGCAGCCTGGAGAAGCACGACGACCCCGACGAGGGTGAAAGCTGGGCGGTGCGTCTGCACGGGCTGGCCGAACTGCTGACCGTCTCGCGCCGGCAGGTGGCTGCGGTGCGCGAGGAAATCGCGCGGGCCTGACGAATCAGGGGCGGGCCGGCCCGTCCACGCGCCAGCGGTCGCCCAGGCACACGGCGGACTCCGTCAGCCCACAGGTGTGCAGATTTTCACCAAAGCCCCCCCGGGGCACGCAGCAGCGGGTGCTCGCCCAGCTCGACGCGCCAGGCGGCGGCATGCTCCTGCGGGTAGAGGTGCACGGCTTTCTCCGGGCCACCGTGCAGGTGCATATCGCCCTGGGCATCACCGTCCAGCCCCAGCACCCGGGCGGCCACCCGGCCCGGTACGGGCGTCCTGTGGATGCCGCTGCGGCTACCACGCGCAAAATGCAGCTCCGGCCCGGTGCAGACGGCCACGATGCCGGTCACGGCGTCAGGTGCCACCGGGGCGTGCTCCCGGTGCCTGAAAAGTCGGCCGTCAAACCCCATGCATTCCTCCTTGCAGAACCGGACGCAGCCCATGCCCGCCCGTGCGGGAGGTGCGGGCACGGCCCGACGCTCCATTTGTTCCAGTCACGCATTGCTGGCGGTCCAGCGATCGCCCGCCCAATGGCCACGGCCCTCGCTGGTGTACCGCTCCTGCGTGACAATCCGCCAATGACCTTTTCCAAGTTTCCTGCCCTGTCCATGCTCGACCTGGTCGCGGTCCGCGAAGGCGGCACCGTGGCCGAGGCCCTGCAGATCGCCCTGCGCACGGCGCAGCACGCCGAATCGCTGGGTTTCCAGCGCTACTGGCTGGCCGAGCACCACAACATGCAGGGCATCGCCAGTTCGGCCACGGCGGTGCTGGTGGGCCACATTGCTGGCGGCACCCGGCACATCCGCGTGGGTTCGGGTGGCGTGATGCTGCCCAACCACGCACCGCTGGTGGTGGCCGAAGCCTTCGGCACCCTGGCCGAGCTGTACCCGGGCCGCATCGACCTGGGCCTGGGACGCGCCCCCGGAACCGATCCGCTGACCATGCGCGCACTGCGCCGCGACCGTGTGGAAAGCGAAGAAGACTTCCCGCGCGACGTGGCCGAGCTGCAGCGCCTGCTGGCCCCTGCCCTGCCCGGCCAGCGGCTGGTGGCCACGCCCGGTGCGGGCACGAACGTGCCCATCTGGCTGCTCGGTTCCAGCCTGTTTTCGGCGCAACTGGCCGCGCAGCAAGGGCTACCTTACGCCTTTGCCTCGCACTTTGCGCCGCGCATGCTGCACCAGGCCATTGGTTTGTACCGCTCGCTGTACCGCCCCTCGGCCGCCTGGCCCCGCCCCTATGTGGTGATCGGCGTGCCCCTGATTGCCGCGCCTACCGATGAGGAAGCCGAGTTTCTGGCCAGCAGCACCTACCAGCGGGTGCTGGGCATTCTGACGGGAGACCGCCGCTGCCTGCAGCCCCCCGTGAAAAACTTTGCCGCCGAGCTGCCTGCGCCGCACCGCGCCGCCATCGGCGACTTTCTGGCAGCTGCCGTGATCGGCGGCCCCGACACGGTGCGCACCGGCATGGCCCGGCTGGCCGAAGCCACCGGTGCAGACGAACTGATGCTGGTGTGCGATGTGTACGATCCGGATCTGCGCCTGCGTTCGCTCGACCTCGCGGCGCAGGCCCACAGCGCGCTGCGGGCCGCCGGCACCAGCATGCCGGCCTGAGCGGTCCGCCAGCGCCTCAGCGCGCCAGATAACCGCCGTCGACGGGGTAATATGCCCCGGTCACGAACGACGCCTTGTCCGAGGCCAGCCAGGTCACCAGTTCGGCCACCTCTTCCGGCCGGCCCAGGCGGCCAATGGGGTGTGCACCCACCAGCATGGCCTGGATGCCGGCGTCCTGCTCCAGGCCGCTGATCATGGGCGTATGAATGAAACCGGGACCCACGGCATTGATGCGCACGCCCTGTGCGCTGTATTCCAGGGCGGCGGCCTTGGTCAGCCCCAGCACGCCGTGCTTGGCGGCGGTGTAGGCCGGAGAGGCGGCAAAACCCACCGCACCCAGAATGGACGCCATGTTGATCACGGAGCCCCCCCCATTTTTCAGCATGGCAGCGATCTGGTACCTCATGCCGTAGAACACGCCCGAGAGGTTGATGTTGAGAACCTGGTCCCAGCCATCCAGCGGATAGTCGGCTGTGGGCGCCTGCGGACCTCCAATGCCGGCGTTGTTGCACGCCACATCCAGACGGCCATAGTGCGCGACGGTTCGGTGGACCAGTGCCTCGCAGTCTGCAGGCTTACCCACATCGGCTGCAACAAAAATCGCATCGCCGCCGGCCGCACGCACCAGCGCTGCAGTCTCCTCGCCTGCCTGCGCATTCACGTCCGAGACCACCACCTTGGCGCCCTCGCGTGCCCACATCAGCGCAATCGCACGCCCGATACCCGACGATGCCCCCGTCACCAGCGCCACTTTGTTTGTCAGCATCCAAGCCTCCTGTGTCAGAACGCCTGCAACCCTGTGCTGCAGATCATTTTCATTCTGCGGGTCCTGCGTTCCATGATGTTGACCTGAGTCAAGTCAGCACCCCAAGCCCAGCGGTCATGCCCAGCGGCTACCATCATGGCCTGGCAGATATTGATGGCAGACACAGTGCAGCGAGCGCTTGCCGACGGTTTGCCAACCCTGCGCCCTTCACCCACCTCCTTGCCCGCACCGCATGCCTGCTTTTTCCTTCGAAGCCCTTGACGACCAGGGCCAGACCCGCAAGGGCGTTGTCGAGGCCGACTCGGCCAAGGCGGCGCGCAGCCAGTTGCGTGCCCAGGCGCTGGTGCCGCTGGCCGTGGAGGCCGCACTCGAACCACCCGCAGGAGGCGCCCGCAGCAGTGCCCTGTGGTCGCGGCCGGTGTTTGGCGCCACGGCGCTGGCCATCTGGACCCGGCAACTGGCCGGGCTGGTGTCCTCGGGCCTGCCGCTCGAGCGTGCACTCACCGCACTGGCCGATGAAGCCGAAAGCGAAGGCCAGCGCCACCTGGTGGCCGTGCTGCGCGCCGAGGTCAACGGCGGCTCCACCTTTGCGCGCGCCCTGCAGCAGCACCCGCGCGAGTTCTCCGACATTTACTGCGCGGTGATCGGCGCCGGCGAGCACAGCGGCCACCTCGGTCTGGTGCTCGAGCGCCTGGCCGACGATCTGGAGGAGCGCCAGGCGCTCAAGGCCAAACTGGTGGGGGCCGCACTGTACCCGGCCATCGTCACCCTGGTGTCCATCGTTATCGTCATCTTTCTGGTCAGCTACGTGGTGCCGCAGGTGGCCAGCGTGTTTGCGGGCACCAAACGGGCATTGCCCTTCCTCACGGTCGCCATGCTGGCGATCAGCAGCTTTGTACGCAACCATGGCATGTGGGCCTTGACAGCTATTATATTGATAGCTATTTGCGCACGCTGGGCAATGGCTAGAGCCGTTTTTCGTGAGAAATTTGACGCCGCCTGGCTCACGCTCCCCCTGGTGGGCCGGCTGGCACGCGGCTACAACACTGCCCGCTTTGCCGGCACCCTGGCCATGCTCACCGGCGCCGGCGTCCCCATCCTCAAAGCCCTGCAGGCAGCCGCCGAAACGCTGAACAACCGGGCCCTGCGTGCCGATGCGCTCGACGCCCTGGTGCTCGTGCGCGAGGGCGCCCCCCTGGCCTCGGCGCTGGCGCAAAAGAAACGCTTTCCCAGCCTGTTGCCCATGTTTGCCCGCCTGGGCGAGCAGACCGGCCAGTTGCCCGTGATGCTGCAACGTGCCGCCACCCAGTTCTCCACCGAAGTGCAGCGCCGCGCCTTGCAACTGGCCACCCTCCTGGAGCCGCTGCTGATCGTCACCATGGGCCTGGTCGTCATGCTGATCGTGCTGGCGGTGCTGCTGCCCATCATCCAACTCAACCAATTCATGAAGTGACGCCATGGCCGTGACCCTGGACGACAAGCTGGTGGTGGCGATTTCATCGCGCGCCCTGTTCGATTTCGAGGAAGAAAACCGCCTCTTCGACCAGGGCAATGCGCAAGCCTACATGCAGCTGCAACTCGAACGCCTGGATGTACCGGCGCCGCCGGGCGTGGCGTTCTCGCTGGTAAAGAAGCTGCTGGCCTTCAACGAACCCGGCCAGCAGCGCGTGGAGGTGGTGGTGCTTTCACGCAACGACCCGACCAGCGGCATGCGCGTGTTCCGCTCGGCCCGTGCGCATGGCCTGGACAGCGTGCAGCGCGGCGTGTTCACCCAGGGCGCCGCACCGTTTCGCTACCTTCGGCCGCTGGGTGCGCACCTTTTCCTGTCGGCCTATGGCGGCGATGTGAGCGAAGCCCTGGCCATGGGCTTCCCGGCTGCACGGGTGGCCACGCAGTCAGCCCAGGCCAGCATGGCCCACCCGAACGAGGTGCGCATCGCCTTCGACGGCGACGCGGTGCTGTTTTCCGACGAGGCCGAGCGCGTGTTTCAGTCGGCCGGGCTCGACGCCTTCCAGGCGCACGAGCAGGAAAAAGCCCTGCTCCCCCTGCCACCCGGCCCGTTCAAGCCCTTTTTGTCGGCCCTGCACCGTCTGCAGCACAGTGGTGCGCCGGGCATGCGCATCCGCACTGCCCTGGTGACGGCGCGCGGCGCACCGGCGCACGAGCGCGCCATCCAGACGCTGATGAGCTGGAACATTGCAGTCGACGAGGCGATGTTTCTGGGCGGTATGCCCAAGGGCGAATTCCTGCGCGAGTTCGAACCCGATTTTTTCTTTGATGACCAGACCGGTCACGTCGCCTCGGCGGCCCGGCATGTGCCGGCCGGACATGTCAGCAGCGGCATTGCCAACAACGCGCCAGACGCCGGCAAGCACGGGCAAGCCCGCTGAACGGCCTGTCTGCTTTCCATGTCCTGGCGGGACCCTTTGCCGCCGAAGACACCAACCGAACAGGCCAAAGCCCTTGACCCGAAAGCGCTTTCAGCTATGTATTAAATAGCAATCAAGCCGGACGCCAGTGCCGGACTTCAGAGGCCCGCCGTGCGCTTGACCTTGGGATCGGAATACGTCAGGGGCTCGTCGTTCTTGACCTGCTCGGCCATGCGTTCCTGCAGCGTGGTCTTGTTGATTTCCTGCGCCAGCTCGATGGCGCTGCCGCTGGCGCGCCACATGGACTGCAAAAACTCCAGCAGCTGCTTGTAGATCGGCTCTTTGGGCGGCTCGGGAGGTTCCTCGGCCGTTTCTTTCTGCTTGAGCTCGGTCCAGTCACGGTTGGGCGCATCGGGCGCGGAGGGTTTGTCCGGCTCTTTGACGATGGCGCCTTCTCCCAGCCGGTCCATGGACTCGACCGGATTGGCCGGGTTGACGGGCCGCACTGGCACCGCACCAGAAGCCCCGGTGGAATACAAATCAGCGCCCTGGGGACGCCAGATCGGCGATCGGTCGACAGGTGGCAGTTGCATGACAGTGGCCTCGGTTGGTGAGAAAAACAAGGGGCGCTATATCGCCGTCTCGTTCAACCATTTCGGCAAAAAGAAGGGGGAATTGAGCCTTTTTTTACCGATTGCCACAAATTAAGGGTTTTTACTCACCAGAACCCCACCGCAAGGGCCAATTTCCCGGCCGAGCGTCACAAAAAACGCTCCAGCAGACGCCGGGAAGCGCGGTCCAGGGCCGTGCTGTCGGCAATGGCGTAGTGCACACCGGCACCGCTGGCAATCAGCAGCGCCGTGCGGCCGCGCAGGCGGCGGATGTCTTCCTCGGCCTTGAGCACAAACTGCGCCGGACCGCGATCGGTCTCGACCTCCCAGGTACTGGGCGTTGAAAAGCTCGACACACGGGTGATTCTGGTGATGGTGGGCACAAACTCGCGCGCCGCCAGCTCCTCCTCGACCAGGCGGCGATGGTCGACGGGAAGCTCGTCCAGGCGTTGGAGCCAGAGCAGTTCATGGCCATCGGAACCCACGAGGGACAAGCCCTCCTCGGGTGCCGCCAGCGGAAAGGCGCGTACCGGCAGCACGCCCGGGTGGGCCGAGCCGTCGGGCAGGGTGAGCACCAAACGGCCATGGGCGTCGCGGTGCAGTTGCGGGGCGGGAGCGGAGAGCTTGGAGAGCATGGTGGGCCGTATCAGGAGTTGCCGGCAGGGTGCGCCGGATGCAAAAGACTGCTGTCGAGCAGAACACCGGCGGCCTGGGCGTCTTCCTCGGCGCGGCGGGCCTGGGCTTCGTAGAGCCGCCAATAGGCACCCTGTTGCTCCATGAGGGTGTCGTGCGGGCCCACTTCCACCACCTCGCCCCGGTCCATCACCACCAGCCGGTCGGCCTTGCGCAGGGTGGACAGGCGGTGGGCGATGGCGATGGTGGTGCGGCCCTGCACCAGGTTGTCGAGCGCCTTCTGGATTTCCTTCTCGGTCTCGGTGTCCACGGCGGAGGTGGCTTCGTCAAGAATCAGGATGCGCGGATCGATCAGCAGCGCGCGCGCAATGCTGATGCGCTGGCGCTCGCCGCCCGACAGCCCCTGGCCGCGCTCGCCCACCAGCGAGTCGTAGCCGTGCGGCAGGCGCAGGATAAATTCGTGCGCGTGGGCGGCACGCGCAGCGGCGACGATTTCCTCGCGCGTGGCGTCGGGCTTGCCATAGGCGATGTTCTCGGCAATGGTGCCAAAGAACAGGAAGGGTTCCTGCAGCACCAGGCCGATGTGACGCCGGTAGTCGGCCACGGCAAAGCGGCGGATATCGATGCCGTCGATCTGGATGGAACCCTCGCTCACATCGTAGAAGCGGCAGATCAGGTTGACCAGCGTGCTCTTGCCTGAACCGCTGTGCCCCACCAGTCCGATCATCTCGCCGGGGCGGATGTCCAGGTCCATGTCCTTGATGACGGCCCGGCTGCCATAGCGGAACCCCACGTTGCGCATGGCGATGGCACCCTGCACCTTTTCCACCCGCACGGGCTGGGCCGGTTCAGGCACGTTGCTCACATGGTCGAGGATGTCGAAGATGCGTTTGGCGCCCGCCGCCGCCTTCTGCGTGACCGAAACGATGCGGCTCATCGAGTCAAGCCGGCCATAAAACCGCCCGATGTAGGCGATAAAGGCGGTGAGCACCCCCACCGTGATCTGGCTCCTGGAAACCAGCCAGATGCCAAACGCCCAGACCACCAGCAGACCGATTTCGGTCAGCAGCGACACGGTGGGTGTGAACAGGCTCCAGGTCTTGTTGAGCTTGTCATTGACCTCCAGGTTGTGCTGGTTGGCATCGCGAAAGCGCTGGGCCTCGCGTTGCTCCTGGGCAAACGCCTTGACGACGCGGATGCCGGGAATGGTGTCGGCCAGCACGTTGGTGACTTCGCTCCACACCCGGTCGATCTTCTCGAAGCCGGTGCGCAGGCGGTCGCGCACGGTGTGGATCATCCAGCCGATGAAAGGCAGCGGCACCAGCGTGACCAGCGCCAGCCAGGGATTGATGGAGAACAGGATGACCGCCGTCATGACGATCATCAGCACGTCGGTGATGAAATCGAGCGCGTGCAACGACAGAAAAACATTGATCCGGTCGGTTTCCGAGCCGATGCGCGCCATCAGGTCGCCGGTGCGCTTGCCGCCAAAATAATCGAGCGACAGGCGCAGCAGATGTTCATAGGTGGTGGTGCGCAGGTCGGCGCCGATGCGCTCGGACACCAGTGCCAGGATGTAGGTGCGCGCCCAGCTCAGCCCCCAGGCGGCCAGGGCCGATGCCAGCAGGCCGCTCAGGTACAGCAGCACCAGGCCAGGTTCGATCTGCTTGCCGTTCTGGAACGGGATGAGGATGTCATCCATCAGCGGAATGGTGAGGTAGGGCGGCACCAGCGTGGCTGCGGTGGACGCCAGCGTCAGGGCGAAACCGGCGGCCAGCTGCTTGCGATAGGGGCGCGCAAAGCGCCACAGACGCAGCAGCACCCAGGTGGACGTCTGGGGCGGCTGGGCGCGAGCGCAGGCCGGACACTCTTCGGTATCGGGCGGCAGCGGGACATGGCAGACGGGACACCGGGCTTCTTCGGCATCGTCGGCAGGCGCCTCCTGCAGGTAGCCCAGTCGCTCGATCTGCTGCTCGAAGCGCTGCACCAGCCGCAAGGCCTGCGTCTGGACGCCGAGCGTGAAGCGCCAGAACGCCAGGCGCTGGTCCGGGTCGTGCAGCTCCAGGGTTCCGACGCCGCCGTGGTCCAGAAGACGCAGCGACAGGCCCGCCTTGAGCGGCCATTCCTGCCACACCTCGGTACCGGGCGGACGGGCCAGCAGGCGCGCCGATGTCACCGCCAGCACACCCGAGCCGAAGCGAAGATCGGTGCTCAGGTCAACCTCCAGGGCCGCACGTACGTTTTCGTCAGGAGCGAGCACAGCCCGCAACCCGGCCCCCGAAGGGCCCTTCAAGACACCCAAGGCGTCGACAGGATGGTGATGTTGCATGTTGATTGGTATTTGCGCCCCGGGCCTGCCACGGCGCCGGTCGGCGCACAAGCCCGGATTCTCCCCGAAGCCCTGCCTCAAGGGGGCATTGGCATTCTCATTGAACGTTTCTGCCCCGGCAATCGCTGACATGGCCTGTTGAGCGCAGTCTGACGCACAATCCACTTCCAACCCTCTTTCTGCAACGCCCCGACCACGGCAGGCCCCTTTTCACGCAGCATCCATGGCGAAATTCAACGACATCCAACTTCTGCGCATCAACTACCTGCGCGGCCCCAACCTCTGGACCTACCGTCCGGTGCTCGAAGTCTGGCTGGACCTCGGAGCCCTGGAAGACCATCCCTCACACCAGATCCCCGGATTCAATGACCGCCTGACGGCCTGGCTGCCGGCCCTGATCGAGCACCACTGCGGCGTGGGCGAACGCGGCGGTTTCCTGCAGCGCCTGCAGGAAGGCACCTGGTGCGGCCATGTGCTGGAGCACATCGTCATCGAGCTGCTCAACCTTGCCGGCATGCCCACGGGCTTTGGCCAGACGCGCAGCACCTCGGTGCGTGGCGTCTACCGCATGGTGTTCCGGGCGCGCGATGAGAGCGTCGCGCGCATGGCGCTGGAGCAGGGCCACCGGCTGATCATGGCCGCCCTCAACGACGAGCCCTTCGACGTGCAGGCGGCAGTGGCCAAGGTGCGCACCGAGGTGGACGACCGCTACCTGGGCCCGAGCACGGCCTGCATCGTGACCGCTGCCACCGACCGCGGCATTCCGCACATCCGCCTGAACGACGGCAACCTGGTGCAACTGGGCTACGGCGCCGCACAGCGCCGCATCTGGACGGCCGAGAGTGAATTCACCAGCGCCATTGCCGAAGGCATTGCCTCTGACAAGGACCTGACCAAGAGCCTGCTGAAATCCTGCGGCGTTCCCATCCCCGAGGGCCAGGTCGTCCACAGCCCCGAGGAGGCCTGGGAAGCCGCGCAGGACATCGGCCTGCCCGTGGTCGTCAAGCCCTCCGACGGCAACCACGGCCGGGGCGTGACGCTGGACCTGCGCAAGCAGGAAGACATCGAGGCGGCCTACCACGTGGCCTACCCCGAAGGCAGCGACGTGATGGTCGAGCGCTTCATCCCCGGCAACGAGCACCGTCTGCTGGTGGTCAACGGCAAGGTCGTGGCCGCCGCGCGCGGCGAGGTGCTCGGCATCACGGGCAACGGCCGCAACACGGTGCGCGAACTGATCGACAGCCAGCTCAACTCCGACCCGCGCCGTGGCTACGAGGAGGAATACCCGCTCGACATCATCGATGTGGCGCAGGATGCCAAGGTGCAGCTCGAACTCAAGCGCCAGGACCTCGACGCCGACGCCGTGCCCGCCGCCGGCCGCCAGGTTGTGGTGCAGCGCAACGGCAACATGGCCGTGGACTGCACCGACGACGTGCACCCCGAGGTGGCCTACATCGCCCAGCTGGCCGCCAAGGTGGTGGGCCTGGACATTGCGGGCATCGACCTGGTGGCACAGGACATCTCCAGGCCGCTGCACACCCAGGGTGGCGCCATCGTGGAGGTGAACGCCGGCCCCGGCCTGCTGATGCACCTCAAGCCCGCCGTGGGGGCGCCGCGGCCCGTGGGGCAGGCGATTGTGGAGCACCTGTTCCCGGCCGAAGAACATGCCCGGGACGCGGGCCGCATTCCCGTCGTGGGGGTTGCGGGCACGCGGGGCACCACCACCATTGCCCGCCTGGTGGCCTGGCTGCTGCACCTGAGCGGACGGCATACCGGTGTGGCCTGCCGCGCCGGCCTGTTCCTTGACCAGCGCCGCGTCGAAGCCAGCGACAGCGCCCACTGGGAGGCCGCGCACCGCCTGCTGATGAACCAGATGGTGCAGGCCGCCGTGATTGAAAACGACGCCCGCACCATTCTGCAGGACGGCCTGGCCTATGACCGCTGCCAGGTGGGTGTGGTCACCGACATGGATGGCGTGGAGCATCTCGCCGCATTCGACGTGCACGAGCAGGAGCAGATGACCAAGGTGCTGCGCACCCAGGTGGATGTGGTGCTGGACCACGGTGCCGCCGTGCTGAACGGCGCAGACGTCCAGGTTGCCGCGCTGGCCCCCCTGTGCGACGGCAGCGTGGTGCTGTACGCGCAGGACGCGAACCTGCCCGCCATCGTGGAACACCGAGCCGATGAAGAATCCGGCCGTGCCGTGTTCGTGAAGAACGACCGCGTGGTGCTGGCCACAGGCCACTCCGAGCATGTGCTGGGCCGTCTGTCCGACCTCACGTTCGGCCGCAATGCCGTGGCACCCGACACCGACACCCTGCTGGCGGCCATTGCCACGGCCTGGGCGCTGGATATTTCCCCGGACCTCATCGGTGCGGGTATCAAGACCTTCGAACCCGAGCAAGCAGCCCCGGACACGGCCAGCGCCTGAGAGACAGAAAGACAGAACCATGGATGTATCCCGCATCAGGGCCCTGCGCGGCCCCAACCTCTGGAGCCGCCACCTGGCCATCGAAGCCGTGGTGGCCTGCGCCGAATCCGAACGCGCCATGGCGCAGATCGACGGCTTTGAAGCCCGGCTGCGCGCGCTGTTCCCCGCCATCGGCGTGCTCAATCCTGAAGGCGGCGACACCGACCTGTCGCTCGCCCATGTCCTGCAGACCGCCGCACTGGCCCTGCAGGCCCAGGCCGGCTGCCCGGTGACCTTCGCGCGCACCACCCCCACCATCGACCCCGGGGTGTATCTGGTGGTGGTGCAATACAGCGAAGAGGCCGTGGGCCGCCAGGCCTTCAAGGATGCCCAGCAGCTCATCGAGGCGGCCCTGGGCCAGGGCAGCTTTGATGCCGAGGCGGCCATCGCCAACCTGCGCGAACTCGACGAAGACGAGCGCCTGGGGCCGAGCACAGGCGCCATTGTCGAAGCCGCCGTGGCGCGCGGCATCCCCTACCGGCGCCTCACACGCGGTAGCCTGGTGCAGTTCGGCTGGGGCTCCAAGCAGCGCCGCATCCAGGCGGCCGAGATCGACTCGACCAGCGCGGTGGCCGAATCCATCGGGCAGGACAAGGACCTCACCAAGCGCCTGCTGCACGCCGCTGGCGTGCCCGTGCCGCTGGGCCAGCCCGTGGAGACAGTGGAGGAGGCCTGGGCCGTGGCCCAGAAGGTCGGCCTGCCCGTGGTCGTCAAGCCCCAGGACGGCAACCAGGGCAAGGGCGTGACCGTGAACATCACCGACCGCGCGCAGCTCGAAGAAGCCTACAAGAACGCCGCCGAATACGGCACCGTGATGGTTGAGCGCTTTTTGCCCGGCCACGACTTCCGTCTGCTGGTGGTGGGCGACCCGCTGGTCGCCGCCGCCCGGCGCGAACCGCCCCAGGTGCTGGGCGACGGCCAGCACACGGTGCGCGAACTGGTCGATCTGGTCAACCTCGACCCGCGCCGGGGCGAGGGCCACGCCACCTCGCTCACCAAGATCCGGCTGGACGACATCGCCCTGGCGCGCCTGGCCGCCCAGGGCTTGAGCCCCGACGCCGTGCCCGCCAAGGGCCAGCGCGTGGTGCTGCGCAACAATGCCAACCTGTCCACCGGCGGCACCGCCACCGACGTGACCGATGACGTGCACCCCGAGGTGGCGGCACGCGCCGTGGCCGCCGCCCAGATGGTGGGCCTGCACATCTGCGGCGTGGACATGGTGGCCGAAACCGTGCTGCGCCCACTGGAGGAACAAGGCGGCGGGTTCGTGGAAGTGAACGCCGCCCCCGGCCTGCGCATGCACCTGGCGCCCAGCTACGGCAAGCCGCGCAATGTGGGCCAGGCCATGGTGGACCGCCTGTTCGCCCATGGCGACGATGGCCGCATTCCCACCGTGGCCGTCACCGGCACCAACGGCAAGACCACCACCGCCCGCCTGATCGCACACCTGTTCACCGCCCAGGGCCTTCGCGTGGGCATGACCAACACCGATGGCGTGTATGTGAATGGCCGCCAGATCGACAGTGGCGACTGCAGCGGCCCCAAGAGCGCGCGCAACGTGCTGCTGCACCCCGAGGTGGACGCAGCCGTGTTCGAAACCGCGCGCGGCGGCATCCTGCGCGAAGGCCTGGGCTTTGACCGCTGCCAGGTGGCCGTGGTCACCAACATCGGCGAAGGCGATCATCTGGGGCTGAACTACATCACCACGGTGGACGACCTGGCCGTCCTCAAACGCGTGATCGTGCAGAACGTGGCCCCCAGCGGCTATGCCGTGCTCAACGCCACCGACCCCATCGTCGCCGCCATGGCCACGGCCTGCCCGGGCAAGATCATCTACTTTGCCAGCGACCGCCACCACCCCGTGATGGCCACGCACCGCGCCCAGGGCCATCGCACGGTGTATGTCGATGGCGACTCGATCGTGGCGGCCGAAGGCTCATGGCGCGAGTCGATCCACCTGCGCGATGTGCCGATCACGCGCAACGGCCGGATTGCCTTCCAGGTCGAGAACGTCATGGCCAGCGTCGCTGCCGCCTGGGGGGTGGGCCTGCCCTGGCAGACCATTCGCCGGGGCCTCTCGGGTTTTGTCAACGACAGCGACAACGCGCCCGGCCGCTTCAATGTGATGGACTACTGCGGTGCCACCGTGATCGCCGACTACGGCCACAACCCGGACGCCATGCGTGCCCTGGTGCAGGCGGTGGACGCACTGCCCGGCAACCGCCGCAGCGTGGTCATCAGTGGCGCGGGGGACCGGCGCGACGAGGACATCCGTGCGCAGACCGTCATCCTGGGCGCCGCCTTCGACGATGTGATCCTGTACCAGGACGCGGCCCAGCGCGGCCGCTCCGACGGCGAGGTGATGGCGCTGCTGCGCGAGGGGCTGCAAGGCGCCACCCGCACGCGCCATGTGGAAGAAATCCGGGGCGAATTCGTCGCCATCGACACGGCGCTGTCGCGCCTGCAGCCCGGCGACCTGTGCCTGGTGCTGGTGGACCAGGTCGAGGAAGCGCTGGCGCATCTGGCCCGGTGCTGCCAGCCGTCTGCCGGGGCGACGGCATGAAGCGCGCCACCACGCTGCGCGCGGTGCTGGCCATAGGGGCCCTGTGCGGCGCTGCGCATGCCGCCACGGGAGAAAAAATCGGCACCGTGGACACCGCCTTCCAGTGGATCGGCCGCGACCACGACATCATCGTGGAAGCCTATGACGACCCCGCTGTGCAGGGCGTGACCTGCTACGTCTCGCGTGCGCGCACCGGCGGCATCAAAGGCACGCTGGGCCTGGCCGAAGACCGTGCCGAGGCCTCCATTGCCTGCCGCCAGACCGGCCCCATCGCCTTCCCGCAGCCGCTGCGCAAGCAGGAGGAGGTGTTCAGCGAGCGCATGTCCATCCTGTTCAAGCGCCTGCGCATCGTGCGCATGGTGGACCCGGCGCGCAATGTGCTGGTCTACCTGACCTATTCCGAAAAGCTCATCGACGGATCGCCGCAAAACAGCGTGACGGCCGTGCCGGTGGCGCGGGAAACACCCATTCCGATAAAGCCCTGAAACTCCTGAAAAGATAGCTGCTTGCGCTTGATAGAAAACATTTTCAGATAGTTTTCAGTCTGAAAATCAATCACAACAAGCGCTAACAGCTCATTTTTCAGTAGCAATCTGCCGCAGCGCCTGCTCGAAGACCTCGGGCGGCTGGCCGCCCTGGATCAGGTGGCGGTCGTTGACGATGACCGCAGGCACCGAATGAATGCCTTGCCGCTGATAGAACTGCTCGCGCTCGCGCACTTCGTCGGCACAACGGTCAGACGCCAGCACGTCCCGTGCCGCATCGGCGTCCAGCCCCACCTCGCGGGCCAGACGCACCAGAACCTCGTGGTTGCCCGGGTTTTCGCCTTCGGTGAAGTAGGCCTTGAACAAGGCCTGCTTGAGCGCCAGCTGCCGCCCCTCTTCGCCCGCCCAGTGCAGCAGGCGGTGCGCATCGAACGTGTTGTAGATCCGGCTGCGCTGGTCCATGCGGAAGGTGAACCCCAACGCAGCGCCGCGCGCCACGATGGCCTCGCGCGTGCGCTGGCTCTGCTCGGGGCTGGCGCCGTATTTTTCCTGCAGGTGCTCGCCCATGTCCTGCCCCTCGGGCGCCATGGCCGGATTGAGCTCGAACGGCTGGAAATGCAGATCCAGCACCACCGCTCCCTGCAATGCCGCAGCGGCCCGCTGGAGCGACAGCAGCCCGATGGCGCACCACGGGCACGAGATGTCGGAAACGAAGTCGATTTTCAGGGTCTGGGGCATGGCAGCGAGGCGCCTGTGAAATGCAGAGGCAGCATCGTAGGCCCAAGGTAATGCCCTTGCCTGCCAGGGGCCTGGCACGCCTGGCACCTGCGGACCCCGGTGGACGATGCCGGCCAATTCAAGGCCTTTATTATTCTTAATACTGGAACAGTCAGTTTGATACTGGATGGTTTTTCTTTGAACCAATGAGGCGTACAGTTCAACCCATCGATGAGACACCGCCCTTGCGGCCCCTCACCGACCCGGATCAGCACCCTGACGCCATGGCTGCAGACCCGTTTTCTGAAACATTTTTTTGAAGGACTTCACCATGACCGTATCCCGCATTCTGTCCGTCGCCGCTGTCGCCGCTTTTGCCTCGTTCGGCGCCCAGGCCAGCGAACTGTATGGCTCCGAAATCGAAGCCAAGTTCCAATCCACCCGCGATCGCGCCGAAGTGCAGGCAGAAGCCGCCCAGGCCGTGGCCCACTTCAAGAATTTCCACGTGGTGGACACCCGTAGCGCCTCGGATTCCAAGGTCAGCCGTGCCGACGTGCGTGCCGATGCCGTGACGGCAGCCCGCGCCGGCGCCATTGCCACCGGCAACCGCAGCTGAGCACCACACCTGTCCAGCCTGCCAGCCCACAGGACGCAAGCCCTGTGGGCTTTTTCGTGGGCGCTGCAATTCGCTGGTCTCGCCCGTGCAGCCATGCCAGAATCGGCCATGCCCGTGCACCAGGAACCTGCCGCCGCCCCCTCCCCTCCTGCATCCGACCCATCGGAGAGCGCCATGACGGCGCTGTACCGCGCCGCCCTCGGTCCCGTGAATGCAGACCGCTACCTGCCCCGTTTTACCCACTTCGACACCCTGGGCCGCACCCGCCCGGGCTGGAACTGGGCTGCCTGCGCCTGCACCCTGAACTGGATGGCCCTGCGATACCTGTGGAGCGCCGCGCTCGTCTACGTAGCGGCGGTCGAAGGGCTGGGCCTGCTGGTCTTTGGCGTGGGCCGCACGCTGCTGCAGTGGCCCGATGCCGTGCAATGGGGGCTGATCGCGGTGTTTGCCGCACTGGCCTTTGTTCTGCCCGGGGTGTATGGCGACGCGGTGCTGCACACCGAAATCCGCAAACGCATCACGCGCGCCCTGGGTGCTACCCGCACCATCCCGGAAGCCTGCAGTCAACTGGGCCGGCAGGCCAGTTCATGGCGGCGGCTCATCGCTCTGGCGCTGCTCAATCTGGCGCTGCTCGGCGTGGCTTCGGCCGCTTACTGGGTTTTACCCGAGGGCAGCCTCACCCGTGCGTCCGGTTCCAGCGAAATTACACAGCCGATCACCGAGCCACCGGCAGCCGCAGCCTCGCTCCCTGAGCCCGCAGCAGCACCCGCCTCTGCGCCCATGCCAGCCTCCATGCCAGCCCCGGCACCGCAGCCGCCAGCGGTGCCTGCCAGTGCCCCGGCAAACCGGGCCAGTGCGCCACAATTCCCGGCTGACCCGATCCCTGCGGCGTTGCCCCAAGAGGGATCCAGCCCCCCGGCACCAGCCGCCCGTCCGCCCGAAAAACCCGCCACGGCACCGCCGCCCCCCGCCACGGCAGGGACCCCGGTGGACAGGCCTGCCGCAGCATCCGCGGCCATTGAAGCAAGCGGAGCCCTACCTGCCGAGGTAGGCAAGGCGCCGGGCTATTACATCAACGTGGGCCTGTTTGCCGAAGAGGCCAATGCCCGCAAGGCCCAGGCGCTGCTGCTCAACGAGGGGCTGCCAGCCTTTCGCCAGCCGCTCGACACAGCCAGGGGCAAACGCATCCGGGTGCGCGTGGGACCCTACCCCAGCGCCACCGAGGCCCACACCGCGGCCCGGCAGATCCGTAGCCTGAAACTGGAGGCCGTGGTGTTCCGGCAATAGGCCTGCCAGCACCTGCGCCAGCGGGCCAGCGGCGCTCAGCGCAGGCGCTGCAACAACCCTGCGGTCGAGGCATCGAGCCCGGCCACATCACCAGTGGCCAGGCGCTGCAGCAGATCGTGCGCCAGCACCTTGCCCAGCTCCACGCCCCACTGGTCAAAGCTGTTGATGCCCCAGAGGCTGCCACTGGCAAAAACGCGGTGCTCCTGCAGGGAAATCAGGGCGCCGAGCGATGCCGGTGTCAGCGCCTCCAGCAACACAAAGGTGCTGGGCCGGTTGCCCGGGCAATGGCGGTGGGCATCGTCGCCGGAGCGCCCCAGCATCAAGGCCTGCGACTGTGCCAGGGCGTTGGCCAGCAGCATCCCATGGTGGCCGTGAAACGGGTGCGCACAGCGATGCACCGCCACGATTTCGAGCGGCAACACATCGCGGCCCTGGTGCAGCATCTGGAAAAAGGCGTGCTGCCCGTTGCTTCCGGGCTCCCCCCACAGCACGGGCGAGGTGGCCATGGGCAGCACGCGGCCGGCCAGGTCCACGCGCTTGCCGTTGCTCTCCATCTCCAGTTGCTGCAGATAGGCGGGCAGGCGCTGCAACCCGGCGTGGTAAGGCGCCAGGCAACGGCTGTTGAAGCCATGGAAATTGCGGTACCAGATATCCAGCAAGGCCAGGCGTACCGGCAGGTTCTGCTCCAGTGCAGCCGTGCGGAAATGCTCGTCCATGGCATGGGCGCCGGCCAGCAGACTGCGGAAACCCTCACTCCCGATGGCAATGGCCAGCGGCAGTCCAATCGCCGACCACAGCGAATAACGCCCGCCCACCCAGTCCCAGAAACCGAACGTGCGCGTCATGCCCAGGGTCCGCGCCGCCTCCACATTCACCGTCAGCGCAGTGAAATGGCGCGCCACGTCGCGCCCCCCCTGATCGGTGAACCATGCCAGCGCAGAGCGGGCGTTGGTCATGGTCTCGATGGTGGTGAAGTTCTTGGACGCCACCAGGAACAGCGTGCGCTCGGGCCGCAGGCCGCGCAGCACGCCGTGCAGCTCATGTCCGTCAATGTTCGAGACAAAATGGAAGCGCTTGCCCGGCGCGCGCCAGGCATCGAGCGCCTGCACTGCCATGTGGGGCCCCAGGTCCGATCCGCCGATGCCGATGTTCACCACGTCGGTGATGCCATCGTCCGCACGCACTGCGTCGGCATAGGCCAGCAGGGCATCGAGCGTGGCATGCACCTGGGCCAGGGCCGGCGCCATGAAAGGCAGGTCGCCGGGCAGCGCCAGCCCCGCCGGCCGGCGCAGCAGGGTGTGCAGCGCTGCGCGCCCCTCGGTGCAGTTGACGCTCTGACCGGCGAACATGGCGTCGCGCCGCCGCTCCAGGCCGCAGCTGCGCGCCATGTCCAGCAGCAGGGCCTCGGCCTGCCGATCCCAGAGGTTTTTGGACAGGTCGGCAAACACCTGGGGGGCTGCCTGGCTGAAGTGCTCGAAACGCCGGGCATCGCCAGCAAAGGCCTGGCGCAGGTCCAGGCTGCGCCCTGCGGCGTCGAAATGGGCGCTCAGCAGCGGCCACTGCGGCGTTTCATCGCAACGAAGGAACATGTCGGTCGTCAAGCAAGCCACCGCCGCCCATGGCACGGCACAGACGCAGTACCGGAGGGCATGGGCTGCTTCACTTCAGCGCTTGCACACCACCACGCTACCGACAGAGTAGCCTGCACCAAACGAGCAGATCACGCCCAGATCCCCGGAAGAGAGGTCGGCGCGGTGCTTGTGGAAGGCGATGATGGAGCCTGCCGAGGCCGTGTTGGCAAACTCATCGAGAATGAGCGGGGCCACTTCCGGGCTGGCATCGCCCACCAGCTTCTTGATCACCAGCTGGTTCATGCCCTGGTTGGCCTGGTGCAGCCAGAAGCGGCGCACGGCGGCGGGCGCGTGGCCCAGATCGGCCAGGTGGCCTTCGATATGGGCCGCTGCAATCGGCACCACTTCCTTGAACACTTTGCGGCCCTCCTGGCGGAAGGTCTTGTCCCGCGCGTTCGGGTCGCTGTCCTCGCTGCGGTTGAGGAAGCCGAAGTTGTTGCGGATGTTGTTGGAAAACTGCGTGACCAGGCGCGTGCCCAGCACGTCCCACTGGTCGGCAGCGGTGGCACTCTCGGCACGCTCGACGACCACCGCCGTGCAGACATCGCCGAAGATGAAATGGCAGTCGCGGTCGTTCCAGGCCTGGTGACCCGAGGTGATCTCGGGGTTGACCACGAGCACGCATTTGGCGCTGCCGGTACGCACCGCGTTGACCGCCTGCTCGATGGCGAAGGTGGCCGACGAGCAGGCCACGTTCATGTCGAAGCCATAGCCGCCCGCACCCAGCGCCTGCTGGATCTCGATGGCCATGGCCGGGTAGGCACGCTGCATGTTGGCGGCGGCGCACAGCACGGCGTCGACATCCGCACCGGTCTTGCCGGCGTTTGCCAGTGCCTCCCGGCCCGCTGCCACGGCAATTTCGGCCATCAGCGAAAGCTGGTCGTCCGGGCGTTCGGCAAAGCGCGGATACATGCGCGTGGGGTCGAGGATGCCGCTCTTTTCCAGCACATAGCGTTGCTGGATGCCCGAGGCCTTTTCGATGAATTCGACACTGGAATAGGTCAGCGGCTCGCGCGTGCCGGCGGCAATGGCCTCGGCGTGGCGTTCGTTTTCCAGATCCACATAGCGGTTGAAGGATTCAACCAGTTCGGCGTTGGTGATGGTGTGCGCAGGCTGGAAGAGGCCCGTGCCGCTGATGACGACTGAGTGCATAAACAATTCCTGTGGCCCAAATGACAGGCGCAAGGCGCAAGTGTAACGAGGCACGCCCGATCAGGCGGCAAGGATGAGTTGCTCCAGCTTCACGGTATCGACGGCAAAGGCCCGAATGCCCTCGGCCAGCTTTTCGGTGCCCATGGGGTCGTCGTTCAGGGCGTAGCGGAAGCCCGCCTCGTCGTACTGGACAAACGGCAGGTCCATGGCGCGCGCCGCGTCGGCGTCCAGCGCGCGCGGCAGCGGGGCCTCGGTGCCGGCCAGCTGGGCCAGCAGGTCGGGGGCGATGGTGAGCAGGTCGCACCCCGCCAGCGCAGTGATCTGGCCGACGTTGCGAAAACTCGCGCCCATGACTTCGGTGGCGATACCAAAGCGCTTGTAGTGGTTGAAGATGCGGCGCACCGATTGCACGCCGGGGTCGTTGGCCCCGGCCATCGCAGCCTCATTCCAGTTCGCACCCGCCTGCTTCTTGTACCAGTCGTAAATGCGGCCGACAAACGGCGAGATCAATTGCACCTTGGCCTGGCCGCAGGCCACCGCCTGGCAAAACGAGAACAGCAGCGTGAGGTTGGTGTGGATGCCCTTGCTCTCGAGCTTGCGCGCTGCCTCGATGCCCTCCCAGGTCGCGGCGATCTTGATGAGCACGCGGTCGATGTGGATGCCCTCGGCCTGGTAGAGCTCGATGATGCGCTCGGCGCGCGACACCGTGGCGCTGGTATCGAAGCTCAGGCGCGCATCGACCTCGGTGGACACCCGGCCCGGGATGATCGACAGGATTTCGCAACCGAAACGCACCAGCAGGCGGTCGATGATCTCGTCCATGGGGCGGTTCTTCCACTGCGCCACGGTGGACTGCAGCAGGGGTGCGTACTCGGGCTTTTGCACCGCCTTGAGGATCAGTGACGGGTTGGTGGTGGCGTCGCGCGGCTGGAACTGTGCCAGTTGGTGAAAATCGCCGGTGTCGGCCACCACGGTGGTGAACTGTCTGAGTGCGTCGAGCTGGTGCATGCAAATCCTCGTTGGTCGGTGGGGCGGGCCTGCGGGCGCCACAAAACCCTGAAGTGTATGCGCCGGCTGGTTACAAGGCCGCATGAAACCGGGTTACATTTCGGGCCAGTTCCAACCATCGCCCACACCATGCTGGACCGCATCACCGCATCCCTGCCCTCGCTGGCCCCGGCCGAGCAACGCGTCGCCAAGCTCGTGCTGCAAGATGCCCGTGCCTTTGCCCGCCTGCCCGTGCGCGAGCTGGCCGAGCGCGCCCATGTGAGCAAGCCCACCGTGGTGCGCTTTTGCCGCAGCATGGGCTACGACGGGCTGGCCGACTTCAAGCTGAAACTGGCCGGCAGCGTGAGCGAGGGCGTGCCCTTCATCCACCGCAGCGTGGACGCCGACGACAAGACCGGCGACGTGCTGGTGAAGGTGGTGGACAACGCCGTGGCGGCCTTCCTGCAATACCGCAACGCGGCCAGCACGCTAGCTCTTGAGCGTGCTGCGGTCGCCCTGGCCGCCACCTGGAAGACCGGCCGCCGCATCGAGTTCTATGGGGCAGGCAATTCCGGCATCGTGGCGCAGGACGCGCAGCACAAGTTCTTCCGCCTGGGCGTCACCAGCATTGCCACCAGCGACGGCCACATGCAGGTGATGAGCGCCACGCTGCTGGGCCCGGGCGACTGCCTGGTGATCATCTCGAACTCGGGCCGCACCCGCGACCTGATGGATGCCGCCGACATTGCGCGCAAGAACGGCGCTACCACCATCGCGATCACGGCCAGCGGCTCGCCACTGGCCAGCACCTGCGCTATTCACCTCGCGGCCGACCACCCAGAGGGTTACGACCGCTACAGCCCCATGGTCTCGCGCCTGCTGCACCTGCTCATCATTGATGTGCTGGCCACCTGTGTGGCGCTGCGCATCGGCAGCCCGTTGCAGCCCATCCTGCAGCAGATGAAGGATAACCTGCGCGCCAAGCGCTACACCTGAATGCTATAAAAAATAGAGCTACTAGCGCTTTCAGTTCAATGGCATCAGATACAAAAAAACCTGAAAACATTGTGTGATATGCGCTGACTGCTCTCTTTTTTGATTTCAGCGGCTGTAGGTCGAGGTGAATGTGGCCCTGGCCAGGGTGTTGGCGTTGACCATGAAGCCGGCCAGCGCAGCGGAGGCATCGTCTGGAATCTCCAGCTTCTCCACGCCCAGCGCGTGCACCGTGAAGATATAGCGGTGCGGCTTGTCGCCCGGCGGCGGGCAGACGCCACCCCAGGCAAAACTGCCGTAGTCGTTGCGAATCTGGCGGGCCCCGGCCGGCAGCCCGGCGCCCCCCTGGGCACCCGCATGGGGTGCCAGTTGTGCGCAGGTTGCGGGTACATCCACCACAAACCAGTGCCACCAGCCCGAGCCGGTGGGCGCGTCGGGGTCGTACACGGTCACGGCAAAGCTCTTGGTGCCCTCGGGCGCGCCGCTCCACTGCAGGGCGGGCGATTCGTTGCGGCCCGAGCAGCCAAAGCCGTTGAACTCGAAATGCGGCGGCACGGTGCCGCCGCTGGGGATGTCGGGGCTGGAGAGGGTGAATGCGGTCATGGGGAAACTCCTTTCACAGATAGGCTGCCCAGTATGCCCGCTTCACGGCGCTCCGCTCGTGCCCTGGAAATGGCGCGTGCTGTACAGCTCCGGCGGCAGGCGGTTCAGCAGCGGCAGGCCACTGGTGGCGTCTTTGGGCTGGTTCTCGATGTAGCTGAAAAAGACGTCGGCATCGAGCACGCCGATGTCCAGGCGGCGCGCAGCAGGCACGGCGGCCAGGGTTTTGTAACCGTCACCGCCGGTGGCGTTGAAGCTCAGCACAAACAGCCGGTAGGTCCTGGTGGCGTCCAGGGGCGCCCACGCGCCACTGGTGCGGTCGCGCACCTCGATGGCGCTGACGCGCTGGCCCTTGGCGGCGGCGGCGTTCACGTCAAAGCGCATGCCGCCGGTGTAGGGGTAGGGCCCGGTCGAACCGCCCGGACCATACACCGCCTCCAGACCGTCTTCGAGCATGCCCTGGACCTCCTTGCCCGTCACATCCAGGCGGAACAGCATGTTGCCAAAGGGCAGCACCTGGATGGCCTGGGCAGCCGTCACCGGCCCCCGCAGGGGAATGCGCACCCCGCCACCACTTTGCAGGGAAATGTCAGCGCCGCCGTAGCGGGCGTTGGCCACCTCCAGATAGGCCTGCGCCACCAGTTGCTGGATGTCGCCGCCGCGCAGGCTCACGCTGCCCTCGGCATTGCAGGCGGCGCTGGAGCGGCTGTAGTCGGCCGATCCGGGGCCACCGGGCACGCGACGCGAGCACAGTTCGGCTGGCGCTGTGGCCACCACGGTCTGGTTGAACACGGCCACGCGCTCCTGGTAGGGCTTGAGCACAGCGGCCGCAGCCGCATGCGGCGCGGTCGTGCGCAAAAAGCCACTGGCCGCCACACTGGCCTGCAGGGCCTTCTTTTCGGCATCGGTGGGTGCTTTGCCGCCGATGGTGAAGTTGTCGCCGATCAGCACATGCGGCGTGCCGGTGCAGCTTTGCACGTCGCCACGCTCGTCAAACGTCACTTTCAGCTCACCCACAGCCTGCGCATACTCCCAGGCTTGCACCACGCAAACGGTTTTGCCGTCCTTGTCGGTCAGGCGCGTCGGGTAGCTGCCCGCCGGGTTGCCCACGCCGCGCGCCTTGAGGGTGTCGGGGCCCAGCAGGGTGTGCGAGTCGCCGCCCACCACCACGTCCACGCCGCGGAGCTGGGCGGCGAGCTGTTGGTCGAGTTCGTATCCGACGTGGCTCAGCAGCACAATCTTGTTCACGCCCTGGGCCCGCAGCAGGTCAATCTGGCGCTGCGCTGCCACGGCCTCGCCTTCGAACGTGGTGTCGGCATCGGGGCTGGACGAAATCTTGGTTTTTTGCGCAACCGTGAGGCCGACCAGGCCGATCTTCTGGCCGCCGCGCTCGAGCACGGTCGACGGCAGCACGGCGCCCGGCGCCCGGGTGGCGTTCAACGCGGACTGGGCGCCAAACTGCACGTTGGCGCTCAGCGCCGGCGTCTTGCAACTGCCTTTGCGCAGCTGGTCGAGGAAGCCCTTGAGCCCCGCATCGCCCTTGTCGAACTCGTGGTTGCCGAGCGTGAAGGCGTCAAAGCACACGGTGTTCATCAGCGCCGCGTCGGCCTCGCCGTCGGCGCCTGCGCGGTTGAAGTACAGCGTGCCGGTGAGCGCATCGCCTGCATGCAATTTCAGCACGTGGGGGCCGGCGGCTCTGGCCAGCTCATCAAAGGCCGTGGCCACGCGGGCAAAACCGCCTGCGTCCACCGCCACGGCCACGGGGGTGCCGCTGCCGGCATCGAGCTGCAGCGTGCGGCTCTTGCCTTCCAGCGTGGAATGGTGGTCGTTGATGTGCAGCAGGGTCAGTGTGTAAAGCTGCGGTGCGTCATCCGATCCGCCACAGGCGCTCAACAGCCCCGCCGCCGCCAGTGCCCATGCTGCCGCGCGCAGCGGCGCTCCCAGGTGCTTGTGCATGTTCCAACTCCCTCGGTGTGTTTGTATCAGAGCCACCGATGGTGGCCGCACTGCGTGACAAACCCGTGAAGGAGCAGAACAGGCGGGGCGCCGTCACACCGAAAAATGCAAAGCCAAATCAGCCTCTAGCCCTTATGGATAAAGCGCTAGCAGCTCTTTATTTGGGAGCACTGAGTGTGCTATGCCGCTTAAATCCGCCCCTCTTCCACCGCGTGGCAGGCAATGCGGATGCCGCCCAGCGTGAGCAGCTGGGGCCGCTCGGTGCGGCAGCGCTCGTTGACGTGCGGGCAGCGCGGGTTGAAGGCGCAGCCCGGTGGCGGGTTCAGCGGGTTGGGCACTTCACCCTGTACGGGGGTGCGCGCCTTGCCGGTGTCATGCATCTTGGGGATGGCGTCCAGCAACATGCGCGTGTAGGGATGGCGCGGGTTGTCGAACAGGGTGTGCTTGTCGGCCAGCTCCACCAGGCGCCCCAGGTACATCACGCCCACCTGGTCGCTCACGTGGCGCACCACGGCCAGGTTGTGGCTGATGAACAGGTAGGTAAGCTGCTGCTCGCGCTGCAGGTCCTTCATGATGTTGAGCACCTGCGCCTGCACCGACACGTCCAGCGCGCTGGTGGGCTCATCGCACACCAGGAACTCGGGCTTGGTGGCCAGGGCACGGGCAATGGAGATGCGCTGGCGCTGGCCGCCCGAGAACTGGTGCGGGTACTTGGCCATGTCCAGCGGCGACAGGCCGACGGACTGCAGCAATTCGCCCACACGTGCCTTGAGCTGCGCCTTGTCGGTGATGAGGCCATGCTCCTTGAGGGGTTCGCCAATGATGTCTTCCACCAACCAGCGCGGGTTGAGGCTGGCGTACGGGTCCTGGAAGATCATCTGGATGCGTCGGCGCATGGCCTTGGCGTTGTTGCCCTTGAAGGCGGCATGTGCATCCTGCCCGTCGAAGGTGAGGCCACCGCGCGTGGGCTCGTACAAGCCCACCAGCAGGCGCGCCACGGTGCTCTTGCCGCAGCCCGACTCGCCCACCAGGGCCAGGGTCTTGCCCTTTTCGATCTCGAAGCTCACGCCATCGACGGCATGCAGCAGCGTGCGCGGCTTGCCTTCGAGCACGCGGTTGAGCCAGGGGGCAGACACATCAAAGGTGCGCGCCAGGTCGTGCGCCTGCACCAGGGGCTGGGGGGCGGTGTTCAGGGCGGCGGCGCTCATGCGGTCACCTCGCTGTGTGCGGCGTGCAGCCAGCAGGCAGCGCGTGTGGCACCCGCGGCCATCAGGTCGGGGCGCTCCTGCAGGCAGCGGTCGAAGGTGCGGGTGCAGCGCGGATTGAAGGCGCAGCCCTTGGGGATGGCGTTGAGGCGGGGCATGGCTCCGTCGATCTGGTTGAGGCGCTCGCGGTCTTGCTCCATGTCGGGGATGGAGGCCATGAGGCCCACGGTGTAAGGATGGGCGGGGTGGTTGATAACTTCGTGCACGGGGCCAATCTCGGCAATGCGGCCTGCGTACAACACGGCCACACGGTCGCAGGTTTCGGCGATCACGCCCATGTCGTGCGTGATGAGCATGACCGCAGCGCCGCGCGATTTGCAGATGTTCTTGAGCAACTGGATGATCTGCGCCTGGATGGACACGTCCAGCGCCGTGGTGGGTTCGTCGGCAACGATGAGCTTGGGCTCGGCCGCCAGAGCCAACGCAATCACCACGCGCTGGCGCATGCCGCCGGAGAACTGGTGCGGATAGTGATCGATGCGCTGCTCGGCCGCCGGAATACCGGTGTCGCGCAGCAACTGGATGGCCCGCTCGCGCGCCTCGCCAGGGGTGACGGGCAGGTGGGTGAGGATGGTTTCGGTGAGCTGCCGCCCCACGGTGTACAGCGGGTTGAGCGAGGTCAGCGGGTCCTGGAAGATGGCGCCGATATGCCGCCCGCGGATGTGGCGCATCTGCTCATGGCCGAGGTTGTCGATGCGCTGGCCTTCGAGCACGATCTGGCCCGAGGCCACGCGGCCCGGCGGCTCCAGCAGGCCGATGATGGCCGCGCCGGTGAGCGATTTGCCCGCGCCCGATTCGCCCACCACACCCAGGATCTCGCCAGGTGCGATGGAGAAGGAGATGTCGTCCAGCGCGCGCAGGGTACCGCGACGGCCCGGAAATTCGACAACGAGGTTTTTGACTTCTAAAAGAGACATATCAGTGATTCACAGTGCTGTGCGCTGTACGCAGTCAATTGAATAGGCATGACCCAGGCCAGCGACCGCCGCGCAAGGGCCGCCCCGCCGCGCTGGCGGTGTCCCCCTTCCCGGCGAAGCCGAGAGAAGGGGGATGCGGCGCAAGCCGCTCAGGGGGTTGTTCTCCATTTCTTCAACGCAGGCGGGGGTTCAAGGCGTCACGCAGCCAGTCGCCGAGCAGATTCACGGACAACGCGATCAGCACCAGCATGGCACCGGGGAACACGGTGATCCACCATTCGCCCGAGAACAGGTAGTCGTTGCCCACGCGGATCAAGGTGCCCAGCGAGGGCGAGGTGGGCGGCGCCCCCACGCCCAGGAAGGACAGCGTGGCCTCGGTGATGATGGCCGTGGCGACCTGGATGGTGGCCAGCACCAGCACCGGGCCCATCACGTTGGGCAGGACATGTTTGCGCATGATGCGCAGCGAGGGTACACCGGTCACCCGGGCGGCCTGCACGTATTCCTTGTTGCGCTCCACCATGGTCGAGCCGCGCACCGTGCGCGCGTACTGCACCCAGCCGGTGAGCGAGATCGAAACAATCAGCACGCCGAAGGCCAGCGATTCATGCGCGTTGGGAAACAGCGCCCGGCCCACACCCGCGATCAGCAGCGCCACCAGAATGGCGGGGAACGACAGCATCACGTCGCACAGGCGCATGAGCACGGCGTCGAGCCAGCCACCCCGAAAACCCGCCAGCAGGCCCAGGGCCACGCCCACCACCACCGACAGCGCCACCGAGGCCAGGCCCACCACCAGCGAGATGCGCGCGCCATACATCAGCGCCGAGAGGATGTCGCGCCCCTGGTCGTCGGTGCCCAGGGGGTATTTCATGGAACCTTCGGCCATCCAGGCCGGGGGCAGGCGGGAGTCGCTCAGCTCGAGGGTGGTGAGGTCGAACGGGTTGTGCGGCGCCACCCACCCGGCGAACACCGAGCAGAAAAGGCAGATCAGCGCAATGGCCGCAGCGACCATGGCCATCGGAGAGGTGCGAAAGCTGTGACCGATATCGCTGTCGAACCAGCGGGCGAGTGTTGTTTTCATCGGAAAGGATTCTTGAATGTCAAAGGCTGGCCAAAGGCATGGCCTGCTCGATCAGGCTGGCGTGCAGCGCGGAACCGAGCGGAAGGATGTCGTCGTTGAAGTCGTACCGGCTGTTGTGCAGGGCGCTGCCGCTGGCCCCCGTGCCCTGGCCGATGCGCAGGTAGGCGCCGGGCTTGGTCTGCAACATGAAGGAAAAGTCCTCGGCGCCCATGCTGGGTTCGAGGTCGCGCACCACATGGTCCGCACCCACCAGGGACTCGGCCACGTCGCCGGCAAACTGGGCCTCGGCCTCGGAGTTGATGGTGGCCGGGTAGATGCGCTCATACTGCACCGTGGCTGTGGCACCAAAACCCAGGGCGACGGCGTTGCACATTTCCTTGAGGCGCTTTTCCACCAGTTCCTGCACGACCGGGTCGAAGGTGCGCACCGTGCCCACGATGCGCGCCACACCCGGCAGCACGCTGAAGGCGCCCAGATCGCCCGCCTGCACGGCGCACAGGCTGAGCACCGCACTCTCGATGGGCCGGACATTGCGCGAGACGATGCTTTGCGCCGCCGTGATGATGTGCGCCGCCACCAGCACCACATCCACCGTCTGGTAGGCGTGCGCGCCATGGCCGCCGCGCCCGGTAATCTCGATGGTGATGCGGTCGGCGGCCGCCATCATGGGGCCGCTGTTGAGGCCGACCATGCCCGGCTTGAGCGCCGGCCAGTTGTGCATGGCGTAGATGGACTGCACCGGAAAACGCTCGAACAGGCCGTCCTCCATCATCACGCGGGCGCCGCCGTAGCCCTCTTCGGCAGGCTGGAACACCAGCACTGCCGTGCCGTCGAAATTCCGTGTCTCGGACAGGTAGCGCGCAGCACCTATGAGCATGGCGGTGTGCCCGTCGTGGCCGCATCCGTGCATCAGCCCCGGTTTGCAGGACTTCCAGGAGAACTCGTTGTCTTCATTGATGGGCAGGGCATCCATGTCGGCGCGCAGACCCACCATGGCGCCGCTGGACTGGCTGCGGCCGCGAATGACGGCCACCACCCCGGTGCGGCCGATGCCGTCGTGGATGGCATCCACACCGCACAGCCGCAGAGCCTCCTTCACCCGGTTGCTGGTGTATACCTCTTCAAACCCCAGTTCGGGGTGGGCGTGCAGGTCGCGGCGCAGCGCGGTCAGTTCGGGGTGGAATTGCGCGATGTGCGCAAAGGCCCGGCCGCCGGCTTTCAGGCGGGGGGGCTGCATGTCAATGGCCTCCCGCCTTGCCCACACGCAGGCGCGGATCGACGGCAAAGTACAGCAAATCGACCACGAGGTTGATCACCACGAAAATCAGGGCAATCAGGCACAGGTAGGCGGCCATCACGGGAATATCGGCAAACGTCACCGCCTGGATGAACAGCAGGCCCATGCCCGGCCACTGGAACACGGTCTCGGTGATGATGGCAAAGGCGATCAGGCCGCCCAGTTGCAGGCCGGTGATGGTCATGACCGGCACCAGCGTGTTCTTGAGGGCATGGCCGAAATGGATGGCCCGGTCCGACAGGCCCCGCGCCCGGGCAAACTTGATGTAGTCGGTGCGCAGCACCTCCAGCATCTCGGCGCGCACCAGCCGCATGATCAGCGTGAGCTGAAAGATCGCCAGCGTGATGGCGGGCAAGGTGATGTGGTGCCAGCCCTTGGCCTTGAGCAGCCCCGTGCTCCACCAGCCCATCTGCACCACCTCGCCCCGGCCAAAGCTGGGGAACCAGCCGAGCGTGACGGCAAACACCAGGATCAGCAAAATGCCAATCAGGAAGGTAGGCAGGGAGACGCCGAGCAGCGACAGCGTCATGAACAGCTGGCTGGTGAAGGTGCCGCGCTTGAGGGCGGCGTACACGCCCATGGGCACGCCAAGGGCGAGCGCCAGAAAGGCTGCCACCAGGGCCAGTTCCAGCGTGGCGGGAAAGCGCTCGGCGATCAGGCTCGAGACCTTGGCGCCCTGGCGCAGGCTCAGGCCGAATTCGCCCTGGATTGCATTGGCCAAAAAGTGGCCAAACTGGACAATGAACGGCTGATCCAGCCCCAGGCTGGCGCGCAGCTCGCGCACCTGCTCGGGCGTGGCATCCTGGCCGAGCATGAACACCACAGGGTCGCCCACATACTGGAACAGCATGAAGGAAATGAAAGCCACCGTGACCATGACGATCACTGCCTGAATCAGGCGGCGCAATATGAAGGCAAGCATCGGCGAAAAATCGAGTGTGTGTTCGACAACACGCCCGGTTCACTTGTGGTGAGCCGGGCGCAGGACTTCAAGCCCGTGCAACGCGACAGCGGAAGCGGTGGCCCCGCGGTCGGTTGAGGGCCGAAACGGTATCAGTTCACCTTGACGAGGCGCATGTCCACGCGGTTGTCAGCGCGGTGCACCAGTTCGATGTTCTTCTTCATGGCCCAGGGAATAACCTGGTCGTGCAACGGGATGTGCGACACGGTGTCGTTGGACAGCTGCAGTGCTTCGGTCAGCATGCGGGCGCGCACGGGGGCGTCGGTCTCGGCCTTGATGCGGTCGACCAGGTAGTCCATGCGCTGGTTGCTGTAGCGGCCCACGTTGTAGTTGCCGTCCCCGCCCGTGCCCACGGTGCGCACCAGCGACTGCAGGCTGTAAAGGGCGTCAAAGGTGGGCACACCCCAGCCCAGCATGTAGATGCTGGCTTCGTAGCGCTGCACCATCGGGAAATAGGTGGCTACCGGCATGGTGCGCAGCTTGGCCTTCACGCCGATGCGCGACCACATGGCCGTGACAGCCTGGCAGATGGCTTCGTCGTTGATGTAGCGGTTGTTGGGGCAGGCAAAATCCACTTCGAAGCCATCGGCATAGCCCGCCTCGGCCAGCAGCTTCTTGGCCGCCTCTACGTCGTAAGGGAAGCGCTTGCCCACAGCCTCGGTCCAGCCGGCCACCTGCGGCGCGACGATGGACCCCGTGGGCTTGCCCAGACCGCGCATGATGTTGCGTGAGATGGTGTTGGCATCGATGGCCTGGTACAAGGCCTTGCGCACGCGCACGTCCTTGAGCGGGTTCTTGCCCTTGATGTTCGAGCCCGGCAGTTCTTCGCGGAACTGGTCCATGCCCAGGAAGATGGTGCGGTTCTCGATGCCATCGACCACCTTCAGGTCGGGGCTGGCGCGCAGGCGGCCCAGGTCTTGCGGCGTGGGGTCGAGCACCATGTCCACCTCGCCCGACAGCAGCGCGGCGATGCGCGTGGCGGCCGACTTGATGGGGGTGTAGACGATCTCGGTCACGTTGCCGTCCATCTTGCCCCACCAGTTGGGGTTGCGCTTGAAGACCATCTTCACGTCGGGCTGCCACGACTCCAGCGTGTAGGGGCCAGTGCCCATGGCGTTGCGGTGGGCGAAGTTCTCGTCCGAGGCCTTCATGTCCTTGGGTTCGACCGACTTGTTCTTCTCGGCCCAGGCCTTGCTCATCATGCGCAGTTCGGTCATCTGGCGCAACAGCACGGGGTTGGGCGCCGAAAGGAACACGTCCACGGTGCTGGCATCCACCTTGACCACCTTGCTGATGCCCTGGACATAGGGGGTGAAGTTGGACGTCTTGGCCATGGCGCGGCTGATCGAATACACCGCATCGTCGGCCGTGAAGGCCGAGCCGTCATGGAACTTCACGCCCGAGCGCAGATTGAAACGGACCTGCGTGGGACTGATCTCCTTCCAGGAGGTTGCCAGCACAGGCTCGACCTCGAAGGTC
>JANJVG010000104.1 GCA_024710165.1 Burkholderiaceae bacterium
GATGAGGGCTTCACGGCCGGCAGCAACGGCGCAAGCCTTTTGTACAGCGCCGTGCTGATTTCCTTGTTCCTGCTTTTTCCCATGCCGCATCAAACGTACAGCGGGCATTGGGCGATGACAGGCTTTTGTTAGCAGCTCTAAATAGAGAGCTTTCAGCGATTGCTGAAATTAGGCAAAAAGCACTTTTCATGCATTTTTTGCCGTGCGCGCGGCCACCCCGCTGCCCACCAGCGCGGCCGACACCACCCCCAGCGCCAGCGTGAGCGCCGATCCATGGAAAATGCCGCCGGTCAGGCCCCGGTCCAGCAGCGCACCAAAGATGGGCGAGGCCAGCGCAAAACCCAGGTCCAGCCCCGAATACACCGTGCCATACACCCGCCCCGTGGCGCCCGGGGGCGCGGCGCGCTTGATGAGCATGTCGCGCGAGGGGCCGGCCAGCCCCGTGCCCAGGCCGGCGAGCGAAGCGATCACCAGCGCGGCCATGCCCGGCAGCAGGCCGCTCCCCACCAGCACCAGCAGCGCCGCAGCGGCCAGCAGGCAGATGCCGATCACCTTCTCCAGCCGCTGCACCCGCCCCACCAGAAAGCCGCCGGCCAGCATGCCGACGGCGCCACACAGCATGTAGCCGGTGACCACCATGGCCGTCACGCCCAGAGGCAGACCATACATGCTCTGCAGCGCCGGGCTGGCAAAGCTCTGGATGGCGCTGAGCGCGCAGGTGCTCCAGAAAAAGAACGAGAAGCACAGCCAGACGGAGGGCAGCCGGAGGAACGCCATGGGGTGCTCATCGGCCACGGCGCTGGCGCCCGGAGCCTGGTGCGCCCAGGCGCCCTGGCGGTCGTCAAGCGCATCGCGGTTCCACACCATGATGGCCAGAACGATGAGGGCCAGCACCGCCCCGCACAGGCAGGCGGCGCGCCACGAGCCGGTGGCCGAGGCAATGCCCGCCATGAACACCGGTGCCGTGGCCCAGCCCAGGTTGCCGCTGATGCCGTGCACCGAAAAACCATGCCCCAGGCGCTGCGGCGACACGCGCTTGTTGAGGATGGTGAAATCCACCGGGTGGAACGGCGCGTTGCCCAGCCCGGCCAACGCCGCCGCCACAAGCAGCCCTGCATAGCCCTGCGCCGTGCCCGCCACCAGCCCGGCCGTGGCAAAACTGGCCAGCGCAAAAAACAGCACCGGGCGCGCGCCCACGCGGTCCACCAGAAAGCCCGACAGCGCCTGGCCCACGCCCGACACCACAAAGAACACCGACACCAGCAGGCCCAGCTCGGAATAACTGAAGCCGAACTCGCCAATCAGCCAGGGGAACAGCGGCGGCAGCAGCATGTGAAAAAAATGCGAGCTGCCATGCGCCAGGCCAATGAGGCCGATGGTGCGGGCATCCTGTCGCAAAGGGGTGGGGCCGCAGGGGCTGGCAAGGGGCGTGCTCATGCAGGCATCTTATGCAAGTGGGGCGCTGCGCCTTGTCGGCTGCCTGACAGGACCCACGCAGGCCAGAGCGTTGACTTGCATCAATGCCTGCTGCCGCCTGTTCCGCAGAATAACCACAACCCTATTGTGTGTTTAACCCAGGAGCCCCCATGAAAGCATTGACCGATCTTTTCTCCACCGACTACGGGCTGATGAGCATCACCGGCATTGTGATGATGGTGGTGGGCATTGTGGCGTTTGCCGTGGTGGTGCGGCGCAAGATGAACGAGGCCCCCGGCCCGGATTCCCGTAAGTAGCTGCCACCCCGAAAAACCCTGGCATCCGGGGTTATCGTGGAGGTCTCACGTTTCCGGAGTTCCCATGGCTTTTGACTTTCACACCTACGAACCACGCCTCGGACACGGTCTCACCCACGACCCGTTCAACGCCATCGTGGGGCCGCGCCCGATCGGCTGGATTTCGACCCGCAGCCGCGAAGGCGGCCTGAACTTGGCGCCCTACAGCTTTTTCAACGCCTTCAATTACGTGCCGCCCATCGTCGGCTTTGCCAGCATCGGCCGCAAGGACACGCTGCGCAACATTGAAGAGACGGGCGAATTTGCCTGGAGCCTGGCCCACCGCCCCCTGGCCGAGGCCATGAACCAGACCTGCGCCGCCGTGCCACCCGAGGTGGACGAGTTTGCCCTGGCCGGCCTGACACCCGCACCCTCGCGCCTCATCAGCGCACCCCATGTGCAGGAGAGCCCGGTCCACTTCGAATGCCGCTGCACCCAGATCGTGCAACTGCAGGGCATCGACGGCCAGACGGTGCCCACCTGGCTGGTGCTGGGCGAAGTGGTGGCAGTGGCCATCGACAAGGCCCTGCTCAAAGACGGTGTGTACGACACCGCCAACGCCGGCCACATTCTGCGCGGCGGCGGCCCGGCCGACTACTTCACGGTGGGGCCCGAGCAGTTGTTCCGCATGCACCGGCCTGCCTGAGACGGTGTGGACGCCGCCGCAGTAGCGCCAGCCCAATCCCCCACACTGGACGGCGCTGCCCCGCAGCAGGCACACTCGGTTCCCTCACGGCTCTGAATCGGGTGTTTTGATGCTGCATTTTCTGATGTTCGCCGCAGGGCTGGCCGCGCTGGTGGTGGGGGCCGATCTGCTGGTGCGGGGCGCTTCGCGGCTGGCCCTGTCGTTTGGCATTTCGCCGCTGGTGGTGGGGCTGACCATCGTGGCCTTTGGCACCAGCGCCCCCGAGATGGCGGTGTCGACCGGGGCCGTGCTCAACGGCCAGACCGGCCTGGCCATGGGCAATGTGGTGGGCAGCAACATCTTCAACGTGCTGTTCATCCTGGGCCTGAGCGCCCTCATCGCCCCGCTGGTGGTGCATGTGCAGATCATCCGGCAGGAGGTTCCCATCCTCATGGGGGCCTCGCTGTTGCTGCTGGTGCTCGGGCTCGATGGCCGCATCAGCCTGACCGACGCCGCGCTGCTGTTTGGCCTGCTGCTGGCCTACACCGTATTTCTGGTGGTGCAGTCGCGCCGGGAAACCCAGGCCGCCCAGGCAGAGTTCGAGGCCGAAATCCACGCCCCCGCTGCTGGCGCCTGGGATGCCCGCCTGCCGGTGCAGATCGCGCTCATCGTCGCCGGGCTCGCGCTGCTGGTGCTGGGCTCGGACTGGCTGGTGGGCGCGGCCGTGGTGTTTGCCAAGGCGCTGGGCGTGAGCGACCTGGTGATCGGCCTGACCATCGTGGCAGCGGGCACCTCCATGCCCGAGGTGGCCACCTCGGTGGCCGCCGCCCTCAAGGGCGAGCGCGACATCGCCGTGGGCAATGTGGTGGGCAGCAGCACCTTCAACATTCTGGGCTGCCTGGGGCTGGCCGGACTGGCGGCGGGCAGCGAAGGCCTGGCCGTGGCGCCCTCGCTGATGGCCTTCGACATCTGGGTGATGCTGGCCGTGGCGCTGGCCTGCCTGCCCATCTTCCTGTCGGGCCGCGAAATCGCCCGCTGGGAAGGCGCCGTGTTCCTGGGCTACTACGCGGCCTACGTGTCCTACCTCATCCTGGCCGCGCAGCAGCACGATGCGCTGCACACCTACTCGGCCGTGATGCTGGGCTTTGTGATTCCGCTCACGGTCGTCACCTTGGTGGTGTCGCTCATCCGGCCCTCCCGGGGCGTGCAGTAAACCCACACTGCCCGGCCTCCGGGCGGCTGTTGCCGGGTATGCGGCTGCACCCCTGGCACGGGAAATTCCAGGCTCACCAACCAGGCGCCCGGGGCCATTTCGGCGCAGGCTTTGGCCCAGGCACGGGCCATGCTCTCGGGGCGCTGGAACAGGTAGACGAGCTGGTAGCCGCTCCATTCGGCACGCCACAGATCGCCCTGCGCGACCCGCGCCCAGGGGCAGCGGCGGGCGCACAGCCAGCGCAGCGGGCGGCTCCATTCCAGCCCCTCCAGCCGGGCCAGGGGGTAGGCCTGGCGCAGTGCCATGAGGCCGTCGCCCAGGCCACAACCGGCATCGAGCACGCGCGCGCCGGGCTCCAGGGGGGCCGCGTCGGGCAGGTCATCAAGGGCGTTGGGCGGGGTGGGAAACAGCGGCGCATCGCGCCAGGCGTTCAGGGGGTACACCAGCAGCAGCAGCAGCAGTGGCACCAGCCAGGCCCAGGCGGGCAGGCCTGCTGCCCCGGTGAGGGCCAGCGACAGCGGAAACCCCGCCGCAATCAACCCGCGCCGCCACCAGGTGTGCCCCAGCACGCTGGCCGCCGTGCCCAGGCCGCAGGCCAGCAGCAGCGCCCAGGCGGTGGGCAGCTGCCAGCGCTGCAGCGCGCCAAACAGCAGCCATGCCGCAGTCCATGCCAGCAGTGCGGGCAGGGGCCAGGACAAAAAACGGTGAGCCATGGGTGGGCGTACCCGGCGGCAGGCGACCAAAGCCGCTCAGGCGTTCCCGCGCAGGCGCTCGATCAAGCCGTTGAGCGCCTCGAGCGAGCCGAACTGGATGGCCAGCTCGCCCATGTCCTCCACGCGGCCGCCGCGCTTGACGCGCTTCTTCACGCGCACTTCCACCTCGGCCATGAGCAAGTCGGACAGCTCCTCTTCCACCCGCTTGATGTCGCGCGACTTTTCCTTTTGGGGCTTTTGCGGCACCAGGCTGAATTCGGCGCCAATGCGCTTGACCAGCGCCTCGGCCTCGCGCACCGAGAGCTTTTTGGCCGCGATCTGGTTGCCCGCCGTGATCTGCGCCGCGCGGTCGAGGGACAGCAGCGCACGCGCATGGCCCATGTCGATGTCGCCGGCCATGAGCATGGTCTGCACCGGCTCGGCCAGGTTGAGCAGGCGCAGCAGGTTGCTGGCGGCGCTGCGCGAGCGGCCCACGGCCTGCGCGGCCAGCTCGTGCGTGAGGCCGAACTCGCGGATCAGGCGCTGCAGACCCTGCGCCTCTTCCAGCGGGTTGAGGTCTTCGCGCTGGATGTTCTCGATGAGGGCCATGGCGGCGGCCGCCTCGTTGGGCACGTCGCGCACCAGCACGGGCACCACGTCCAGCCCGGCCAGGCGCGCCGCACGAAAGCGGCGCTCACCGGCAATGATTTCGTATCGGCCCGCGTTCTCGCCCTCGGCCAGGCGGCGCACCAGGATGGGTTGCATGATGCCCTGGGCCTTGATGGATTCGGCCAGCTGGTACAGCGCGCCCTCGTCCATGCGCGTGCGCGGCTGGTACATGCCGGGCACCATGTCGTCCAGGCGCAGGCTGCTGGGCAGCCCCGCATCTGCCGCCTGCGCCTGCTCTGCCGCCTCGGCCACCTTGGGGCCCAGCAGCGCTTCCAGTCCTCGGCCGAGGCCCTTGGGTTTTTTGGTGACCATGTCAGATGTCTCTTTCGGTGTAGCCCGTCTGGCGCTGGTGGCGGATGCGCAGCACGCGCACCGCCTCCAGGTGGGACAGATAACGGTATTTCACGAGGTATCCGCTCTTGCCGCGGTGGAGGATCAGTTCTCGCAGACCTTCTTTCGTCGGTCGCCCGATGCCGGGTTGGTGGGTTAGCACTTGCAGACCTTGCAGCACAAACGCCAGCAGCTCGGGAGCCGCCGGGTCGTCTTGGGCCCACAGAAAGTCCACCAACTCTTCCAGATCGATCCAGGCGTCTTCGGCCAGTTGTACGGTGACGGGCATCAACGCACCACAGGCCGCAGAGGCGGACGCACGGGGCGCTCGCCCCGCGCGCGCGCTTCGAAATAGGCGGTCACGTCGGCCAGGTCATAGCCACCGCGCGCGAGCATGTCCTGCTCCGCTGCCAGCGCATCCTGCGTGAACTGCTCACGTTGCCGCGCCCGCTCGGCCGCATCGGCCAAGGTCTGCACCATGTAAGCGTGGCTGGAGACGCCCTGCTTGCGCGCGTCTTCGTCGATCGCCGCCTTGAGTTCGGCGGGCAGTTTCAGGCTGGTGGCGATGGTGGGAGGCATGGGAGGCTCCTTGGGGGTAGTCAGGTTTGACTACTTTATGAGGAATTATGCGCCGCCTGGTTGGCTGTGCCCAGCCCTTCGAGCAGCGCCAGCCCCTCAGACCACGCGCCCAGCCCGGACTCGGCATTGATATGCCCGCGCTCGCCCGCATCAACGAAGCGCGCGCCCCAGTCGCTGGCAAGGGCCTGGGCGCGCTCGAAGCGGCAGTAGGGGTCGTTGCGGCTGCCCACCAGCACGGCTGGGAACGGCAGGCGCTGGCGCGCGATGGGTGCCCAGCCGGGAATCCAGCCCGCCACGTCGGGCTGCTCCACATCGCCCGGTGCCACGAGCAGCGCACCGCGCACCTTGGCCGTGTGGCGCGAATGCGCCGCCCACCAGGCGGTGAGGATGCAACCCAGGCTGTGGGCGGCCAGCACCACGGGTGCGGGGCTGTCGGCCACCACTTCGTCCAGGCGCGCGGACCAGTCGCCGCGCAGCGGACGCATCCAGTCGTGCTGCTCCACGCGCTGGTAGCCGTACAGGCGTTCCCACTCGGTCTGCCAGTGGCCGGAGCCGGAGTTCTGCCAGCCGGGCAGCAACAATACCCGAGAGGTTTGCATACTATAAAAAAATGAGCTGTCAGCGCTTGCCCATCAAGCGCTGGAGGCCGATTTTGCTTGAAGATTCATGGTGTGCACGCGCTGGACCATCTCTTGCGCAAATTCCACAAACGCCAGGCTGCCCTTGGCTGCGGGATCAAACACCACGCCGGGCAAGCCGTAGCTGGGCGCTTCGGCCAGGCGCACGTTGCGCGGTATGACGCTGTTGAACACCTTGTCGCCAAAATGGTCCTTGAGCTGCTCGCTCACCTGCTGCTGCAGCGTGATGCGCGGGTCGAACATCACGCGCAGCAGGCCAATGATCTGCAGGTCGGTGTTGAGGTTGGCGTGCACCTGCTTGATGGTGTTGACCAGGTCGGTCAGGCCCTCCAGCGCAAAGTATTCGCACTGCATGGGCACAATTACGCCATGCGCGGCACACAGGCCGTTGAGGGTGAGCATGGAGAGGCTGGGCGGGCAGTCGATAAGCACGAAGTCGTAATCGGCAGCCACCTCGGCCAGCGCGGCCTTGAGGCGCTTTTCGCGCTGCTCCAGGGCCACCAGCTCCACCTCGGCGCCGGCCAGTTCGCGGTTGGCGCCGAGCACCCGGTAGCCGCATTTATCCGACAGCACGGCAGCCTCCTTGATGGAAGCCTCTTCGAGCAGCACGTCGTACACCGACAGCGCCAGCTGGCGCTTGTCCACGCCCGAGCCCATGGTGGCATTGCCCTGCGGGTCCAGGTCCACCATCAGCACGCGCTGGCCTATTTTGGCCAGGCCCGCAGCCAGGTTGACGGTGGTGGTGGTTTTGCCAACACCGCCCTTCTGGTTGGCAACGCAAAAAATCTTGGCCATCAGAAGGTTGCCCCCACGGTCGTGCACTGCGTGTCACTCCCTGCCCCGCGAGGGGGCCGCGTTTTGCCTTGGGGCGGTCCGACGGCAAAACCGGTCTGATCGTTCGCGTGCATGGTTGTCATTGGATGGTTCATTTAGAGACCGCCAGCTTGATGCCGAAGCCGACAAGAAACAGGCCCGCCACTTTTTCGAGCATGCGGGCCACACTGGGGTTGGCACGCATGCGCTCGGCCAGGCGGTGCGTGAGCATGACGACGATGAAGCCGTAGGCCAAGGTGAGCAGCGCAATGGTCGCGGCCATCACGCCGAAGGTGAGCAGCCCCTGGTGGCGCGCCGGATCGACAAACAGCGGGAAGAACGCCATGTAGAACACGATGGCCTTGGGGTTGAGCAGGGTGATGAGCGCGGCCTGCCTGAAGTAGTGGCGCGGCTCGATGTTGAGGATGGGCTGGGCACCCGGCTTTGTCGTGAGCATCTTCAAACCCAGCCACGCCAGGTAAGCTGCGCCCAGCCACTGCACGGCATGGAACGCCGCCGGGTAGGCCGCCAGCAAGGCCGCCACCCCGGCCACCGCCGCCCACATCAGCACCTGATCGCCCGCAATCACGCCCAAGGTGGCCGCCAGGCCGCCGCGCACGCCCCCCTTGCTGGTGGAGGTGATGAGCGCCAGATTGCCCGGCCCGGGAATGGCCAAAAACAACACGATGGCGGCCACGAAGGCGCCGTAGTCTGCAATGCCGAACATGTGGGATTCCTCAGAGGGCTGGAAGGTGCTGCGCGCGTATGCGGCGCGGAGCCCGAGTTTACGCGACCGCTCCGCCCTGCCCCGCGCCGCTCGGTGTGGACGGCCGCATCCAGACGATGCAACGCTCGGCCTCCAGCCCCGGCACCTGGAGATGTTCCACGTGAAACACATCGATTTCGGGAGGCAGAACAGCCAGTTCGTCCTCCGGGTGCTTGCCCTTCATCGCCAGCCAGACACCGTGCGGCGCCAGCGCGCTGCGCGACCAATGGGTGAAATCCACCAGCGAGGCAAAGGCGCGGCAGCTCACCACATCGAACGGCGTGGTCAAGGTTTCCACGCGCGCATGCACGCCGTGCAGATTGGGGAGCTTCAGCGCCACTGCTGCCTGCTGGATGAAGGCGGCCTTCTTGCCCACGGTATCCACGCAGCTCACATCCACCTCGGGACAGCAAATGGCAAACACCACCCCGGGCAAGCCGCCGCCCGAGCCCACGTCGAGCAGGCGCACGGGCGCAGGCAGCCCGGCTTGCGCCACATGGCGGCGCAGCGGCCCCACGGCGGCCAGGCTGTCGAGCAGGTGGTGCGTGAGCATCTCCTGCGGGTCGCGCACGGCCGTGAGGTTGTAGACCTTGTTCCACTTCTGCAGCAGCGCCAGGAACTCCATCAGACGTTGGAGCCGCGCCTCATCAAGCCCCAGTGCCAGCGCCTCGGCCCCTGCACGCAGGCGCTCCATCAGCACATCGCTCATGCGGCCACCCCGTCGTCGGCGCGGGCAAAGCCCTTGAAGCCGCCCTTCTTCAGGTGCACCATCAGCAGCGAGATCGCCGCCGGGGTGACGCCCGAAATGCGCGAGGCCTGGCCCAGCGTTTCGGGCCGGTGCTTCTGCAGCTTCTGCCGCACCTCGATCGACAGCGCCGTGACCTGCAGATAGTCCAGCTCGTCGGGCAGGCGCAGCTTCTCGAAATGCGCGGCGCGTTCCACCTCACCCTTCTGCCGGTCGATGTAGCCGGAATACTTGGCCGCGATCTCCACCTGCTCGACCACCGGCGCGCTCAGTTCGCCCAGCGTTTCACGTGAAACATCGGGCGACGCGTACTTGCCGCCATCCAGGGTCATCAGGCTGGCATACCCCACATCAGGGCGGCGCAGCAGCTCGAACAGGTTGTACTCGTGCTCGATGCTCTTGCCCAGCACCCGCTCGGACTCTGCCGCAGGCAGGTTGCGCGGGTTCACCCAGGTCGCTTTCAGGCGCTCTGTTTCACGTGAAACCGCATCGCGCTTGCGGCTGAAAGACTCCCAGCGCGCATCGTCCACCAAGCCCATGCGGCGCCCGGCTTCCGTCAGGCGCATGTCTGCGTTGTCTTCGCGCAGCTGCAGGCGGAACTCGGCCCGGCTGGTGAACATGCGGTAGGGCTCGGTCACGCCCTTGGTGATGAGGTCGTCCACCAGCACACCCAGGTAAGCCTCGTCGCGGCCCGGGAGCCAAGGGGCGTCGCCCCGGCACTGCAGCGCGGCGTTCAAGCCGGCGAACAGGCCCTGGGCCGCCGCCTCTTCGTAGCCCGTCGTGCCATTGATCTGCCCGGCAAAGAACAGGCCCTGGATCTGCCGCGTCTCGAAGCTGCTCTTGAGCGCGCGCGGGTCGAAGTAGTCGTATTCGATGGCGTAGCCCGGCCGCAGGATGTGGGCATTCTCCAGCCCCGGCATGCTGCGCACCAGTGCGTACTGGATGTCGAACGGCAGGCTGGTACTGATGCCGTTGGGGTAAAACTCGTGCGTGGTCAGCCCCTCAGGCTCCAGGAAGATCTGGTGGCTGTCCTTGTCGGCAAAGCGGTTGATCTTGTCCTCCACGCTCGGGCAGTAGCGCGGCCCCACCCCTTCGATCTTGCCGGTGAACATGGGGCTGCGGTCAAAGCCGCTGCGGATGATGTCATGCGTGCGCTCGTTGGTGTGCGTGATCCAGCACGGCACCTGGCGCGGGTGCATGGCCGCATGGCCCATGAAACTGAACACCGGCACCTGCCCTTCGTTGATGCCGCCGGGCATGCCGTCGCCAGGCTGTTCGGTGCATTGGGAAAAGTCGATGCTGCGTCCGTCGATGCGCGGCGGCGTGCCGGTTTTCAGGCGCCCCTGCGGGAGCTTGAGCTCCTTGAGCCGGGCCGAGAGCGACACTGCGGGCGGGTCCCCTGCCCGGCCAGCGGCATAGTTGTTCAGGCCCACATGGATCTTGCCGTCGAGGAAGGTGCCCGCCGTCAGCACCACCGTGCGGCTGCGGAACCGGATGCCCACCTGCGTGACGGCGCCCACCACGCGATCACCCTCCACCATCAGGTCGTCCACCGCCTGCTGGAACAGCCACAGATTCGGCTGGTTCTCCAGCATGCGGCGAATGGCGGCCTTGTACAGAATGCGGTCCGCTTGGGCCCGCGTGGCGCGCACGGCCGGGCCCTTGCTGCTGTTGAGGATGCGGAACTGGATGCCGCCTTCGTCCGTGGCCAGCGCCATGGCACCGCCCAGCGCATCCACCTCTTTGACCAGGTGGCCCTTGCCGATGCCGCCGATGCTGGGGTTGCAGCTCATCTGCCCCAGCGTCTCGATGTTGTGCGTGAGCAGCAGCGTGCGGCTGCCCATGCGCGCTGCGGCCAGCGCGGCCTCGGTGCCGGCATGGCCTCCGCCTACGACGATGACATCAAATTCCTGGGGGTACAACATGAAAAACTCCGGGGCCGCAGAGCCAGCCCGTGGGCTGCGGCAAGGCAAAGGGTGGCCCGGCAACAACGCGCGGGCAAGGGGGCGATTTTCCCACCTTTGCCGCCGCCCTGCCGCACACCCGGGCACCCCCTGTCTGTTTCACGTGAAACAACGCTGCCGTAGCCAAGGTCTTGCCCCATGCGCAGGAAGCTTGCAAGCGGCCTGTGCTCCAATGCGCACATGACTCCCCTTCTTGTTTTTGCGGGCAGCACCCGCCAGCAATCCTTCAACCGCCGCCTGGCCCAGGTCGCCGCCAGCATGGCCCGTGAGGCCGGTGCCCAAGTCACCTTGCTGGAACTGGGCGACTTCGACATCCCGCTCTACAACGCCGACCTGGAAGCGCGCGGCACCCCGGCCGACGTGCTGCGCCTCAAGGAGGCGCTGCACGCCCACCCCGCCTGGATCATCTGCTCGCCCGAGTACAACGGCAGCTACACCGCGCTGCTCAAGAACACCATCGACTGGGCATCGAGCCCCGTCCAGGGCGACCCGGTCTGGCAGGATGGCACGCGCGCTTTTCGCGGCAAGGTGGTGGGCATGCTCAGCGCTTCGCCCGGCGCGCTGGGCGGCCTGCGCTCGCAAAGCCACCTGGCACCGCTGCTCATCAACCTTGAATGCTGGCTCGCGCCCAAGGCCTTCGCCCTGGGCCAGGCGGGCGGCGCCTTCGACGACAACGGCGCCCTGGTGCAGGACGCCCACCGCGAGCGCGTGCACGGCGTCATCGAACAGGTGCTGTGGGCCTCCGGGCGCCTGCAGGGCTGATGATTTTGAATGAAATCGGCATCCAGCGCATATGCAGCACGCGTCTCCAGCTATTAACTCAATAGCATATGGACTGCCGCCCTGACTGCGGAGCCTGCTGCACCGCGCCCTCCATCAGCTCCCCCATCCCCGGCATGCCGCAGGGCAAGCCGGCCGGAGTGCGCTGCGTGCAACTGGGCGAGAACGAGCGCTGCCGCATTTTCGGCCACCCCGATCGCCCCGCCGTCTGCGCGCAGCTCCAGCCCTCGGCCGAGATGTGCGGCGCCTCGCGCGACCATGCCCTGCACTACCTCGACCAGCTCGAACGCCTGACCCGGCCCGGGCCCTGAACCCCTGCACGGGCAGAGCCATTGCAGGCGGCATACGATAGCGGGCAAGACATTTCTCCAACCCCTGAATGGTCACCATGAAGCTCTATTACTCCCCCGGCGCCTGCTCGCTCTCGCCCCACATCGTGCTGCACGAAACCGGCCTGCCCTTCACCGCCGTGCTGGCCAGCACCAAGACCAAGAAGCTGCAGGACGGCACCGACTTCTACACCATCAACGAACTGGGCTACGTGCCCGTGCTGGAACTGGACAACGGCGAGCGCCTGCGCGAAGGCCCGGCCATCGTGCAATACCTGGCCGACCAGGTGCCCGGCAAAAACCTGGCCCCCGCCAACGGCAGCATGGAGCGCTACCGCCTGCAGGAATGGCTGACCTTCATCGGCACCGAACTGCACAAGGGCCACAGCCCGCTGTTTACCCCCGGCACGCCCGAAGACTACAAGCCCCGGGTGCGCGAGCAACTGCTCAAGCGCTTTGGCTGGGTCAACCAGCAGCTTGCAGGCAAGGACTATCTGCTGGGCAGCTACAGCGTGGCCGACGCCTACCTCTACACCGTTTCCAACTGGGGCCAGTACGTGGGGGTCGATCTGTCGGGCTTCGCCAACCTCGTCGCCTTCCGCCAGCGCATGGAGCAGCGCCCCGCCGTGCAGGCCGCGCTGCGGGCCGAAGGCCTGCTCAAGTAAGGCCTGCGGCCAAAGAAGCGGGCTGCGCTGTGGACAGCGCGCCCGCCGCGTTCAGGCCAGGCGCTTGAGCACCTCAGCCATCGCCGGGGTGAGCTGCTTGAACAGTTCTGCGTTGTAAGAGGCGCAGTACGGCACGCCGTCCACGGCACCGTATTCGATGCTCGGATCGGTGCTGCCATCCTGCGGCCGGGTGGGGTCCATGCTGTCCACCTGGAGCGTGGTTGCCGGAAGTTTCAAGCTCGCAATGTTGGATGCGTTGCCGTGCAAGTCGGTCTGCAGGATCTGGTGCTCGGCAATCGCACACTTGCGTGACATTGCGGCGGGCGTTCCTTCGGCCACCTCCGGGTCCACATTGACGGCCACAATGGAGACCGTGTCGTCGCTGTTGAGGTAAATCTCGAAGGTCCGGAACTGCTGCGGAAAATGCACCAGCGACGAGGTCTCCACCTGCCAGAAGCTCTTTTCGGGCACCAGCTGCCCACCCGGGTCGTAGGCCGGCAGGGCCTTGACCGTGTTCAGGTGGCGGTGGCCAGCCATCCACATCAGCAGGTTGGGCGTATCGTGCAGCTTCTGGATCAGCGCCGGCAGCGTGACCGCGTTGTCCATGACCGCATGGGGGTCGTTCTGCAAGGTCATCGCCTGGTTTTTCGGGTTCCACCATTCCATCAAACTACCGCTGGCGGCCACGGCAATCGGGATATGTGCGGCAATCACCATCAACTGCTGGTTGGCCTGGCCGGCCTCCAGCTCGTCTTGCAACCACTTCCAGCGTGCGCCGTCCAGAAAACCATGGCCGTGGATGTCGTGCGAGCCGTCGTCTTCACGCTGGGTGTTGTCCAGCACGATGATCTTGAGCGGCACGTCCGCCCGGGGCACAAAGCTGTAGCAGGCAAAACCGTCCTCGCTGCGGCGCAAGGCCTCGGGCACCAGGCCAAAGCCGTGGCCCTTGGGCAGGGTGGTGGTGTTGAAAAATTCCGCAATCCACTCGCTGCGCAGCAGGGCGCGCCGGTGGGGGTCGGCGGCAACCTTGGGGGGCGATGCAAAGTTTTCCTTCTTGCCGGCGTACTTGATGGCGCCATACGGGCTGGCACCGTCGACGACACCCATGTAAAAGGTGTTGCCCACCACCTTGGAAATGGGGTCGTTCAGCGGGGTGGGCGAGGTGCCGGCCAGGCTGCTGGGCATGTCGTAAACGACCGGTGGCAAGGCCACGGGCTTGACCACAGAGGCATTGGGAGTCAGCACATTGCCCACCGCCCACACTTGGTCGCTGACATAGCTTTCGCGCAGCCCCAGCGACGGATCGGCATCCACCGGCACCGAGCCAATGAAGAAATGGTCGTGGTTGCCCAGCACCTGGTACCACGGGATGGCCTTGTTCAGGCCGACCGCCTGGAAGGGCTTCTGGAAGTCCACCGTGTCTTCGCCCAGATGGGCACCGGAGCTGGGCCGGATCGGTTGGCCGTCAAACACGTCGATGTACCAACGCACCTCGTTGTAGCGGCCACTGTCGCAGACATCGCCCAGCGAGATGCCGAAATCGAACGGCGCCTGCTCGTGCATGGCATTGACGGTCTGGAGGGCCGCATCGAGCATCTGCGTGGTGTACGAAATCACCGGCGAGTAGATCGATGTCATCTTCGCACCACGCAGCGAATCGGCCTGCTGGATGTAGATCAGCTGGTTGGGCGCCTCTTTGTCCGTGATGTGGATGTCGGTCATGGCAAAGAAGTGGGCCAGCTTCTTGCGCTTGGTCGCTGCGGGACGGTTTTTTGGATTGGCCAACAGGTCATAGCGCGGCACCACGGCCAGCCCCCGGCCCAGGCGGTATTGGCCGTAGCCAAATTGGTCGTAATCCTGTACCTGGCTCAGTTCGAGCGGGTGCAGGCCGGTGCCAGATCGGAGCGCCGTGGTCGGTTTCGGGAGGTCAAAGGCCAGCATCTGATCGGTCGTTTTCCGGACCTTCCGGGCATCGATCGGGTAACTCTGCAGCGCGTTGCCGCTGCCACAACCCGCCATGAGCGAGCTGGCAGAAAAGCCGGCCACGACACTGAACGAGTATTGAACGAATTGACGCCGACTCAGGCCCCTCGGGCCCGCGGCAGTTGCAAGGCTCGCTGCCGTCTCCGGTCTGAAATCCAACGGGTTCATCTTTTTTCCTTTCTGTATCGGTTCCGGCGGCACAGCAGAACGTCAGCAACGCACCGGGATGTGCATGGCGCGCCAAGGCCATCAAAAAAACAGTGTATCGAGCCCCGGGTGGCGCGCAATGCATTGCATCAAGAGATGCCTGCCACGGCACCGCGCTACGGCAACATCCGCTGCCGCCACGCCAAACAGCGACGCGAGTGATGAGGAATTTGCGAGGCTGCAAGCCGTATTCAGCGAGGCAGAAATCTCCGAGCTGGGGTTTGCCGTGGACGTGATCAATGCCTGGAACCTGATCAACGCAGGCATGCGCGCGCCGATTCCAGAAGCACCGGCCGTGTAAATTTCAAGTCAAAATGACTGTTAGCGCTTATCCAGCAAGCGCTGGAAGCTATCATTTTTACAACTACGGCGCCTGCGATTGGCGCCTGTGTAGCCTGCCTGACAGCCGCCCGCGCACCATCGGCCTACAGTGGAGTCTCCCTCAATCAACACAGACAGCGGAGACACCCCCCATGTTCAACATCCCCTCGCTGCAGGGCAGCGTCAGCCCCGAAGAATGGCAGCTGCGCTGCGACCTGGCCGCGTGCTACCGGCTCGTTGCGCTATACGGCTGGAGTGACCTGGTCTTCACCCACATCAGCGCCAAGCTGCCCGAGTCGGTGTCGGGCGCGGGCGAGCACCACTTCCTCATCAACCCCTATGGCCTGATGTTCGACGAGATCACGGCGTCGAGCCTGATCAAGGTGGACATGTTGTGCAACAAGCTGCATGAATCGCCCTTCCCCGTGAACCCGGCGGGCTTTGTGATCCACAGCGCCGTTCACGAGGCCCGGCCCGAGGCGGGCTGCGTGTTGCACACCCACACACGCGCCGGCGTGGCCGTCAGCGCACAAAAGGGCGGCGTGCTGCCCATCAGCCAGCAAAGCACCTTTGTGCTGGGCTCGCTGGCCTACCACGAGTACGAAGGCGTGGCCTTCCGCGACGAAGAAAAGCCGCGCCTGCAGGCCGACTTAGGCGCGGCCAACTTCCTCATGCTGCGCAACCACGGGCTGCTCACTGTGGGCAAGACAATTGCCGATGCGTTTTTGTCCATGTACACCTTCGAGAACACCTGCCGCATCCAGATCGACGCACAAGCGGGCGGCGAGCTGACGCAGGTGAACCCGCAGATCGTGAGCGGCGTGGCCCAGGCCATGCGCGTGCAGACGGGCGGCCTGGGCGGCGCCTTTGCCTGGCCCGCGCTGCTGCGCAAGGTGCAGCGCACCCTTCCAGGCTACGACAGCTGACGCGACCCGTCCTGCTGCAGCGCCTGCAGTAGGTGGACAGCCAGCTCGCCGGCAAGCAATACCTGATGGACGACCAGTTCACCGTGGCTGACGGCTACCTTTTTGCCGTGACCAACTGGACCCAACCACCAAGCTCGACATCTCGGGCCTCGCGAACCTCGCGGCTTACCGTGAACGTGTGGGCGCGCGCCCCGCAGTGCAGGCGGCCATGAAGGCGGAAGGTTTGCTCAAGTAACGCCCACAGCTATGGACGCGCACTGAAAAGTACAAATCCGTTCACGCTGCGCTTGTCGAAGCGCCGCGCAAGGCTTCGACTGGCTCAGCCCGAAGGGTTCGGAGGATGCAACATAAATCCGCATGAGGCGCGGCCTCACGGTGCAGGCATTGCACGTTGCGCGCCGCTACAGCGGGCGCTGCCGCCATGCCAGCAGCGCCCCCAGCCACAGCGCCACGGCCGAAAACACCAGCCCTCGCGCCAGCCCGCCGGGGCCGTCGGCAATCCAGCCCACCACCGTGGGCCCCACGATCTGCCCGGCCGCAAACACGATGGTGAACGCGCTGATGCCTGCGGCCCACTGGGCGGGCGGCAGGTTGTGGCGCACCAGCGCCGTGGTCGACGCCACCACCGACAAAAACACCCCGCCAAACAACAGGCCCGAAGCCAGCGCCACCGGCCAGGCCGCCGAGAGCGCGGGCAGCACCGTGGCCACGCCCAGCAAGCCGTTGAGCAACGCCAGCGCCTGGCCGCCGCGGCTGCGGTCCAGCAGTCCCGCCCAGATGCGCGAGGACAACACCACCGCCAGCCCCAGCAGCGCATAAAACAGCGTGACCGCGCCACTGCCCACGCCCTGGGCGCGCAACAGCGCCACCACAAACGTCATGTAACCGATATAGCCCACGCCAAACATGGTGTAGCCCGCCAGAGCGGGGGCAAAGTCGCGCACCCGAAACACCCGCTCAGCCCTGCCCGCCGCCGCTGCAGTGCGCGACGCACCGACCGCCGCAGGCGCCGCAGCGGCGGCGGCCGCGTCCATGCGCCCCAGCACCCGCACGGGCCAGACCAGCAACACCGTGGCTGCGGCACAGGCCAGCGCCAGCGCCCACCACGCCCAGGTCCAGGCGTGCGGCCCGGGCGCTGCCGCCAGCACGGCCGGCACCAGCAGCGCCGACAGGCTGATGCCCCAGCCCGTACCCCCGTAATACAGCCCCAGCAGCAAACCGCTGCGCGGGGCATCCAGCGCGCCGAGCCGCGCCGCCATGAGCCCGCCCGTGATGAAGATCAGCGCACTGGCCACCCCAGCCAGCAGGCGCTGCAGCAGCAGCGGCGGTGCCTGCAGAAAAAAGCCGCACAGCCCCATGAACAGCGTGGCCAGCACCGAGCCCACCAGCAGCAGCCGGCCGGGAGCCTGGTGGCGCAACAGCAACGGCGTGGCCAGGGCGCCTAGCAGATAGCCCAGCGCATTGATGGTGTTCATGCCCCCGGCCAGCGTGTACGACCAGCCCAGGCCCTCGCGCATGGGCGGCAGCAACAGCGCATAGGCAAAACGCGTGATGCCCAGCGAAACGGCCGCCCCCATGGACAGCGCCAGTGCCAGCCACAGCAACTGCGTGCGCGAGAGGGAACGATGGGCCAGCGGAGTCAACATGAAGCGCCATTGTGCCGCAGCCACACAGGGCCGCGATCTGGAAAAATGCTCGTCTTTTTATAGCTATAAGCGCTTACTGATCAATGGCTAGATGCCAATTTGGCAACAGATACCCTGTCGCCGCAGTTCAGAACCACCCTGTCCGCCCCCGGAAAGCGGTACGCTGTCGCAACCACCCATCCACTTCCGAAAGCGACCATGTCTACCCTGTTCGACCCCACACAGGCCGGCGACATCCGGCTGGCCAACCGCATCGCCATGGCGCCGCTCACCCGCAACCGCGCGCCAGGGGCCGTTCCCAATGCGCTGATGGCGGAGTACTACCGCCAGCGCGCCAGCGCGGGCCTGCTCATCACCGAGGCCACGGCCATCAGCCCGCAGGGCCAGGGCTACGCCGACGTGCCCGGCCTCTACAGCACCGAGCAGCTGGACGGCTGGAAGAAAGTGACCGCCGCCGTGCACCAGGCGGGCGGCAAAATCGTCACGCAGTTGTGGCATGTGGGCCGCATCTCGCATATCGCGCTGCAGCCCGGCAATGCCCCGCCCGTGGCGCCGTCGGCCCTGCGGGCAAACGCCAAAACGGTGCTTATCAAGGACGGCGTACCCACCTTCACCCCCACCTCCGAGCCGCGCGCGCTCGATGTGGGCGAGCTGCCCGGCATCGTGCTGGACTACCGCCACGCCGCGCGCTACGCCATCGCCAGTGGCTTTGACGGGGTCGAAATCCACGCCGCCAACGGCTACCTGCTCGACCAGTTCCTCAAGACCGGTGCCAACCAGCGCCAGGACGATTACGGCGGCAGCGTGCGCAACCGCGCCCGTCTGCTGCTCGAAGTGGTGCGCGCCATCGTGGACGAAATCGGCGGCGGGCGCACCGGCATCCGGCTCTCGCCCGTCACCCCGGCCAACGACATCGTCGACGACAACCCGCAGCAGCTGTTTGACTACCTGCTGCACCACCTGGCCCCGCTGGGCCTGGCCTACATCCACGTCATCGAAGGCGCCACCGGCGGCGCGCGCACGCTGCCCGATCGGCCCTTTGATTACGCATCGCTCAAGGCCATCTACCGCAAGGCCGGCGGCCAGGGCGCCTGGATGGTGAACAACGGCTACGACAAGGCGCTGGCCGAAGCCGCCGTGGCCGCAGGCGCCGACATCGTGGCCTTCGGGCGCCCGTACATTGCCAACCCCGACCTGGTCGAGCGCCTGCGGCGCGATGCCCCGCTCAACCCGCCCGACCGCGACACCTTCTACGGCGGTGGTGCCCAGGGCTACACCGACTACCCCACGCTGACGGGCTGAATCCGGGGTCAGGACAACAGGCGCGGGCTCCCCGCGGTGCCCTGCGCACCATCGGCCAGGCGGAACTGCTGCACCACCTGCGACAGCCGCTGCGCCTGCTCGCGCAGCGACTCGGCGGCGGCGGCCGATTCTTCCACCAGGGCGGCGTTTTGCTGCGTCATGCGGTCGATCTCGCCCACCGACTGGTTCACCTGCCCGATGCCAGCCGACTGCTCGGTCGCGGCCGCCTTGATCTCGCCGATGATGTCGCCCACGCGCTGCACGCCATCGACAATTTCCTGCATGGCCACGCCCGCATCCTCCACATGGCGCACGCCGCCATCGACAGCCGCCACGCTGGTGCTGATGAGGCCCTTGATCTCGCTGGCCGCCGCCGCCGAGCGCTGCGCCAGGCTGCGCACCTCGCTGGCCACCACGGCAAAGCCCCGGCCCTGCTCGCCCGCGCGCGCCGCCTCCACGGCCGCGTTCAGCGCCAGGATGTTGGTCTGGAAGGCAATCGAGTCGATCAGGCCGATGATGTCGCCGATCTTGCGGCTCGAGGCTGAAATCTCGTGCATGCTGGCCACCGCCTGCTGCACCACCGCCCCGCCGCGCGAGGCCACGCCCGAAGCCGAGGCCGACAACTGGTTGGCCGTCTGCGACGCCGACGCCGTCTGCTGCACCGTGGCCGTGAGCTGGTCCAGCGAACTGACGGTGGACTGCACGTTGCTCGCCGTCTGCTCGGTGCGCGCAGACAGGTCGTGGTTGCCACTGGCGATCTCCTGGCTGGCCGTGGCGATGTTGCCGCTGGCATCGCGCACCTGCGCCACCAGCGCACCCAGGCCACGCTGCATTTCGGCCAGCGCACGCTGCAGGTCGGCCGCCTCGTCGCGCCCCTCGGTGTGGATGCGTTGCGACAGGTCGCCCTCTGCAATGGCCAGCGCCATGCGCTGCGCCTCGGCCAGGGGCTTGCAGATGGCAACCATGTTGAGCCAGGTGAGCGGCACCACCACCAGCACCGTCACCAGCACCGACAGGGCAAACAGCCATTTGGTCTGGGTGCCCACGCGCTCCTGCGCCTGGGCCGAGGCATCCACCTCGGCGTGCAGCAGCGCATCGAGCTCCTGCACCCGCTTGTCGGCCGCCTCGAACTCGGCCATGGCCTTGCCGCTCATGCGGTAGGCGATCGTGGCCGAGTCGTAACCTCCGGCCTCCAGCTGGCGGGCCACATGCGCAAACTGGTCCCGGTATCCGTCCAGGCGCTGCACCAGCTGGCGCGCCACCGCGTTATCCTCATCCTCGGGCCCCTCCAGAAAACGGTGGGCCACCTTGCCGGCGGCATCCAGACTGGCCAGCCACCGGGTGTGCGCCTGGCGCACGGCCTCGGGCTTTTCATACTGGATGATCATGTCCTTTTCATGCTGGCGGATGGTGCCCAGCGCAGCGCGCAGGTCGGCCATGTGCCCCACTTCCTTGAACTCGTGCACCATGAAATCGTCCGTCATGGCCTGGATGCGCAGCATGCCCAGCATGCCTGCGCCCCCCAGCAAACCCAGCAGGCACAACACCACGGCAATGGCCCCCAGCATGCGGAAACGGATGGTGAACATCCGCATGATCGAAAAAAGCGACATGGTGAAACGTCCTTTCTGGAAATGCAGGAATCAGCAGCGCAACACCCACGCGGCCACCCGCCTGCAAGTGCAACAAGACGTTGCAGTTTGCCAGACGCACACCGCCGTGAACTACGTAGTTCTCACATCCGCCAGCGCTTGAGCAGCAGCGCATTGCTCATCACGCTGACCGAGCTGAGCGCCATGGCCGCGCCCGCCACTACCGGGTTCAGGTAGCCCAGCGCCGCCAGCGGAATGCCCGCCACGTTGTAGGCAAAGGCCCAGAACAGGTTCTGCCGGATCTTGGCCACGGTGCGGTGCGAGATGTCGAGCGCAGCCGCCACCAGCTTGGGGTCGCCGCGCATCAGCGTGATGCCGGCCGCATGCATGGCCACATCGGTGCCGTTGCCCATGGCCATGCCCACATCCGCCGCCGCCAGCGCCGGGGCGTCGTTCACGCCATCGCCCACCATGGCCACAATGTGGCCCCCACGCTCCGCCGCTGCGCTGGGTCGCTGCCCCCCCGCGCTGGTAGGGCCTGCGCTACGCTGGTCCGTGGGGCCTTCGCGCCTTGGGGCGGCCCGGCGGCGCTCATCGCCCTGCCCGCCCTCACCCTGCTGCAGTGCCACCACCTGCGCGGCCTTGTCGCCCGGCAGCACCTCGGCGCGCACATCCTGGGCATCCAGCCCCAGGCGCTGCGCCATGGCCAGGGCGGCGCCCCGGTTGTCGCCCGAGATCATCACGGTGCGGATGCCGCGCGCCTTCAGTGCCGCAAGCGCCTCGCGCGCGCCGGGCTTGGGTTCGTCGCCAAAGGCCATCAGCGCCTGCAGTGTCAGCCCCTGGCCCGTGCGCTGCACCAAGGCCGACACCGTGGCGCCCCCGTCCTGCAGCGTGCGCGCGCGCTCGGCCAGCGGGCCCAGCGCCACGCCCAGCTCTTCCATCCAGCGCAGGCTGCCCAGCAGGTAGCTGCGGCCCTGCACCTCGCCGTCGCTGCCCCGGCCCGGCACGGCGCGCACGCCGTCGGGGGCCAGCACCTCCAGGCCGCGTTCGCGGGCCGCCTGCAGCACGGCGCGCGCCAGCGGGTGTTCGCTGCCGCTTTGCAGGCTGGCGGCATCGCGCAACAGGGCGGCTTCATCGAGCCCCGGCACCACCGCCAGCGCCGCCAGCCGGGGCTGGCCCACGGTCAGGGTACCGGTCTTGTCAAAGGCCACGGTGTCCACCTTGTGCGCCAGCTCCAGCGCCTGCGCGTCCTTGATGAGGATGCCGTGCTCCGCCGCCACCCCCGTGCCGGCCATGATGGCGGCCGGCGTGGCCAGCCCCAGCGCGCAGGGGCAGGCGATCACCAGCACCGCCACGGCGCGGATCAGGGCCGTCTCGGCACCCACACCCGCCCACAGCCAGCCCAGCAGCGTGGCCAGGGCAATCAGCAGCACCACTGGCACGAACACGCTGGAGACCTGGTCCACCAGCCGCTGGATCGGCGCCTTGGCGGCCTGCGCGTCCTCCACCAGGCGGATGATGCGCGCCAGCACCGTCTCGGCGCCCACGGCGCGCACTTCCAGCACGATGCGGCCCTCGCCGTTGATCGAGCCGCCCGTGAGCAGCCCGCCCGGCTCCTTGACCACGGGCAGCGGCTCGCCGGTCAGCATGGATTCATCCACCTGCGTCTGGCCTTCGCGCAGCACACCATCGACCGGCAGGCGCTCGCCCGGGCGCACCACCAGGCGGTCGCCCACCATCACCTCGGCGATGGGCACGTCCACCTCGCCACCTTTGCCCAGCAGGTGCGCGACGTCCGGGCGCAGGCCGTGCAACGCGCGGATGGCCGCCGTGGTCTGGCGCTTGGCGCGGGTTTCCAGCCACTTGCCCAGCAGCACCAGCGTGACGACCACGGCCGAGGCCTCGAAATACAGGTGCGGCTCGTGCCCCGGGTGGGCCGAGAGCCACAGCCACACCGACAGCCCCCAGCCCGCGCTGGTGCCAATGGCCACGAGCAGATCCATGTTGCCGGACAGCGCCCTGGCCGCATGCCAGCCCGCCTTGTAGAAGCGCGCGCCCAGGATGAACTGCACCGGCGTGGCCAGCACGAACTGCACCCAGGCCGGCAGCATCCAGTGCGCGCCAAACAGGTCACCCAGCATCGGCACCACCAGCGGCAGCGAGAGCAGCAGCCCGATGGCGACCGGCGCGAAGCCCGCCCAGGGCGAAGTATCCTGCTCGCGCGCCTCGCTGGCAGCGGGTGTGAGCGGCTCATAACCCGCATTGCGCACCGCGCGGCGCAAGAGCGCATCCATGGCGGCATCCCCGCCCTCGGGTGCGGCGAACTGGATGCGCGCCGACTCGGTGGCCAGATTCACGGCGGCGTCCTGCACGCCGGGCACCTTGCGCAGCGCACGCTCGACGCGGCCGACGCAACTGGCACAGGTCATGCCGCCGATGGACAGGTCCAGCGCGTGCGGCTCGGAAAGGGTGGGAGTGGATGTGTTCATGGGGTCTACCGTAATCCTTGACAGCATGGCAAGGTCAAGCGCTGTGCAGCTTCCACCCTGGCGGCGACAGGGCCATGATGCAACACCGGCTTGACTCTGCCACCGTGTCAGGGTTCATCATGGCATCCGTCATCCACTTTTCATCCGGAGAACATCCCATGCAATACCAGTTCAACGTCCAGGGCATGACCTGCGGCCACTGCGAGCGCGCCGTCACCAACGCCATCCAGGAACTCGACCCCCAGGCCCAGGTGCGCATCGACCGTGCGCAGAACCGCGTGGACGTGGACAGCACCCAACCCCGCGAGGCCCTGGCCGCCGCCATCGCCGAAGAAGGTTACGCGGTCACGCCGTGACGACCGCCCCCGGCGCCCCCGTACCCATCGGCGAGGCCGCGCGCCGCGCCGGTGTGTCGGCGCGCATGGTGCGCCACTACGAATCACTGGGCCTGCTGCCGCCCGTGGGCCGCACCGACAGCGGCTACCGCCAGTACACCGAGGCCGACGTGCACGCGCTGCGCTTCATCGGCCGCGCGCGCGGCCTGGGCTTCTCGATGGAAGAAATCCGCGAGCTCATGGGCCTGTGGCAAAACCAGGCCCGCGCCAGCAGCCAGGTCAAGCGCATCGCCCAGGCCCACATCGACGACCTGGCCGAACGCATCGCCGCCATGCAGGCCATGCAACGCACGCTGCAGTCGCTGGTGCAGTGCTGCCATGGCGACCAGCGGCCGGAGTGCCCCATTCTGGACGACCTGGCCTCGCCCGAGCCCAGGCCGGACACCCTTCATACGCTATCACAACCATAGCTGCTAGCGATTGTGCAGCAAGGGCTGCAGGCCAAAAAGGCCCACAATTTCACCTTAACCCCCCAGCGCCGCCACCCCCCAGGCCACGGCGCCGCACAGCGCCAGCACCCCCAGCGCCAGCACGCGCGAGGCAGCATCGTCGCGCGAAGGGGCTACGGGCACCGGCAGCAGCTTGTCGCCCACCACCATGGCGCGCACCAGGCCCTTGTGCTTCTTCACCCCCACATACACCGCAATGGCCAGCAGGTGCAAAACCACCAGGCCCATCACCAGAAACTGCCCCACATCCTTGTGCAGCCACGTGGCCAGGCCCACCCAGTCGCCCGAGACAAAGCGCGTCAGCGGGCCGGCAAAAGCGATTTCATCGTCACTGAACAGCCCCGTGCCCACCTGCAGCGCCACAGCGCCCAGCAGCGCAAACACCGACAGCGCCCCCAGCGGGTTGTGGCCTGCCGTGTCTTGCGGCAGCACCTGGCCGCGCACATAGCGCAGCAGCCGCGCCGGCGAAACCCAAAACACCGCAAACCGCGACCAGTGCCCGCCCACCAGGCCCCACACCAGCCGGAACAGCAACAGCGCCAGCACCGCATGACCCAGCCGGAAGTGCCAGACCATGGCATTGCCCCCCAGCTTGGCGCTGACCACCAGCCCCACAATGCAGGCGGCCAAAGCCCAGTGAAAAAGACGGGTGGGCAAATCCCAGATGCGAACGGTGTGGCTCATACATGAAAAGGCGCCCAAGGCGCGCCGGCGGATGACAATGCGCCAGTGTGGCAGCGGCGCAAGGTCTGCGCGGTGTACCAAACTGAATAACTCGGTATTTCACACCGCCGGCACGCCGATGGCGCACACTGTTGCGAGGCTTTTTTTCTTTACCAAGGACCCCCATGAAAACCATCGCCATGCTCACCCTCGCCGCTGCTGCGGTCACCCTGTCGGCGCCCGCCGCCGCGCAGTTTGCCAAGGCCGAAGACGCCATCAAATACCGCCAGGGCAGCTTCTTTGTGATGGGCGAGCACTTTGGCCGCATCGGCGCCATGGCCAACGGCAAAGCACCGTTCGACGCCAAGGCCGCGCAAGACAACGCCGACCTCGTCGCCACCATGGCCAAACTGCCCTGGCCCGCCTTCGGCCCCGGCACCGACAAGGGCGCACCCACCAAGGCCAAGGCCAGCATCTGGAGCGAGTAGGCCAAGTTCAAGGAACACGCCGACAAGCTCGAAGCCGAATCCACCAAGCTCGCCGCTGCGGCCAAAACCGGCAACCTCGACAACCTCAAAGTCGCCTTCGGCGAAGCCGCCAAAACCTGCAAGGCCTGCCACGACGCCTATCGCAGCAAGTAAGCCCTGGGCACACGGCGCACATTTGCTACGCTATACATAGCACCTTGCGCTTGCCCAGCAAGCGCAAGAGGCCCAAAACACCCCAATAAGACCGCCCCCGGCGCACAGCCCTCACACCCGTGGCAGACTCCCAGGCTTCCCCCACAAGCCCCACTGCCCCATGCTCACCGGTGACCTGCGCAACAAAGTCGATCAAGTCTGGAACGCCTTCTGGTCCGGCGGCATCGCCAACCCCATTGAAGTCATCGAGCAGATCACCTACCTGCTCTTTCTGCGCGCCCTCGACAGCGACCAAACGCGCGAAGACAACAAAGCCCTGCGCCTCAAAACCCAGCCCGTGCACCTCATCCCCGCAGGCGCCGACGCGCAAGGCCGCGCACACGACGCCATGCGCTGGTCCCGCTTCAAAAACATGGCCCCGGCCGAAATGTTTGACGTGCTCAGCAACCAGGTCTTCCCCTTCCTGCGCGGTCTGCAAGCCTCGGGCGGCCCGGCGGCAGAAAGCGCCTTTGCCCGCCACATGGCCGGTGCCCGCTTCACCATCCCCACGCCCGGCCTGCTGGCCAAGGTGGTCGATCTGCTCGACACCATTCCCCTTCATGATCGCGACACCAAGGGCGACCTCTACGAATACATGCTCGGCAAAATTGCCGCCGCCGGGCAAAACGGCCAGTTCCGCACCCCGCGCCACATCATTGATTTGATGGTGGCCCTCACCGCCCCCACACCGCAAGACACCATTTGCGACCCAGCCTCGGGCACCTGCGGATTTTTGGTGGCGGCGGGTGAATACCTGCGTGCTACCCACCCCGACATGCTGCGCGTGCCCGCGCAAAACGCGCACTTCCACAACGGCATGTTCCACGGGTACGACTTTGACAACACCATGCTGCGCATCGGCAGCATGAACATGGTGCTGCACGGCGTGGAGCACCCCGCCATCGAATACCGCGACTCGCTCTCGCAGGGCGCAGCGGGCGACGCCGAGGCCTATAGCCTCATCCTGGCCAACCCGCCTTTTGCGGGCAGCCTCGACTTTGAGAGCACGGCCAAAGACCTGCAAAGCATCGTCAAAACCAAAAAGACCGAGCTGCTCTTTCTGGCCCTGTTCCTGCGCCTGCTCAAAACCGGCGGGCGCGCCGCTGTGATCGTGCCTGACGGCGTGCTGTTTGGCTCCAGCAAAGCCCACAAAGAACTGCGCCGCAAGCTGGTGGAAGAGCAAAAGCTCGACGCCGTCATCAGCCTGCCCGGCGGCGTGTTCAAACCCTACGCGGGCGTCAGCACCGCCATCCTGCTCTTCACCAAAACCATGAGCGGCGGCACCGACCACGTGTGGTTTTACGACATGCAGGCCGACGGCTGGAGCCTGGACGACAAACGCCAGCCCCTGCTGGATGCAAGCCTTTTAGGCCTCCAGCCCTTACTGGATAAGCGCGAGCAGCTATCAAAAGCAGAGCACGCCAAAAACAACCTGCCCGACGTGCTAACCCGCTGGGCGCAGCGCCACAGCAGCGAACGCGAGCGCCCCCGCACCGCGCAAAGCTTTTGCGTGCCCAAGGCCGACATTGAAGCCAACGGCTACGACCTGAGCATCAACCGCTACAAGGAAGTGGTGCATGAACAGGTTCAGCACCGGGCGCCGGGGGAGATCTTGGCGGAGCTGCGGGCGGTGGAGGAAGAGATTGCGCGGGGGATGGGGGTGTTGGAGGGGATGTTGAAGTGAGTGCGAAATTCCTAACCGCCAAGCTGACCGATATTGCCGAGCTAAACCCCACGCTGGGCAAAAAGCTGCCGGCGGAAGAACTTGTTTCATTTGTGCCAATGGCGTCGCTGAGCGCTGAATCTGCCAGTGTGAAAACCACGCAAGACCGGCCCTACGCAGAAGTGGCGAAAGGCTTCACGCCGTTTCTTGACGGCGACGTATTGGTGGCAAAGATCACACCTTGCTTTGAAAACGGAAAAATCGCCCAAGCCCGTTTGCCGCGTTCGCACGGCTTCGGCTCCACAGAGTTCCACGTCGTTCGGGCACGTTCTGGCATCACAGAGTCGCGGTATTTGCACCACTACCTGCGGCTCGAAGAAGTACGTGCAAATGGCCAGCGGCGCATGACAGGCAGCGGTGGGCAAAGACGGGTTCCTGCCAGCTTTCTCGCAGATTTGGCGGTCCCTCTGCCCCCGCTGGAAGAACAACGCCGCATCGCCGCCATCCTCGACCAAGCCGAAACCCTCCGAACCCAACGCCGCACCGCCCTGGCCCTGCTCGACAGCCTCGCCCAGTCCCTCTTTCTCGATATGTTTGGGGACCCGGTGTCGAATCAGAAGGGGTGGCCTACATCACCGCTCGCAAATGCCAGCGATGAAATACAAATTGGCCCGTTTGGCTCACTTCTTCACCAAGAAGACTATGTCCCCGACGGAATTCCTTTGATCAATCCCATGCACATCAAAGACGGGAAGATCGTTCCGGGTTTGGATCAAGGCATTACTCAGCAGAAGTTCGATGAACTACCCATATATCAGCTCAAGGCGGGTGATTTGGTAATGGGCCGCCGTGGAGAAATGGGTCGCTGCGCCATCGTGACTGCAGAACATGGGCCACTCATGTGCGGCACAGGCTCCCTCTACATTCGACCAAACGCAACGACTGCGACGGCCACTTACTTGTTCCACGTACTGACTAGCGTAAGCATGAAGGCAAAGCTCGAAGAGTTCTCTTTGGGTGCAACCATGCCCAACTTGAACAAAGGCATCGTTGCAGGGCTGAGAGTTTCACTCCCCCCCCTCCCCCTCCAACAAACCTTCGCCACCCGCATCGCCTCCATCGAAGCCCTCAAAGCCACCCACCGCCGCGCGCTGGCCGCGCTGGATGCGCTGTTTGCCTCGCTGCAGCAGCGGGCGTTTGCGGGGCAGCTTTGAACGGCCAATGGCTGCACAATCTCATGTCACGGTCCACTTTTAAGGAGAGCACCATGGACAGAATCACCCTCGAACCCGGCAAGCGTGGCGGGCGGCCCTGTGTGCGCAACTTGCGTATCTCGGTGTACGACGTGCTGTCCATGCTCTCCAGCGGCATGTCCACCCCGGAAATTCTGGACGACTTCCCGGAACTCACCGAGCAGGACATCCTGGCCGTGCTGGCGTTTGCCGCCGAGCGGGAACACCAGGTTGTTTCGCTCAAAGCGCAATGAAGCTGCTGCTGGACGAAAACCTCTCGCGCCGCCTGGTGCCTTTTTTGCAGCACGCTTACCCGGGCACCAGCCAGGTCGTGCTGCTGGGCCTGGAGTCCGCCTCGGACCGCGAGGTGTGGCAAAAGGCCAAGGATGACGGCTACGTGATCGTGACCCGCGATGCGGATTTTCAGGAGCTCTCGCTGGTGTGGGGGCAGCCGCCCAAGGTGGTTCGATTACGCACCCCGAACCAGACGCGGGCCGCTACGCTGAAGGTGCTGCTCGACCACCGGGAACTGATCGTCGAATCGCTGGTAATCCACGACCTCGCATCCGTAGAGATCATCCCTTGAAGCCCCGCCGCCGCTCCCTGGCCGTAGCACTACTCCATGTGCTGTGTGCCTCGCAGCAGCAGCGGGCGTTTACAGGGGCGTTGTGATACAAGTTTCCCCTTGCACCCAGGAGCCCCCGCCATGCGCCCATCCACTGCTCTGCACACCCACCGCGACGCCATTCGCGCCATTGCCCTGAGCCACCGCGTGACCAACGTGCGCGTGTTCGGCTCGGTGGTGCATGGCGATGACACGGAGGGCAGCGACCTGGACATTCTGGTGGAGCCCACGCCCGAGACCACGCTCATGGACATTGCCAAGATCCAGCTCGAACTGGGGCAACTGCTGGGCATCCCGGTGGATGTGCTCACCCCCAAAGGCCTGCCCGCCCAATTCCGCGACCAGGTCATTGGCCAGGCGCAGGCGCTGTGAGCAAGGCTGGCGCCCTGCGGGTGCCGACAAAATGCGAGTGAAGTCAAGCACTTAGGACATGTCACCCTCATCAATGAGGGTGACATCAGGAAGGCTCACGGCATGGTGGTAGCTGCCGCGAACACGCTCCATCAAGCAAATCGCATGCACTAACTCCTTGTCATACAAAGAGTTTTTGACGGGCCTTTCATAAAAAGCCTCGTTCGATCAAATGCCCATCAAACAAATCTACCTAAGGCATCGAATCTGCGTCGGGGGGGTCAAAAGTGACCTCATAAGAACAAAAGCCACCCAGAACGCGCCCATCGTGTTTGAATTGGCCCCATAGGGTCAAAAAATGCACATCACGTCCGACGGATTCCCCGAACTTGCCCAGACCCTCAGCACCGAGCGCAAACGGCAGGGCCTCACACGGTCACAAACCGCTGCGGTGTGCAACGTCAGCCCATCTTTTATCCGCGATGCAGAGAGCCATCCAGAACGATGTTCGCTGGAAAAATTGGTGTTGTTGGTGAATGGGTTAGGGTTAAGGCTGGAAATAAGCGGCTTGTCAGAGCCGCCCAACAACAAAGCACAGAGGGGAAGCGCGTGAGCATCGGATCAACGAACTTCGGCTTTTTACAACCCGACTGGCCCGACCTGCTGATGGAGGCCCGCCGTGCCGAGGCAGCCGCCCACGCCGACCCGCGCACCGCGTGCTTTTACGCCCGCCGCACGCTGGAGCTGGCCGTGGCCTGGCTCTACCAGGCGGAAGGGGGCCGGGGTGGCTGCCTGCGCATGCCGTACAAGGCCGATTTGTCGGCGTTTTTGTTCGAGCCCAGTTTTCAGCAACTGGTGGGCAGTGCGGTGCACGCCAAGATGGACGTGATCCGCCGCCTGGGCAACAAGGCGGTGCACGATGTGCGCCCCGTGGCCGCGCAGGATGCGCAGAGCGCCCTGCGCGAGCTGTTCCATGTGGCCTTCTGGCTGGCGCAGCACTATGCACGCCGTGTGGGCGACCGGCCTGCGCCGGGGCTGCAGTTTCGCGTGGACCTGTTGCCACCCCCAGCAGGCACGGCAGCGGCGCAAGAACAGGCCGCCAGCCGCGCCGCCCAGGTTGCAGCGCAAGAGGCCCTTGCCAAGCAAGCCCAAGCCCTGGCCGAGCGCGACGCCGCGCTGCGCGAAGCGGCCGCCCGCAATGCCGCGCTGGACGCCGAGCTGGCCAGCTACCGCGCCGAGATTGCCGCCGCCAAGGCCGCCAACGCCGCGCAGCCCGCCACCGCGCACGACTACAACGAGGCCGCCACGCGCGACCTGTTCATCGACCTGCTGCTCAAAGAAGCCGGCTGGGCGCTGGACCAGCCGCGCGACCGCGAGTTGGAGGTGCAGGGCATGCCCAACAACGAAGGCAAGGGCTTTGTGGACTATGTGCTGTGGAGCGGCGAGCGGCCGCTGGCCATTGTGGAAGCCAAGCGCACCCGCCGCAGTGCCCAAGAGGGCCAGCAGCAGGCCCGCCTGTACGCCGACTGCCTGGAGCAAAGCACCGGCCACCGCCCCGTGATCTACGGCACCAATGGCTACGAGCACTGGATGTGGGACGACACCACCAGCCCGCCGCGCCCGGTGCAGGGCTTTCACACGAACGACGAGCTGGAGCTGATGCACCAGCGCCGCACCACGCGCAAACCGCTGGCCAGCCTCAGCATTGCGGCGGGCATTGTGGAGCGCCACTACCAGCAGCGCGCCATCCGCCGCGTGCTGGAGACGTTTGAGCGTGACCAGCACCGCAAGGCGCTGGTGGTAATGGCCACCGGCGCGGGCAAAACCCGCACGGTGATCGCGCTGGTGGATGTGCTCATGCGCGCCAACTGGTGCAAGCGCGTGCTGTTCCTGGCCGACCGCGTGGCGCTGGTGAACCAGGCCGTCAACGCCTTCAAGGCCCACCTGCCCGATGCCGCCCCGGTGAACCTGGTGACCGATCGCTCTACCGAAGGGCGGGTGTATGTGTCCACCTACCCCACGATGATGGGGCTCATCAACGAGGCCGCAGGCAGCGGGCAGCGCCGCTTTGGTGTGGGGCATTTCGACCTGATCGTGGTGGACGAAGCGCACCGCTCCATCTACCAAAAATACCGGGCCATCTTCAGCTACTTCGACGCACTGCTGGTGGGCCTGACGGCCACGCCCAAGGACGAGATCGACCGCAACACCTACAGCCTGTTTGGCCTGGAAAGCGGTGTGCCGACTGACGCCTATGGGCTGGATGACGCGATTGCCGAGGGCTACCTGGCACCGCCCAAAGCGATTTCAGTGCCGCTGAAGTTCCAGCGCCAGGGCATCCGGTACGACGATCTGAGCGACGACGAAAAGGAACAGTGGGACGCGCTGGAATGGGACGAGGAAGGTGGCGAGGCCCCCGACGAGGTGAGCGCCGAGGCCGTCAACCAGTGGCTCTTCAACACCGACACGGTGGACAAGATGCTGGCCCTGCTGATGCAGCGCGGCCACAAGGTGGCGGGCGGCGACCGGCTGGGCAAGACCATCATCTTTGCCAAGAACCAGCGGCACGCCGAGTTCATCCAGGAACGCTTTGATGCCAACTACCCCGAGTACCGGGGCGAGTTTGCGCGCACCATCACCTTCAAGACCGAATACGCGCAGTCGCTCATCGACGCCTTTGCGCAAAAGGACCGCGCGCCGCACATCGCCATTTCGGTGGACATGCTGGACACCGGCATCGACGTTCCCGAGGTGGTGAACCTGGTGTTCTTCAAGATCGTGCGCTCCAAGGCCAAGTTCTGGCAGATGGTGGGGCGCGGCACGCGGCTGTGCAAAGACCTGTATGGGCCGGGGCAGGACAAGAAGGACTTTTTCATCTTCGACTTCTGCCAGAACCTGGAGTTTTTCAGCCAGGAGCTGGAGGGCAGCGATGGGGCGCTGGCGCAGCCGCTGTCACAACGCCTGTTCAACGCCCGGCTGGAGCTGATCGGCCTGCTGGACCAGCGCCTGACACAGGGCGGCGTGGCCGAGGCGCCAGCCGCATCGTTTGCCCTAACCGAAGCCGCCATCCGCGAGGAAACCGCCGCGCTGCTGCACGGCATGGTGGCGGGCATGCAGCTCGCCAACTTTGTGGTGCGCCCGCAGCGCCGCTGGGTGGAGACCTGGGCGCAGCCGGATGCGTGGCAGCACCCCACGCCTGAGCAGCTGGCCGACGTGGCCGAGCACCTGTCGGGCCTGCCCACCGCAGTGCGGGACGACGACGAAGATGCCAAGCGCTTTGACGCGCTGATGCTGGGCACCCAGCTGGCCCTGCTGCGCAGCGAGCCTGCCCTGGCCCGCCTGCAAGCCAAGGTGCAGCAACTGGCCAGCAGCCTGCTGGAGCTGGCCAACGTGCCCAGCGTGCGCGAACACCTGCTGCTGATCGAGGCGGTGGCAGGTGATGAGTGGTGGCAGGACGTGACCTTGCCCATGCTGGAGCAGGCGCGGCGCAAGCTGCGTGCGCTCATCAAGCTCATTGAAAAGAGCAGCCGCAAGGTGGTCTATACCGACTTTGAAGATGCCATCGGCGAAACGGCGGAAGTGAACTTGCCCCTGGTGGCCAGCGCGGTGGACTTCGAGCGCTTTCGGGCCAAGGCCAAGGTGTTCCTGCGCGCCCACGACGACCGGCTGGCGCTGCACAAGCTGCGCCGCAACCAGCCACTGACGCCGGCCGACCTGCAAGAGCTCGAAACCCTGCTGCACGAAGCGGGCGGCACCGATGGCGACATCGAGCGCGCCCGCGCGCTGCACAGCAGCCTGATCGTGTTCATTCGCTCCCTGGTGGGGCTGGACCGCGAGGCCGCCACCGCCGCGTTTGCCGGGCTGATCGCCACGGGCACGGCCAGCGCCAGCCAGTTGCAGTTCATCGACGAAATCGTGCAGCACCTGACCGAACACGGCGCCATGCCCGCCGAGCGCCTCTATGCCTCGCCTTTCACCGACATCCACGCGCAGGGGCCGGAGGGCGTGTTCGAATCGGCCACGGTGGAACGGCTATTCAAAGCCCTCGAACAGTTTGAACCGCAGCAAGAGGCGGCGTAAGCCATTGCGCTGCGCTCAATTCCCGGCCAACGGCGCAGAGGATGAGCGCCGCGATCTGCGTGGGGTTTTGGGTGCCGCAGCCACCGCCAGCGCCTCCACCCGCCGCAGCACCCCGCCACATAAGGTGTCAATGCACTGCTGCGCGATCTGCTCGGGGGTATAGTCGCCGCCCGGCTGGTACCAGCGTCCGATCCAGCTGAGGGCGCCAGCGATCACGAAGGCGGTCATCTTCGGGTCGCACGGCTGCAGCGAGCCTTCCTCCACCCCCTGGGCCACCAGGCGGCGGAAAGCCTGGTCGATCTCGGACTTCATGCGGCGCAGTTCGGTGCGGCTGGGCTCGGGCACTTCTTCGTCGCCCACGCGGATCAGGCACATGCCAAAAGGCTGAACCACGATGTCGGTATACGCCTGCATGCAGGCCCGCAACTGGTCCACCGCGTTGCCACCCGCAGCGCGCGAGGCCTCGATGCCTTCGAGCGTCATCTCCAGCCCCTGGCTGACGCACTGCAACAGGATCTCGTCCTTGTTCTTGACGTAGTAATACAGCGTGGGCTTGCTCACATTCAGGCGGGCCGCGATGTCGTCGAGCGAGGTGGCATGAAAGCCCCGCTCGTTGAACAACTGCGCCGCCGCCTGCAGCACGGCCTGGCGCTTGGCCTCGCGCTGCTGCTCGCGGTCGGGCGCATTCGCCCAGGGCGACGCAGCGGCTACAGGAGGCCTGGTTTTTCGGGGTCTGGTGGCGGCTGTTTTGGTCATGGGGCGCTTTACATCGGGAAACTACCAATGCCAGGAGGATGGCGCGGCACTCAAAATCTACTCATGAGTAAGCAGTTTACGTAAAAGTAGACTTTTTTCGGTTCGCACAAACCCGCATACCAAGCCGATGGCGACACAAACCCCTGGCGGCCCCACCGCCGCTCCCCTGCTGCAGGTCGATGGCCTGACGCTTGCCTTTGGCGGCGTGAAGGCGCTGTCCGGCGTGGGCTTTGGCGTGCAGCCGGGCTCCATCACCGCCGTGATCGGGCCCAACGGCGCCGGCAAGACCTCGCTGTTCAACACCATCTCGGGCTTTTACCGGCCCGCACAAGGCAGCATCCGGTTCAAGGGCCAGGACATCACGCGCATCCCCGCGCCGCAGCGCGCCCGCATGGGCCTGGGCCGGAGCTTCCAGAACATTGCGCTTTTTCGCGGCATGACGGTGCTCGACAACATCAAGCTCGGCCGCCACGCCCACCTCAAGGCCAATGTGTTCGACGCGCTGTTCTACCTGGGCCGCGCCCGCAAGGAAGAGGCCGAGCTGCGCCGCGACATCGAAGAACGCATCATCGACTTCCTGGAAATCGACCACATCCGCCACGCCAGCGTCGCGGCCCTGCCCTACGGCCTGCAAAAGCGCGTGGAGATGGCGCGCGCCCTGGCCATGCAGCCGCAGATCCTGATGCTCGACGAACCCGTGGCCGGAATGAACCGCGAGGAGACGGAAGACATGGCGCGCTTCATCCTCGATGTGCGCGCCGAGTGGGGCGTGACGGTGCTGATGGTGGAACACGACATGGGCATGGTGATGGATTTGTCGGACCACGTCGTCGTGCTCAACTTCGGCCAGGTCATTGCCCAGGGCACGCCCGCCGTGGTGCAG